>URBS01000017.1 GCA_900546085.1 uncultured Collinsella sp.
CGCCGGAAATCCCCGGCGCGGCCCGCTTTTTGACTCACACGACACGCTTGCAAATTTAGGTCTAATACTTTTCCCGCGAAGTGAACGAGCAAAAACGAGCCCCCGAAGCATCGACACTTTTCAGACGCCATTTCCTGCGATTTCGTCGAGATTTTCCTGCGGTTTTGGCACCAAAAAATGTCGATGCTTCGGGGGTCCAAAATAGGTCGTTCACTTCTGGGGAAAAGTATTTGACTTCATTATTCGACAGCTGGGACGGGGTGCCGCGACGCAAACGGGACCCTCGTTTGGCGAAGGCCCCGTCGTAAAAGTTCGCTTTCCCCGTTACCTAGTACTGCTCGATGCCCATGTAGCGACGAACCTCGGGGCTGTGGTCGAACACCTTGCCGCGGGCGGCGCGCAGCTCGCAGCTCATGTTGTAGAAGAAGATCGGCTCCAGGTACGAACGCACGCTGGCAGGCACGTCGCCCACGCCGTACTCGAGTGCGTCGAGCACCATGACCGTATCGGTGTGCGTGTTGAGGAACGCCAGCGCGCGCTCCTCCATGGGGCGGCACTCGCCCGATCCGAGCTGTACAAAGTAGAACACGCCGGGCTCGGTGGCTTCGAACGGGCCGTGGAAGTACTCGCCGGAGTGGATGTAGCAGCAGTGCTGCCACTGCATCTCCATGAGCGAGCAGATGGCCATGGCGTAGGTCTGGCTAAAGTTGGGGCCGGATCCCAGGATGTAGAAGAACTCGTGCTGCTGGCAGAGCTCGGCAAAGCGATCGCCCAGCTCGGCATTGACCTTCTCGCGGGCAGCGGGCAACAGCGCATCCATCTGCTTAAGGCCGGCGTACATGTCGGCAAGCGCCTCATAACCCTCCTGCTGGTGGAGCAGTTCGGCGGCGATCAGAGCGCCGATGCCCTGCGGTACCTCGGCCTGCGACACGCCCTCGCCCCAGGGGTAAACCCAGGTGGTCCACTTGCCGTTGTCGATCTTGGAGCCCTCGCAGTCGGTCATGGCGATGACCTCGGCGCCGGCAGCCAACGCCATCTCGCAGCCGTCAACGACCTCCTGCGTGTTGCCGCTGTGGCTGCAGGCAATAACGAGCGACTTCGGCCCTAGGCTCTTGGGGGCCATCAGGCAAAACTCGCGTGCAGTGTAGACCGTCGAGGTAAACGTGGTGGCCTCGCGCTTGAGCAGCTCGTTGGCCGGCATCAGGTCGATCATCGAACCGCCGCAGGCAATCCAAAAGACGTTCTCAATCTTGTCCTTGCGCTCGATAATTTCCTGAACCAGATCGTGTGCGTTCATGGTGATGTCCCTCCTTGTGTGGCGGTTTCGAACGACGACAGCTCGTACCTGCGGTCGTTCTATGTTGTCCTATTTATACCACGCACAACGACGCCCGTGAAGCCATTTCACTAAACTTGTTCTATGTTGTTCTATTCGTGAACGTTAGATGCCAAACACGTAGCGCGAGCCCACGATCTTTTGGCGCCCGAGCAGCAAGGGCCGCTCGTCCGCATCGGTAAAGTACGCCTCCATATAGAAGAGCGGCTCACCGACCGGGATCTCGAGCAGTGGCGCGACTTGAGCGTCGGCAAGCGCAATCTCCACGGTACAAGGGTCGGACTTGAGCGGCGCGCGACCCGAATGCTCGGCAACGAGCGCAAAGATCGAGTTATCGGCGAGGTCCTTATCGGCAAGCGTCTGCAGATAGGGATGGTCAGCCAGCACAAAGGCGTTGTTCTCGAGCATGACGGGGATACCGTCGGCCGTGCGCACGCGCTCGACCACGATAAGCTCGCAGCCGGGCTCCACGCCAAAGAACGCCGCATCCTCGCGCGTCGCCGCGACCACCGTGCGCGACACCAGACGCGCACCCGGCACCATGTCGTTGGCAGCGCAACCCTCGGAAAAGCTCTGAACGTCACCCTTCTGGCGAATCTTGCGCTTGAGCTTGGGAGCGCACACAAAGGTGCCCCTCCCCTGCTGGCGGCTGAGATACCCCGCGCGTGACAGCTCCTCGATGGCACGGCGCACGGTGATGCGCCCCACGCCGTAGGACTTCGCGAGCTCCATCTCGGAAGGAATGCGCGAGCCGGCCGCGTACACGCCGCGCGCGATCTCGCCCTTTAGGTCGTCCATAACCTGCTGGTACAGCGGCACGGCGGACACCTCGGCGCGCTCGGAACGTTCGGTCTTGCTATCGGCTGCCATCATTACGCTCCATCCCGTGCATGCTCGGACTCAAACTCTTCAATCGCCGCCATAAACTGCTCGCCAAAGGCGTCGGCCTTTTTCTCGCCAATGCCGTTGACCCGGATCAGCTCCTCGCGCGTTTGAGGGCGCAGGCGGCACAGGCCGCGCAGAGCCTTGTCGGAAAAGACCATATACGGCGCCATCTCCAGCTCGGTCGAGATCTCCTTGCGCAAGGCACGCAGGCGCTCGAACAGCTCGGCATCGTCGCCCACGCGCGGGCGCTGATCCAGCTCGGCCTCCTCGCGCAGCAGATCCACCGCGCGGCGGGCGCGGGCCGAGGCCTTGCGCTTGGACGCGCGACGCTTAACGGTAAAGGCGAACGCCTCATCCTCGACCTCGCCGGCACGCGGACCCAGTCCCACGACCGGGTACTGCCCCTGCGAGGTGGCCAAATAACCGCGGCCGCACAGCTGGCCGATGATGTCCTTGATGCGCCCGACCGATTCGCTCGA
This sequence comes from uncultured Collinsella sp., assembly GCA_900546085.1. Classification (GTDB taxonomy): domain Bacteria; phylum Actinomycetota; class Coriobacteriia; order Coriobacteriales; family Coriobacteriaceae; genus Collinsella. Next base: position 2,701 of record URBS01000017.1, read on the forward strand.
CAGCTCACCGTAGCCGCGGTCCTCGTCCAGATGCATCTGGCGAATGCGCTCGGTATTGCCGCCGTGGAGCACGTCGGCGATCAGCGACTTGCCAAAGCGCATGGGTCGCGTGGCCACATAGCGCACGGCGGCGCGGGCCATATCGGTGACGTCCTCGACCTCGAACTGCGTGAGGCAGTTGCTGCAGTTGCCGCAGCCCTCGGCTTCGTCCGTGGCGGTGGCGCCCGCACCAGCCGCAGCAGCATGCTCGGCCGCGGCCTCGTCGCCAAAGTAGCGCAGCATATATTCGCGCAGGCAGCCGGTGGTATTGCAGTAGCCCTCCATCTGGCTGAGCAGACGATATCGATTTTGGAGCGCCCACGCGCGTTGCTCGTCGTCGAGCGCCTCGTCGGCCGCATCGCCGCGGTCGATTAAAAAGCGGCGCATGCGAAAATCGTTGCCGTTCCACAGTAAGTGACAGCTGGCCGGATCGCCATCGCGGCCGGCGCGGCCCGCCTCCTGGTAGTAGGCCTCGATGCTCTCGGGCACATTGTTGTGGATCACGTAGCGCACGTTGGGCTTGTCGATGCCCATGCCAAAGGCGTTGGTGGCAACCATCACCTGAAGATCGTCGTCAATAAAGGCACGCTGGCTTTGACGGCGGGCGTCGTTGCCCATGCCGGCATGGTAGCGGCCAACGCGAATGCCGCTGGGGCCCAGCGCCTCGGCAAGCTCGCCTGCCAGCGCATCGACCGTCTTGCGGGTCGAACAATACACGATGCCGCTCTCGCCCGAATGCGCGATCACATAGTCGCGCACCCAGGCGGTCTTGGCTTTGTCGCCCATCTCCTCGCAGCCAAAGTAGAGGTTCTTGCGATCGAAGCCCGTCACCACCGTCGCGGGGTTTTGCAGGCCGAGCATCTGCTGGATGTCCGCACGCACGCGCTCGGTTGCCGTAGCGGTAAAGGCCGCCACGATGGGGCGCTGCGGCAGGGAATCGATGAACTCACGAATCTGCAGGTAGGCGGGGCGGAAATCCTGGCCCCATTGGCTCACGCAGTGGGCCTCGTCAATGGCCACGAGCGGCACGCCAATGCCGCCGTCCGCCGCGGCCTCCTGCGCAAAGGCTAAAAAGCGCGGCTCGAGCAGGCGCTCGGGCGCCACGTACATAAGTTGGTAGCGGCCCTCGCGCGCCCGCTTGAGCACGGTGTTTTGCTGGGCCGGAGTAAGGCTGGAGTTGAGATAACTGGGGCGCGCACCCGCCGCGAGCAGCGCGCGGGTCTGGTCCTCCATAAGCGACAGCAACGGACTCACCACAAAGGTGATGCCGGGAAGCATGAGCGCGGGCACCTGGTAGCAAATGGACTTGCCGGCGCCCGTGGGCATAACGCCCAGCGCGTCGCAGCCGGCAAGGATCGCATCGACCATACGGTCCTGCCCCGGGCGAAACGAGGTGTAGCCAAAATAGGCGCCGAGCGTGTCGAGCGCCGTCTGCTGCATGCTATCGGTCATGGTTTCCTAACGTCCAAGTCATCTGCCGCCGATTATACGCCGCCACGCGGACCGGTGCCGCACGGCTGCCGGCCACGGGCGATGCAATCCGAAGGGAACGAGCGTGGATTTTCGGACACTTTCCGGATGAGCGTGGAAACGTCGCTGGTTGCGCATAAGTCAGCGAAAACGCCCCTAAGCGAGCAAGGTGACGTGAAAGAGGAGGGAAGCGTACTTCGGTACGCGACCGACGATTGAACGTCAGATTGCCGCTTAGGGGCGTTTGCAGCGTCGACCGGTCCGCCGTTCGTTAGAACGGCGGAACCAAAGGCGCAGCGTCGGCCCGTTACGCGGTTTGGTAAAACCGCGTAACTTACATCACCATGACGTAGCGGCTACCCACGTAGTACTGTTTGCCGAGCAAAACCGGCTCATCGTTGGGACCGGTAAAGCCGGCGCGCAGGTTGAGCAGCGGATCATGCGGGGCAATGCCCAGCTCGGCCGCCTGCTCGGCATTAGCTCGAACGGCCTCGACCGTACGGTAGCCAACCGAGACAATCGGCGTTCCGCCAACACGCTCGACCTCGGCAAAAATCGACTTGTCCTCAAGATCGGCCGTCAACAGCTCACGGTAGGCGTCAAACGGCACAAAGATGTTCTCCTCAAAGATGGGCTCGCCGTCGGCCGTACGCACGCGCTTGATATGCAGTAGCAGCGCATCCTTCTGCAGACCAAAGAACTCCATCTCGTTTTGGCGCGCCGGAACGATCTGGCGATCGACCACGTGCGCACCGGCCTTCATGCCGTTGCCGGCACACAGCGCGGTAAACGTCTGCAGCGTCGAGGCATGGAACTGACGATTGATGTGCGGTGTGGAAACAAAGGTGCCGCGGCCCTGTTGCTTAACCAGGTAGCCATCGGAGCACAACTCCTCGACGGCGCGACGCACCGTAATTCGGCTCACGTCGTACTGCTCGGCAAGCTCGAGCTCGGACGGAATACGCTCCTTGGGTGCATAAACACCTTTCTCGATCGCATCTTTGATTTCGTCATAAATCTGCTGGTAAAGCGGTGCATTTTTGGGTGCAGGCATATCTAATCACTCTTATCGAAATATCGAAATAACTAATACGTATATAACGTCTAGTTTCATGTTACCTCATATTGATAAAACGATACACCCCACCTACCAAAAAGCGACAGCTTCATTTTGGTAGGTTTTATCTGGGCAAACGAAAGTCCCTCGAAAGCAACGGGGCTTTCGAGGGGCTCATGCGGAAGGGTTGCGCCGGGCCGGCAAAATGCCAATACCCTACTTGCCGTCGTCCTGCTGCAGGCTGTCCTGCTCGCTGAGGCGCGCCTGCCTGCTGGCCATGCGCGCGGGCTTGTCGGGATCGGGTACGGCCGTGGGCATGGGCTCGTCGACATGACCGCCCCACCAGCCGCCCACAAAGTTGAGCGTGTGGAACACGTTGATCACGGCGCCGGGATCAATGTCGCACACTAGCTTGATAATGTCCTGGCTCTCATAGGTCGAGACAACGGCGTGCAGCAGATACATCTTTTCGCGGCTGTATCCGCCGATGACCTCGGCGCAGCTAATGCCGTGCTGAAAATGGTCAACATAGGCGGTCATGACTTCGTCTGCCTTGCGCGTCGTGATCTGCAGCGTCACGCGGTCGTAGCGACGATAGAAACTGTCGATGGTCTTGGTCGAAATAAACTGGAACACGATGGAGTACGCCGCGTTGTCCCAGCCAAACATAAAGCCAAAGATCGCCAGGATAAAGCAGTTGAAACCAAAGATGACGCCCCAGATAGTCTTGCCCGTGTGGTTGGAGATCCACAGCGCGATAAAGTCGGTGCCGCCGGTGGATGCGCCGGACTTTAGCGCGATGGCAGCGCCCAGACCCGAGACCACGCCGCCAAAAATGATGAGCATAATCTTGTCGCCCAAAAACGGGGCAAAGTGAAAGATGTTGAGGAACAGCGACGAGAGCACGACCTGCATCATCGAGAAGATGACGAAGCGCTTGCTAATGCCGCTCCAGCATAGGAGCGCCACGGGGATGTTGAGCGCGAGCATACCGAGCGAGATGTCGATGTGGACGCCGCCGAGCGAGGTAACGCGATCGAGTAGGACCGCGACGCCGGTGAGACCGCTCGGAAGCAGGTCGGCGGGTTGAATGAACGCCTGGATCAGAAATGTCTGGAGAACGGCAGAAATGGTGACCGCCACGGCGGTGATGGCGCGGCGAACGATGGTGAGGCGGCCGAGCACGAGCACGCGGTCCGTGAGCTGTTCGATGGCGTTCGCCACGTAGGCTCCCTTCGAAGGCAGATGTAGTTGTGGGGCATGCCCGCGATTGTAGCATGGAGCGTGCGGGGGCGCTTCAATTCGCCCTCTCTCGACAACCAAAACGAGCCAGCAGCTCCCCAACCAAAGAGCCAAATTCTAAGTGAGTAGACTTTTCGCGATCTACCAAGCACACTCAAAACAGCCACCTCTCCGACCTGCGGTTTTACTAAGGCAGATACGCTTTGTGCTCGGCATGTGCCAAAAAGTCTACTCACTTAGTCCGAGTCGAAGCCAAACGGATCTAAATTGAAGCCAAAATGAGCCAATCCACCGCAAGAGACGTGTGAATCCGCACTTCTTGCGGCGAATTGACGCTACAAAGCGGTCAGAATGTCGGCGAGGTTGTCGATGACGGCGTCGGCTCCCGTTTGGTCCAGGTTAACGCCCTCGTGCGGACGCAGTGCCAGGACGCGGGCGCCGGAGCGCTTACCGGCCTCGATGCCCAAAGGCGAGTCCTCGATAACCAGGCACTCGGCAGGCTCCACCCCCAGCGCCTCCATGGCACGCAGGTAGATCTCGGGGTCGGGCTTAAACGCACTGCACTCGTGACCGCTGATGGTGTAGTCCAGCACGTCGGCGATACCGGCAATCTCCACCAGCTCGTCAATGAGCTCGCGATAGGACGAGCTCGCGATGGCACACTTCACGCCGCGCTCGTGCAGCTTGCGCATCACCGGCTCCGTCTGCTCGTTGAGAAGCTCGGCATACGGAACGGGGTGGTCCGGGCTGTAGACCTGCTTGTACTCCACGCGCAGGCGCTCGCGCAGCTCAACATCGTCGGGCACCAGCGCCTTCCAAATGGCGGGCTCGTTAGACCCCGAAAGATCGGGGATCTCGTCAAAGTGGAAGCCCTTCTCTTCCATAAATGCCACGCGGCGACGGTTGTAGAACCACTCGGTATCGACCAGCACGCCGTCCATGTCAAACAGCACTGCCTTGATCATACGCATCTCCTCCCACTTGCCAAAAAGGGACAGGTTTATTTTGGTAGGTTTTATCTGGGGTTTTGCGGCGCGTGCGCACACGCCCTCCCCAGAGCAAAAAAGGGGACGGGGCAAAACCCCATCCCCTCTCAATCAACCCGTAAGGTTAACTTACTTGTGATTAGTAGGAAAGCTTCCACATGTAGCGACGCATGGTCAGCGGGTGCTGACGGGCCTCGGCGATCTGGTTGCCGTACTCGCGCATAACGGCGAGGTGCAGCAGCGGGTTGAAGTAGGTGACGACGCTTGCCGGCACGGCGTCGGCCAGACCGTAGTCCTTGGAGTCGATCAGAGCGACCTTGGCGCCCATGCGCTGCAGGAAGGTGAGGGCGCGAGCGTCCATCGGACGGGTGGCACCGTCGGACATGAAGAAGACGTAGGGCTTACCCTCGGTGGAAACCTCGAACGGGCCGTGGAAGTACTCGCCGGTGTTGTAGGCGGCGGCGTCGATCCACTGCATCTCGGTGAACAGGAAGGCGGCGTGAGAATAAGCCATCTTCTCGGAGGCACCGGAGGCCATGAAGTAGATCATCTCGTCGTCCTTGAAGTCCTGGGCGAACTGCTTGGCGAGGCCCTTGGCGGACTGAGCGGCGTTCTCGCAGAGCTCAAAGACGTTGGTGAGGCCGGTGATCATGTCCTCGTAGTGGTCATAGCCCTCGGTCTGCTGAAGGATCTCGAGAGCAAGAGCGATGGCGTAGCCGGGCTTCTCGCACTTGGCAGCGAAGTTGGCGTGGAAGCCGTGAACGATGACGTGGTCGGCGTCGACGGTCAGAGCGGAGCCAGCCTTGTTGGTGAGGGAGACGACCGGGCAGTTGTGCTTCTTGGCGGTCTTGTTGGCCTCGACGGTCTCGGGCGTGGAGCCACCGAGGGAGCAGGTGATCACGAAGGTGTGCTCGTTGACCCAGGAAGGCGTGTCGTAGTTGAACTCGTTAGCGGTGAAAATCTGAACGTTCAGCTTGTCCGTGTTGTTGGCCAGGAAGTACTTGGCGGGGTAAAGGTCGGACATGGAAGCACCGCAGCCGACGAAGGCGACGCTGTGGATCTCGTGGTTGGACAGGACGTCAGCGACGATCTGCTTAGGGAGGTTAAGGTCGATCTCGTACATCTGACACATTCCTTTCGAATTTTTGCGGCGTCACATTGCCGGACGCTCGCAGGGTTACCGTGGTTAGGACCGAGTTGCCGGCCCGTTGAGGATGCGACAAAGGGACTGTCCCTTTGACACATTTAGGGATGGAAGCCTGCCTGGGGTATGGGATGCCAGGCAGGCCCCCGGGGGAAAGCGGTTAGACGCTGGGTCGCGACTAGGCCAGGATGCCGGCCGCGGAGAGGGCGATGCCGCCCACGATGGCGATCACGAGAAGCCAACCGGTGTTGACGTTCTTCTTGATGAGCCAGTACATAAGGCCGGTGAGGCCAAGGGAGATCATCTGGGGCATCATGCCGTCCAGGATGTCCTGGATAACGACGGTACCCTCAGCAAACTGCAGCGGGGTGGTGGCGCCGATCAGCGTAGCGATCATGCCGCCCACGGACATAAGACCCACGATGCCGCAGACATACATGAGCTTCTCCATGAGGTCGCCGCCCTGGAGCTTGCTCAGGTACTCGTGGCCGCCCTGGTAGCCGATCTTGGCAGCGAACCACGTAATCAGCACGGAGGGCACGATGGAGATGAGCATGGCCAGGATCGGGCCCATGATGGAGCCCTGCTGAGCCAGCTGAACGCCCAGGCCAAAGGCGATAACGCGGATGGTGCCCTGGAAGAAGGAGTCACCGATGCCGGAAAGCGGGCCCATGAGGGAGGTCTTGACCGCGTTAATCGAATCGGGATCGAAGTTCTCGGGATCCTTGGCGTACTCCTCCTCCATGGAGGCGGCGAGGCCTAGGACAAAAGCGCTCGTCTGCGGGGTGCAGTTGTAGAACGCCATGTGACGGTGGTAAGCCTCTTTCTTAGCAGCGAGCTGCTTGGGGTCGGACTCGTCCGGATAGAGGCGATCGAGCGTGGGGACCATGCCGTAGAGGAAGCCCATGTTCATCTGACGCTCGTAGTTCCAAGAGGCCTGGATGGCCCAGGAGCGCCAGAAGAACTGGCTGACCTTCTTGTTCAGGGACACGTCCTTGGTTGCGGTTGCCATAGTGTGTTCCTCCTTAGTCTTCGTCGTCTTCGAGCGGATCGTAGTCGGAATCGACACCGGCGGCTGCATGGGAGCCATTGAACTTGAAGCCCATGAAGACGATAGCCAGGCACACACCGATCAGAGCGACCGCGATGACGGACAGGTTGAGGTAGGCGGCGAGCAGGAAGCCGATGAACAGGAACGGGGTCATACCCTTCTTGATCATCATGGTGAGCAGCAGGGCCAGACCGTAGGCGGTCATGATCTTGGTCGAGACGTTCAGACCAGTGGACAGCCACTCGGGAACCATGTTGACGATGGCTTGGACCAGGTCGGTACCGACAAAGACGGCCAGGAAGATCGGCAGGAAGTACATGATGGCGTACAGACCGGAGCCGGCGCAGATGTGCATGCGGTAGGCGGTCTTGAACTTGCCGTTATCGATCGCGCTATCGGCCACATGGGTGAGGGCGGCGATGATGGAACGGAACACGATGCCGAGGAGCTGACCCAGGACGGCGACCGGGATGGCGATCGTCATGGCGGTCTCGGCGGAAGCATCGGTCAGGCACGCGAAGGCAGCTGCCACGATGCCGCCCAGGACCATATCGGGCGGAACGGCGGCGCCGACCTGCACCAGGCCCATGGATACGAGCTCGACGGCGGCACCGACGGCAAGGCCGGTGGGCACATCGCCCAGCAGCAGACCGACGAGCGTGGCGCCAACGAGGGGCTGCTCGAAGTTAAGACGGCCGAGCAGGCGGGAGTCCCACATGCAGAACACGCCGACGAGGCCGACGAGCACCGCACTGATGAACGTATTCATACCCTTCTCCTTTCAGTCAGGCAAAAGCCTGGTTGATTACAGCTTGGCGTCGATGTCGACGCTCTGATACGTGGGGGTCTGCTGGACGTAGAGCTTGATGCCCATGTCGAGCAGCTGGTTGACGTCGGCCTTCTGGGTGGCGTCGAAGAAGACGGAGCTGTCCTTGCCGCCGACCTGATCGGCACCGTCGTGGTTGGCGGTGGCGCCCAGGTTGATGGCGTCGAGCTTGTAACCCTGGCAGAACTGCAGCATCTCGGCCGTGTTGCCAAAGACGAACATGACGCGCTCGCCGAGGGTGTTGAGCTTGTCCATCTTGGCGAGGGCACGCTCGACGGTGAAGACGTTCAGGCGCACGCCCTGGGGCTTGGCCAGCTTAAGAGCGCCCTTCTTGATGTCATCGTTGGCGGCAGCGTTGTCGACGACGATGATGCGCTCGGCCTGAACCTTGGTGGTCCAGGTAAAGACGACCTGACCGTGCAGCAGACGGTAGTCAAGACGTGCGAGGACGATCTTGGCGGGACCGGAGCTGTGACGGGGCGCCTTAGCCTTCTTGGCGGGAGCCGCGGCAGCCTCGACCGGTGCGTTGGGGTTGGTCAGACCGGTGCGGGCCTCGTTGATGAGGGCCGCGAGCTCGGCACCCTTGATGGGGGCGGGGCTCATAGCGAGCGTCAGTGCCAGCGGAATGTTGAAACCGCTGATCACCGTGAATGCCGCACCGTTGCGGGAAAGCTCGACCATGCTGTTGTTGACCGAGCTGCCGAGCATATCGGTCAGCACATAGACGGTGTCGTCCGCGTTGAACGTGGCGATGAGGGCGTCCACCTTGTTGGTGATGGGCTCCTTGTCGTCACGAGCAAGCGACACGACGTGGACGTTCGACACGTCGCCGAGAACCATCTCGAGCGTGTCTTTGGCGCCTGCGGCCAGGCCGCCATGAGATGCGAGAATGATCTGATTCATCTTGCCTCCTCCTTTTCGTTATGGTCATTATAACGTCTTATACGTTGCGAATATTGATAATTATCATAAGAACCACTCACGGCCAAATATCGACCGTTCGCGGGTTTAACTGACTGGAAACGAAAGCGCCGTGGCTCGTTGGACAGTCCCGCTCAGTTACGTTCCCCAAGGGCTCACACTGCCTCTATCGCACAAAATACCAGGGGCTTTCCTGCACGGTGGGCTCCAGCGCGATGCCGGTGCGTTCCTTAAACAGATCCATGTCTTGAGATTTTTCGGTCCACCACGCGTTGGGCTTAAAGGTCATGCTCTCGACAATACGTTTGACAATGACGCTATTCCGCAGCTTGGAAAAGTCGGTGTTCATGATCAGGATGGACGCGAGCACCAGCACAATACCCAGGACCTTGATCGCGCCGGCGGGCTCCGCGTAGATACCAATGCCCACAAGAACGGTGACGACCGTCTCGAATGACATTACGACGGGAACTTTCGACGTCTCGAGCCCCATGGACAGACCCTGCATATATAAGATGTAAGCCACGGCTGTGGGGATGAGTCCAAAGCCAAGGAACAGCAGCAGCAGCTGTGGCGACATTGCCGCGGCGACATCCGGCCACGGAGCCGCGATAGCTGCCATAACCGCACCGCCAAAAACAAAGCCCCAAAACGTGACAGCCAGCGGGTGGACCGTCTTGGTTGCTATTCGGCTAAACACCGCGAGCGACGCCCCACAAAGGCCTGCAATCACGCCCGACGTGACGCCCCAAACCGAAAAATGAAAACCGGAAAGGTCGCCATTGGTCACCGCAAGCACACAGCCAACGATGTTAAAGACAATGGCAACGAGCTTGTTGAGGGTCACGTCCTCGCGATAAAGGATGCGGCCGAGCGCGACGCCAAACACCGGCGACGTGTAGAGCAGCACCGATGCCGTGGACATGCCCACCTCGCGCATGCACTCGTAATAGCAGGTGTTGGCGGCAGCCAAACCGACGATACCAACAAGCGCGCAGGAAACAAGCTCTTTAGGGCTTGCCTTGAACAGGGTCAGCGGACCCTGAACCACGGTAGACCCCTCACCCGGACGGCAGCCCATAAACATCAGGACCGGCGCCAAGATAAGCGCTCCGACCAACAAGCGAAAGGCAGCCATGCTCTGGGACGAAACGCCCATGGCCGAGATGCCGTTTACAAAGATTCCGATGCTGCCCCACATAAGCGCGGCGATCAGCACCAGCACATAGCCCAGATTGCTCCTCTTCAACGCAGCCTCCTCAGTATTATTTCCAATATGTTTCATGCTACGTTATAGTCGTTATATACATTTTTCAAGGCACAAATCGGCGAACGGGAAATCTCTCGACACAAGGAGTGTCCCCAACTGCCGGCACAAAAGGAACATCCCTAACTGCCGGCAGAAAGGGAACGTCCCCAAGTGCCGCTCTAGCAGTTGCGGTGAAATAGTTCTCAAACAGAGGCTTCACACTCCCAAACAGGAACTATTCCACCGCAACTCATGAGGGGTATTGGGCTGTTAGGCCGCTCTATCCCTTAGTAGTCGAGCTTCCACATGTAACGGCGCGTCATGTAGTCCTTGTTGGTGACGGCGGAGAGCGCACGCATGTAGACGTTGTTGAGGATCGGGGCAAAGATAAGGTGGTTGAAGTACTCGCTCACGCTGTCCTTGATGTCGTTGAGGCCGAGCTCCTTGGCATCGAGCTGATAGACGCGCTCGCCACCGTACTGGTTGACAAAGCGGATGCCGCGCTCGTCATTGCAGCGGCTGCGGCCGACGCTGATGAGCTGGAACAGCGAGGTGCGCTTGTCCAGGATCTCGAAGGGGCCGTGGAAGAAGTCGCAGGTGTTGATGGTGCAGGAGTCGATCTGCAGCATCTCCTGCACGTTGCAGATGCTAAAGACATAGGCGGCACCAAAGAGCGGACCCTGAGCCATGACGTTGATGCAGGGCTTGTCAGCGTTCTGCTCGGCCCACTTGGCAGCGAGCGGACGGGTGTACTCAACGGCCTTGCGATAGATAGGATCGACCAGGTCGAAGGCTGCCATAGCGGTCTCGTACTCGGCATAGCCCTCGGTCTGCTGCGTAAGCTCCATAGCGATCATGGTCACGACGGCGGAGTTGGTGCGGCCCATGCAGGACTCGTCGACGGCCAGGCTGTCGTACTGGATCTTGTAGTCACAGACCTCGGTGAGGGCGGACTCGTCAACATAGATGGCGATGGTGCTGGCGCCGTGGTCCTTAGCGACCTGAGCGGCGACAATGGTCTCCTTGGTGCCGCGCATGGAAACGACGACGGCCAGGGTGTTCTCGTTGACGTAGGCCGGGGTGGCGTGCACGAACTCGTTGCTGGTGTAGCTGGAGCTCACGACCTGCGTAGCCTCGTGCTCCATAAAGTACTGGGCAGGATAGTTGCCGCCGTTGGATCCGCCGGCGCCAATCCACACAACGCGCTTGATGCCGCCCTTGTCTGCCTTGTCAGCCAAAACCTGGGAGACGACATCCTTAACCTGTTCCTGAGTAGTCATCGTGCATCAGCCTTTCTTCTCATTTGATGCTCTTGATGGCATACAAGTTACATATATGTTTTAGTGATGTCGACTAGTTGTATGCTATATTTGTCTTAGATTTTTTGCTGATACGGTATATAAATACTCGTTACCAGCGGTTTTGTTGTTGTATTGGATACATGCTTGATTAGGCAAGCATACAGGTTAGATACAGGTTGATCGCATGAGCGCTTCATCTAAAAAGAAACTGACCCAATACGAGCGTCTGGCGGCAACGCTTCGCGACCGCATCGCTGCCGGCATCTACGCCTGCGGAGACAAGCTGCCGTCCGAGATGGAGCTCATGGACGAATCGGGGCTGTCGCGCAGCACTGTGCGCCATGCCCTTAAGGTGCTTGTTGACGAGGGCCTGGTTCGCACCGAGCGCGGGCGCGGCGCCTTTGTGGCTGACACGCCGGCGCTCCACGAGAACAGCCTGGTGTTTTCGAGCTACACGGCGCAGATCCAGGGCCAGGGCATGAAGCCCACCACGCGCACGGTGGACTCGGGCTTTGCCAAGGCTGCCGGCGACGTGGCCAAGTTTTTCGATGCCGCCGTGGGCAGCAAGCTCGTCAAGCTCGTCCGTCTGCGCTATCTAGACGATGCGCCGCTGTGCTTGGAGACCACCTATCTGCCGCCAAGTTTTGAGGCGCTCATCGATCGCGATATCAACGGATCGCTCTACACCGCGCTGCGCCAGGAGTTCCATCGCGCGCCGGCGCAGGGGCACAAGACCTTTGAGGTGTGTTATGCCTCGCAAAACGAGGCGTTTTTGCTCAATGTGGAGCGCGGGCAGGCGCTGATTCTGATCACCGACTACGTCTACGACACCGACGGCCGCCCGCTGCACATCTCCAAGCGTATCCAGCGCACCGACCGCGCCAAATACACCGAGCCCATCGGCTAACCACCGCAAAGGGGACAGGCACCTTCGTGGTGGTTTTAGGCGAGGAGGTCGGGGAACCAGGTTGGTTTGGGTTGGTTGGGAACGCGCTCGGCTAGGACCAGCTCCATCCAGCACATGTCGTACCAGCGGCCGAACTTTTGGGCGCAACGGTCGAAGGCGCCCACCAGGCGATACCCCATATGAGCATGGAAGTCCTGACTGTTGTGCGTCAGATACTCGTCGTCCTTGTCGTGCGGCACGGCAATGAGTGCGCACATGTTGGTGATGCCCATCGCGACCAGACATTGCTTGAGCGCATCGTGCAGCTTGCGACCCAGCCCGCCATGGCGCACATTGCGTGCCAGGTAGATCGACGTCTCGACCGACCAGTCATATGCCTCGCGGCTGTTGAGCGGGCTCACGTAGGCATAACCCACCGGACGCCCGTCCAGCTCCATCACCAGATACGGATAGCGCTTGAGTGTACGCTCGATGCGCCCGGCGAACTCCTCAACGCTCGGCACCTCGTATTCGCAGGTAATCGCCGTCTGGCGCACATACGGCTCATAGATGGCAAGCAACGCCGGCGCGTCTTCGGGCGTCGCGAGGCGAATCGTCGGCTCGGACATCTCGGCCATACAACCCTTCCCTCTCAAAAGCAAAGGCCGCCCCGCGCCAAACCCAGGCGCAAGGCGGCCCCTCGTCATTACATCAACCTACAGGACAGCCGCCAGCGCGTCGATGTCCTCCTGCGTCGTGGCCCAGCTGGTGCAAAAACGTACCACGGTGTGGGTCTCGTCGTACTTTTCCCAGTACTCGATCGAGGCATGTTCGCGAATGCGGGCCATGTCCTCGTTGGGCAGAATCACGAACTGCTGGTTGGTCGGCGTCTCCAAGAAGAACTGGTAGCCGCGCTCGTGCAGCACGCGACGAAGCGCCTGCGCGGTCTCGATTGCCTGGCGACCAATCTCAAAATACAGGCCATCGGTAAAGAGTGCCTCAAACTGCACGCCCGTCAGGCGGCCCTTGGCAAGCAGCGCTCCGTGCTGCTTAATGCGCGGAATGGGATGTGCCGGAGCGTGCATGCCGCAAAACACCACGGCTTCGCCGCAAAGCGCGCCGCACTTGGTGCCGCCAATGTAGAACACGTCGCACAGCTGCGCCAGCTCGGGCAGGGTAATGTCGCACTCATCGGCTGCCAGCGCATAGGCCAGGCGGGCGCCATCCACAAACAGCGGAATCTGGCGCTTCTGGCACACCGCATGAATCGCCGCGAGCTCGGCTTTGGAGTACAGCGTGCCGTACTCGGTCGACAGGCTCACATACACGGCGCCCGGGAATACCGTGTGCTCGTAGCTCTCGTTTTCGTAGAACACCTGGATATAGTTTTCGAGATCCTCGGCATGCATCTTGCCCTCGTAGCCGGGAATGGTGAGCACCTTGTGGCCGCCAAACTCGATGGCACCAGCCTCGTGGCAGGCAACGTGGCCGGTCTCGGCGGCAACAACGCCCTCGTAGGGCGCGAGCAGCATATCGATCACCGTCGCGTTGGCCTGCGTGCCGCCTACCAGGAAAAATACGTCGGCATCGGGTGCCTGGCAGGCCTTGCGGATAAGCTGCTTGGCACGCTCGGTGTGTGCATCGGTACTGTAGCCGGGCTGCGGCTCCATATTGGTGTCGACGAGCGCCTGCAGCACCGCCGGATGTGCGCCGTGGGAATAGTCGTTGTTGAACGCGAGCATGATAATCCTCTCTAGCCGGGCACGGCCCGATGATTCAGATGGGGCTATTGTACGCCGCCCGGATAAGCAATGCGCGCGGCAAGGCACTCGAGCGCCAGCACCAGGGCAAAGCCGCAGCTCACGTCACTCAAAAAGTGCGCGCCGATCACGATGCGACCAAAGGCGACGAGCGCTGCAACCACAGCGGCGATCCAAAAGACCACGCGGCGGCGCGACGGCTTTTCCTTAAAGGTCGCCGCGGGAAGCCCGGCGAGCATAAGGCCAATCGCCGCGTGTGCCGTGTGTCCGCTCGCAAACGACTTAAAGCCGTCCTTGATCACGCCGGCGGCGATATAGGCCCACTTGTCGGGGTTACCGATCACCCACCACGGCTGAAAATCGAGTCCCTGCGTCACCGCGATCACGCGCATGCGCGGGCGCGACCACAGCGGCTTGACGATCACGTTGAGGATGATGGCCTGGGCGACCCACACGGCAAGCACCATCAACGCCCAGCGCGTGAGCTCTTTGGGATCGGTGTCGCGCGTGAGGCGGTAGACGATAAGGTTGGCGGCGATGACCAGTACAAACGTCAGCACCAACTGTGTTGCGACAAGTTTGCCGCCAACCCGCAGGGACGAAACGACCTCGTAGCCAGTCAGACCGACGTTGACAAGGATGCCGAGCACGGCGAGCCATTTGCTCCCCCTGGAGTCGGGACGCACCGCGCGCACGAGCATAACGCCCGCGATGCTCGCCGTCAGCTCGAACGGCAGCTCGCCGGCGGCCTCGATAAAGCGGCCGTACATGCTAGCAATGTTAAACAGCGCGCTCGAGATCTGATAATCGAAAAAGCTGCCCACGCACAGACAGAGGCACAGGACAACCGCGATAGCAGCGGCATCTTTCTTGTAAATGTACCCGAACATGCTTTCCTTTCGATGGGGCGAAGGGTCGACCCGCAACGTGGTGGGACAAAGTTATCAGTAGTTTTTGTCCCAGGGTCGCTTGCGTTGACAGGCTCGATGCGACTATCGCACCTGGGACAAAAACTACTGATAACTTTGTCCCACCGACTTACTTGTTAGTCGTCGTCGCTCGCACCCAGCTGCTGCAGCAGCATGAGTGCGGCCGCCACGGGGCCGGTGCCGTCGTTGGCGTCGAGACCGCGGCCCAGGCCGCTGCCTGCGCCGGCGCCCGCCTTGTAGGGCACCGATAGCTTGCGGCTCTTGGGGAAGTTCACCGCGCCATAGCGAGTCTTGAACTCAAAGGCCACCTTCTTGGGCACGTCGACGCCCAGGAAGGTAATGCGCCCGCCGCTGAGCGTGACACTCTCGAGCCCCAGGCGCTCGCCGCGAATACGAATGCGCGCGCGGTTGAACAGGTTGAGTCCCGCCAACGGCAGCTCGCCATGCGCGGCCTCAGTCTCTTCCTGCACCTCGTCGATGCTCTCCAGGTCCTCGGCCGCCGCGAGCTTACGGTACACGAGCACGCGCTGATCCACCGCCGGCAGGTACTCTTCGGACAAGAAGTAGTCGGCCGGCAGGTTAATGCCCACGTTCGCCGCCTCCACGCCGGCATCGTCGTCGCCGCGCGCCTCGGCCACGGCCTGTCCCAGCATCTGCGTAAACAGGTCAAAGCCCACACTCGACAGGTTGCCGTGCTGCTCGGCGCCCATGAGCGAGCCGGCGCCGCGGATCTCCAGGTCGCGCATGGCGATGCGCATGCCGCTGCCCAGGTCCTGAAACTCGGACAGTGCGGTCAGGCGCGCCGTGGCCTCCTCGGTAAGCGGCAACTCGCCCGGGAACATAAAGTACGCGTAGGCCTGCGTGGCCGAGCGGCCCACGCGGCCCTTAAGCTGGTAGAGCTGTGCCAGGCCCAAACGCTGCGAGTCCTCGATGATGAGCGTGTTGGCGGTCGCGTTGTCGATACCGCTCTCCACAATGGTCGTGGCGATGAGCACGTCGATCTTTTTGGTCGCGAACTCGATCATCACGTCCTCGACCTCGCGCGGGCTCATCTTTCCGTGCGCCACGCCCACGCGTGCCTCGGGCGCGGCCTCGTGCACGCGCGCCACGGCGTCGTCGATGGTCTTGACGCGGTTGGACACGTAGTACACCTGTCCGCCGCGACCCACCTCCAGGCGAATCGCCGCGCTCACCACGTCGGGGTCGTACTCCCCCACGTGCACGATCACGGGGCGACGTCCGGTGGGCGGCGTGGTGATCAGGCTCATGTCGCGCACGCCGCTCGTGGCCATCTGCATGGTACGCGGGATGGGCGTGGCCGAAAGCGTGAGCACGTCAATCTGCTCGCGCAGGTTCTTGAGCTGCTCCTTGTGCTGCACGCCAAAGCGCTGCTCTTCGTCAATGATCACCAGGCCCAGGTTCTTGGGGTTCACATCGGCCGAGAGCAGGCGGTGCGTGCCGATGAGCACATCGATCGTGCCCTCGGCAAACGCCTTGAGCGCACGCTTTTGCTGCGCCGGCGTGCGGAAGCGGCTGAGCACCTCGACCTCCAGGCCAAACGGAGCAAAGCGCTCAAAGAATGTCTCGTAGTGCTGCTGGGCCAGAATGGTCGTGGGGCAGAGCACCATGACCTGGCGGCCGGAGTCCACGCACTTAAACGCCGCGCGCAGGGCGACCTCGGTCTTGCCAAAGCCCACGTCGCCGCACAACAGGCGGTCCATGGGCTTGGGTGCCTCCATGTCCGCCTTAATGTCGGCGATGGCCTCCAGCTGGTCGCGCGTCTCGTCGTAGGGGAAGCTCTCCTCCATCTCAATCTGCTCGGGCGTATCGGGCGGGCAGGCGATACCGGTAATCGAAGAGCGGCGCGTATACAGATCGACCAGGTCAAACGCCAACTTTTTGGCGTTCTTGCGCGCCTTATTGGTGGCACGCGTCCAGTCGGCGGTGTTGAGCCTGGTCAAGCGCGGTTTATCGCCGTCGGGACCAACGTAGCGCGTGATGCGGTCGACCTGCTCCAGCGGCACGTAGAGCTTGTCGCCGTCGGCATATTCCAGCAAAAAGTAGTCGCGTTCCTTGCCGCCCACCTCCTGGCGCGCGATTTCGCTAAAGAGCGCGATGCCATGCGTTGCGTGCACCACGTAGTCGCCCGGCTTAAACGGGAAGGTGATCTGCGTAATGTCCACCTTGCGGCGGCTGCGCGCGCGGTTGGCGTCCATGCGGGCGTTGAGGTCGGCGATTGAGAACACGGCCAGGTTGGCATCGGGCACCACCACGCCCTGCGGCAGGGCGGCATCCACAAAGGTCACGCGTCCGCGCGAGATGGTGGGCACGGCGGCACCGGCGGCAGCCTGGGCCGCGCCCGCCTCGAGCGAGCGGGCGTTGAGCGCGTCGGCCTTACGCTCGCGAATGGAAGCATGGGCCTCCTGGCGTGCGGCACGGTCGGCAGAATCCGCCGTTGCCACGCGTACGCGCTCGCCAATAACGCCGGCGTTTTCTGGCGCGGCCGTCAGCGACTCCTCAAAGGTAATACCCTCGTCGCCAAAGGTGAGCTCCATCGACTCGCGCGCACCGCGGTCGGGGATGGCAAATACGCAGGCATAGCGCTTGCCCACGACCTCCTGGATGCGCGTCATAAAGCGATTGTCCGAGCCCGCGATGGCCGGTTGCTCAATCTTGAGCTCTGCCGTCACCGCACCGCCGGCACGAATCAAGCTCACGTAGTTAAGGCGCTGCTGGGCACCAAAGTCGAGTTGCTGGGCACGCACGTACAGGCCGTCCAGACGGTCGACCCCCGCCTCGCCGGCACGTGCCTCGATATCCTCGTAGGCGCGCAGGCAATCGTCGAACAGCGAGCGCGGCTCGGACAGCACCACGAGCGCCTTGCCGCTCACATGCGACAGCGGGCTCACGGTCTGGCCGTACATCACCGGCAAAAAGCGGTCGAGCTCGGGCGTGACGATGCGCGCATCCACCATCTCGAGCAGCGCCGCCAGTTTGCTGTCGTCCTGGCTGGCACGATAGAGCGCCACATGCATGTTGTGGACGGCGTCGTCGGTGAGTGCGAGCTCGCGACAGGGGAAGATCTCGATGCTGTCCTCGTTGCCGATGGTCTGGCCCGTGGAACTCACCATGCGGCGGATACGGTCGATCTCGTCGCCAAAAAACTCGATGCGCACGGGCGCCTTTTCCTGTGCGGGAAACACCTCGACGGTGTCACCGTGCACGCGGAACAGGCCGGGTGCATCGGCGGCGCCGGCATTGGTGTAGCCCATGCCCACCAGGCGCTGCGGCACCTCGTCAAAAGGGATCTCCTCGCCCACCGCAAAGGTCGTGGACTCCCAGTAGCGGCTCTCGACCGGCGGCACGCAGCGCAGCAGTGCGCGGGCCGAGGCGACCATAATGCAGTTGTCGCCGCGCACGATGCGCCCGAGCGCCTCGCAGCGCTGCGCCACCACGGCGTCGTCGGGCGCCTGCTCGCGCCACGGATAGTCCTTGCGCTCGGGGAAGCGGCACACGTGCGCCAGCCCCACATAGGCGGCAAGGCTGCGGGCGGCACGATCGGCCGCGTCCTCGCCGCTCACAATGTAGACCGTGGGGCGCGGACGGCGCGCAAACTGGGCGGCAGCCATAAGCGTGCGACCCGACTGAGACACGGCCAGCGTCACGTCCTCGCCAGAATCGAGCCCGGCCTCGACGGTCTGCAGTGCCTCGGCAGTGTAGAGCTGCGCGGCTATACGGTGAATGAGCATGCTGTTCCTCCGGCATCGCAACGCCAAAAGCCCGCCGGGGCAAGCTCGGCGGGTCGTACGTCAAATACATTGTCTGTCATGGTAGCGCATGGAGAGAACTCCGGCTCAAGGGCAAACCCGGCCCCGCAAAAAACGCCAGACGAAGATGCGTTCCGCCCTACCCCGTCACGCGCACGCTGGGGCACAAATCTGCCAGCGGACACTCGCCACACTTGGGTTTGCGGGCGTCGCAGATCTCGCGACCGAAGGTAATCCACTGATGGTTGACCGACTCCCAATACTCGTGCGGCAAAATCTTGAGCAGATCCTGCTCGGTCTTGAGCGGCTCCTTGGCATGCGTCTTGGGACTCAACATCAGGCGGTGCGCAATGCGGTTGACGTGCGTGTCCACCGCAATGCCCTCCACGATGCCATACCCCACGTTGAGCACGATGCTCGCCGTCTTGCGTCCCACGCCCGGCAGCTTTACAAGCTCCTTCATGTCGGCCGGCACCTCGCCGCCATAGTCGGCGACGATCATCTGCGCGGCCTCGACGGCATGCTTGGCTTTGCTCTTGTAGAAGCCGAGTGACTTGATGGTGTCTGCCACGTCAGCCACGCTCGCCCCGGCCATGGCCTCGGGCGTGGGCCACTGGGCAAACAGCCGCGGCGTCACCTTGTTGACCTGCGCGTCGGTCGTTTGCGCCGAGAGTAGCACCGCGATCAGCAGGCGGAAGGGATTCTCGTGGTCCAAAAAGCACTCGACCGGGCCATAGCGACGGTTGAGGCGCTCGCACACCTCGATGGCGCGCTCGCGCTTGGCGGCATTGGTCTCGCGTGGCATAACGACTCCTCGGCTCAACGGCACAATAAACTTATAGGCACAATTGTCCCACGTCCGAGACGCTTACGCCTCCAAGAATGCGCCGGTCTGACGGCTCCACAGGCTCGCGTACTCGCCACCCGCCTCGACGAGCTGCGCATGCGTGCCGTCCTCGACAATCTCACCATCGGCCAGCACCACAATGCGGTCGAGCGCCGCCACGGTGGACAGGCGGTGCGCCACCACAATGGAGGTACGTCCACGCATCAGGTTTTCGAGCGCCTCCTGCACCAGCGCCTCGGACTCGCTGTCCAGGGCAGAGGTCGCCTCGTCGAGCACTAGAATCGGCGCGTCGGTTAGGATGGCGCGGGCGATAGCCACGCGCTGACGCTGGCCGCCCGAGAGCTTGACGCCGCGCTCACCCACCATGGTGTCAAAGCCACGGGGCAAGCGGTCGATGAACTCCAGGGCATTGGCCAGGCGCGCGGCCTCGCGAATCTGCTCATCAGTGGCGTTGGGACGACCGTAGGCAATGTTTTCGCGAATGGAGCGGTGGAACAGCAGCGCCTCCTGCGGCACGTAGGCAACCTGGCGGCGCAGGCTTTGCTGCGTGCAGCGCGAGACATCCTGACCGTCCACGAGCACGCGGCCGCCCTGGACATCGTCCAGGCGCAGCAGCAGCTTGGTGAGCGTCGTCTTACCCGAGCCCGATTTGCCCACCAGACCCACGCGCTGGCCCGCCGACACATGGAGCGTCAGATCGTTGAACACGCTCTCGCCCACCGCGGCATCACGGTATGCAAAGCTCAAGTGCTCAAAATCAATTGCGCCCTCGCTCACCTTGAGCTCGGGGGCATTCGCGTCGTCTGCCACCAGACGCGGCTCGTCCAGCACGCGCGTCATCTCTGCCGCATCGCCCAGCGCGCGGTTGATGCGCTGCATCATGGAGCTCACGTAGTTCAGACGCATAGTGAGGTTGTACGTATAGGTAAAGATCATGACGAGCGCGCCGGCCGAAATGCCAAACCACGCGTTGCCGCCCGCCACAAACACGCTCACCACGGCCATGGTAGTGACGATAAGGCCCGAGGTCGTAAAGTTGCGCTGCATCATGGCGTGCATCGAGACCGTTTCGGCATCGCGCGCGGCGCGGTCGGCGGTATCGAACAGGTCGCGCTCAAAGTCCTCGCGCCCACAGGTCTTGACGGCCAGAATGTTCGTGACCGCGTCGGAAAGCACGCCCGACAGCTTGTTCTGCGCGGCGGACGTCGCGGCCGAAAGCGGCATGATGCGCTTGTACATAAGCCAGACAAACGCAATGTATACGACCATGATGCCCACCAGGATCACGGTAAATGTGGGCACCACCGGGACGAGCGCCGCCACCGTGCAGACCACCGAAGTGATAGTGGGGATGAGCGAATACACCGTCACGTCCACCAGACCCGTGTAGCCACTCATGAAACGGCTCGTCTGGCTCACGAGCGATCCGCCAAATCGGCTGGTGTGGAACGTCATGGACTGGTTGGAGAGCGTGTCAAAGCACAGGCGCGCCAGGTGGTAGTTACCCGCGATCTCGAGCTTGTAGACGGTGTAGTCTTGCAGTTTGGAGAGGATCTGGCCCACCAGGTTCACAAGCACGAGCGCCAGGATGTAAGGGCAAAAGACCTCGAATACTTGATCGCCCGCCACGGGGCCCGCTTGGACGCGGTCGACGATAAGCGCCATCACGTAGGTGTTGGCAAACGTAAGCAAAAAGATATAACCCGCCGACGAGAACACCGAGAGAAAGACGATCAGCGGCTGCGTGCGCGTGACGTCCCAAAAACGCTGCAACGTGCGGCGCACGGTGGAGCGTTTGAGCGGACTGGTGCTTCTCTGAGACATGGGCTTCCTTTCGCGTCTGATAGGGCGAGAGGCCATTGTTGCACATTAAAGCGCGCTTCAGTCAAGCGCGACGCGAAAAGCGGCGGGGCGCCCGCGTCTGAACTGCCTCCCATTTCTTGGACACGAGAAATGGGAGGCTTTTTATGCGTGTCG
>URBS01000018.1 GCA_900546085.1 uncultured Collinsella sp.
CAACCGGGTGGTTGCCGCCCCCTTTGCGAAGCCAGTTGGCTTCGGAACTAGTGGTCGATGCCGTTGAGGTTCACCCTTGTGAGCGTATATGTCACATAGTCGGGCGATTGAGGCGTCGCGCTCGCCACATCATCCTTAACCAGGCTCGCCGTCATCACCAGACGATAGTTCGCGTAGAACTGATCACGCTGTTCAACCTGCGTGTTGACCTTAACGGTAAAGGGCAGGTTAAACGTGGTGTCGCCGTTCTGTGTTCGGAACTTGCCATTCTCCTTCGTCGAGTCAGTAAAGGTAATCGCACTGCCAGCGGCGTTGACCACGGCAAGCTTACTCTCTGTAACTTTTACGTAGTTGGAAATGCCATCCGTTACGTCCTCATACGAGCCATCGATCCCGTTGCGGCGCTGCAGCGTGAGCGTGTACACAACTGATTTGGCATTCTTGATTGCCTCGGTGGCGTTGTTAAGCCCGCCCAGCTCATACGTGACACCCAGGCCTATCGTGCCATTCGCAATCGGGCGCAGGTCGTCAACGTTTATACCAAGCTGCGACTTATCTGGCGCCGAAAGCGTAATGGTCGCACCGCCCTTATTCATGCGGTAGTACCCAACCTTGCCACGCGTTGTCACTGCCAAACTCGAGGTATCAAGGCCGGACTTGCGCGTCGAAAGCTTGGCGGTATAGGACATCTTGGTGCAAGCGTCCTCGCCAGACTGCTGGGACAGGGCGATAACCTTGTTGCAGCCGTCCGGCGTAAGGCGAATCTCTTCCACTACCGTACGCACGGTAAAGGATCCGCCCGTTGCACACTTGCGGATTCCGGCAAGGTCATGGTCGAGCGTGAGCTTCAGTGAGTCATCGCCCGTATCTGTCACAGTCTGCGTAAACGCAGGCATCGAAGCGTCACACATCTTCCACTTGCCGCCATCCCACTTATAGTTTTGATTGTCGATAGCAACATAGAACTTAGCGATCGCCGAGGTTCCGCTCGGGAAACTACTCACCCCCGTCAGGGTATTGTTGGCGCCATACTTGCACAGTGACGTATCGAGCTGATAGAACAAGGAGTCCGAGTCAGCATAGTTCTGACTTGGGTTAAACGTAATCTTGTCGGTAACGTCAAGAGAAAGAACGTAGGCGGCGCCGTCCGTCGACTTCGAAACCGGAGCGCGCGCCTCCGACTTCCCGTCGTTAACTTCCTGCCTATAATTGGACAAGATGCTGTATGTCGATGCCGTACCGTTTTGATTATCGTCGCCACCGGTGCGCAAGACGTGATGCAGATTCCAAGATATGCGGGTACCCGAAGAATTCGAGTCAATAGACGAAGCCGTAAAACCGTTGATATTAGCTTGCGTCATGCCGTCGCCCGACTTGGGCACGTTGACAACTAGGTAGACGCTCTCCGACGCACGCTGCTCCCTGCCGGTTTTCTCCTCCTTAGGTACCTTTAGCGTATAGCGACTTTTGCTGGGAACGTCAGCGTCTGCAACCTTAAACAGCTTCCACGTATCTCCGAGTTTCGCCTTAGCGGTCGCCTCTGCCTCGTTATTACACTCGGCCCATGTGCCGGCGCCATCCTTTTCGGCGTACACATCCAAAATCTCGCTCAGCCATCGCTCCTGATATGGATTGCCCGCAGAATCCTCAAAGCCCGCATTTCCGCTCAGGGAAACGCTCGTTGCTCCGCCTTCGCCCACCGTATAGTGGTACTCTCTGCCACCGGCCTTGCCATCAACGTTCGCATCGATGAGCGTAAGCTGGGTGCCCTGGGGCAACCTTCCGTCGGCACCATTGAAGAGGATGCTCTTACCGAGCCCCTTCATCGAGCCGCCGGCAGCCATATAGCTGTCCCAGCCAAAGTCGACTTCCTTCCCATTAGCAGAATTGTATGTCCAGGTAAGCAGACCCGTCATCGGCTCGCCAAAGCTCGTAAGCACGTGTGCATCTTTTCCAAGGTTAGCGTAGTCTTTTTCTTTAAATTGAGTGCCGTAATCATACGTTGCAGTGAAATCGATCTCGAGCTTGCGCTTAACGATGATCGGCACCTGAACGTTGTAGCTCTGACCCGCCTCGGTAAAGGTAACGGTCAGGAGCGTAAAGCGACCTTTGCCATTGTCCCAATCGGAGCTTGGGCTAAACGACATGTTCTTTTTACCGTTGTTCACCACACGAAGTGTGGGATTGCTCGACGCACCATCGTCCTTAACGAATACACCGTTCTTGAGTTGGAACACCTCCGCCTTGGCCGTCACGTGCGGATTGGTGCCATTCTCGTTATTCAATCTGCAAGCGTCGGAGAAGCCGCCGTTCGTGATGATGTTTAGATAGCTCTTGACCGTCGTGTTGTCGTTGCCAGAGATCACCAAAACAGGGAAATCCGTTGTGGCTTGGTTGTTGCTTGTATCATTATTCGAATTGAACTTACTCGCCACGGATGAGGCATCGTAGCTCGAGGTATTTTGATAGGCGCCGTCTTTATCGATGCCACCGATATTGGTGTAGGTATAACGGTTGGTGACGTTGGTCCCCGCTTGGTCCTTGATAGTCGCTGCACCAGGAACGTTCATGCCGTCGCCAAACAGATGGCGATCGGTGGTGTCGTTGTCGGAGGCACGCACCGCCAGCTCGCTCACCGGACTCGTAGTCACGTAGGGCGAAACGGCCGCCGTCACATTGCCGTTCGCAGCATCGTTGCCATACAGTGTCGCGCCCTTGGCATCGGAAAGCTTGTCTTCATAGGCAGCAAATGCGATGTATGACTTTTTGTTCACTTTTTTAAGGTCGTCGGTGCCGGAAGAATTGCGCATCAGCTTGAGCGATTCACTCGCACTGTTTGGTCTAATGGCAATTCCTGCGACAAAAACGTTGACGAGATCAGCGGATGAACTATTTCCGAACAAATATCCCTGGCTAATTTGCGCCCCAAAGATATTGCGATCCATGAGCACGTTTACGAGCCTAAATGAGCCACGGCCATCGCCAGACACGCCACCAGAACAACTTCCCAGCGATGAGTTCCATGCAGCGTGCTTGCTACCGGTAAAGTTATTCTCGCCAATGGTCGAATTCAAAAGCGTGACAGAGTTCGCCGTGTTACCGATCGAGCCAACAACACCACCAGAATACGAACCATCGACGACAAGTCCGGTAATAGTTGAATTCTTGACCTCGAGGGCAAGCCCACCTTTCAGATCACCGATTAAACCGGCAGAGCATTCACGTGCACCAAGATAGATGTCTTTTATTACACAGCTATCGAACTTAAATGCACCGCCCGAAGCCGCTTCGCCGACTGCACCAGCAACGTACTTAAGATTATTCGATCCTCTAACACCAAATACCGTTTTACTCTGCACGTCGCCTTGGATGCACAGATTGTAGACAGACACGATTCCATTTTCGGACCTTCCGATAAGGCCGCCGGTCCCCTCGGTCGCGCTCGATGCTGCCGGCTGAAGCGTAACATTGCTGA
Organism: uncultured Collinsella sp.; assembly: GCA_900546085.1. GTDB lineage: Bacteria > Actinomycetota > Coriobacteriia > Coriobacteriales > Coriobacteriaceae > Collinsella. The sequence continues at coordinate 3,476 of URBS01000018.1, forward strand.
TCTCCGCCTTTCCGGCACCCTGCGAAGGCGTTCCAGCATCATCGGTGTTCACCAGGAAACCACCTCCAGCAAGACCCACGACACCGCCGGTCCTTGCGTTAGAAGCAGTTGACATAATCGTGGAATTCTTGGCAATAGGCGTGCTCGCCTTTGTCCAAACGCCACCAGCGGAATTTTGGTTCAGCTTGCCGACGAAGCCGCCGACGTTTTGCACGCCAGAAATGTCCATGTTGCTATAAGAGCAATCGTAAAGCTTGACCGGAGAATAGCACGTGTTCGAATTTGAGGTGTCATTACGATTCACCAGCAAAGTTGTATCTTTATCAGTCCTGCGGCTACCATAGCCGGATGCGCCGAGCAATCCGCCAGCGTTATTGGGGCCATTCACCCTGCAGTTATCCATGGTAATTCCTGCATATTTGCCGTAATCTGCCAGCGAGCTCGCGTTCGCCGTAGTACCCGCAAGCAGACCGACGCCAACCTGCTCATTACCCGCACCACTGGGGGCGCCGGCTGCATTGATATACGTAAGAGAAATATTGCAGTCATCGAACTTTAGGTTCTGGACGGTATAGCCGCCGTTGCCCACAGCAGCAGCGCCGTCCGTTCCCGGAGTGCCGATGCTCCCCCTCACGTTGGTCGAGGTGTACGTTACGGTGCCAAAGAGAGCGCCCACTCCGGTGAGTTTGTAATTATCGTCGGCGTACTCCGTGACCCCATATACCTTGCTGGCCTCTTTGCTACCGACCTTAATTGTTGCACCGTTACCGTTGATGCACGCAACAAGCGGCACGATGCGATCGCGGTCGGCGCCCTTACCGGATGCGCATGCGTTTGAGTAGTAGCGGCCCGAAAGACCCGTGTAACCCGTGCCATAAGTAGTCATGTCATAGGTTTCACCCGCTTTGAACTGCAAATCCATTCCCGATACCTGCGCGGCGCAGATGTTACCCGTCTGCCACGTTGCGTATTTCTTTACCAGGTAGGGGGAGTTAACGTCCGAACCATCGCTTGTGTAGTCGAGCGCGTTACCCTCTAACTGAATACCGGGACTTTTCATGTCATCGTTTTTCGCATTAACAAAGTCGTCAGCGGCACTCGCCGGCCTTCCAACGTGTGTATAGCTCGCGTTGCGAACTTTGCCGTATTGCTTGTTGCCGAATTGGTACACTCCCTTTGCGTTGTTGCCGCCCATGTAGGCACGCGAGCCCGCATACGTTCCATACGCATCGTTCGTGGTATTCGTATTCGCCGAACCGCCGGCCGCACCGCTGCTGATGATGGCCGAGAGTACGAGCAGTCCCTGCGAGTCATTGACGGTTGTGGTTATCGCAGAGCTATTGGCGTCGTCTCCCCTATAGCGGCCCTGCGTCGCATCCGTCTTGATGCACCCCGTCTTCGAAGTATCCAGATTGTTCACCTTGTAGTTACGATCAGTGTTGTCGAGACTCTTACCATCGGCAAGCTCGCTGAACGCATAGCCGTCGATTACGCGGCCAACATACGGGTTGTCATAGAGAGAAGTACCGGCGCTATGCCAGGGGTTAAGGGCACCGTCGCCGCGCGAAGAGTTGCGGAAGATGACGCCGCCACCCGCAACAGCACCAACGTAGCCGCCAACGGGCACAAGGTGCGCGCCGCCGCCATTATCGCCTGCCGCCCCAGCAACGCTAAAGCCGGCATCCGCATTCACCGACACGCCATCGATGATATTGTCACCGCCCATGATGCAACCGATCACGCCGCCAAAGAACGCGCCCGGCACACCAGATGCATCTTTACTCTTATATGCAATTGAGACCGGCGTGCCCGAGTATTCAATATTCAGGTTGCTCACAACGCTGCCGTAGCTATACGGGATCAATCCGGAAAGCGCGCTTGCGCCTTCGGGCTTGTTAATCTTGATGGTCGCTAAACCGCCGTCTCTCAGATTGCCAACAACAACCCCCCTGAACGGGTTGCTCTGATTGCCCAAACCCTGGAAAGCGGTGGTATCGAGCACAAGTGTATCGCTACCATTTCCCTCGCTATCAACCGGCTCGATACTGTAGTAGGCGCTTTGGAGATAGCGGTGCATCGTCGCATCGTCAAGCGCGTTATTGGGGTCAGTGGTACCTTCCCCTGTCTTCCTCTCCCATGTTTTGTTCGCCTGTTTGTAGATGTACGTCACTTCGTTTTCAGTATTCTCACTGGACGAACGACGCTGACATAGCTCTTCCTGATTGGCGGCAATCGTTACTTCCCAACCGTCGATTGCATTTTGCGTGTTGATATACTCAGCAACCGTGTTGAGCTCTGATGCTTTAGTTATGGCATAGGGATCGCCATAGGTACCGCAGCCCGTCGTAAGCTTGGGCACACGCTGGTTAACTTTGATTTCGTGGTATTGGACTTTGTTTTCGTTGACATTGCCCTTTTTCACATACGGGAGATAACCACCGAATTGCGGAGTATCCGCATTTGCCTCTTTGTTGTCAACGGTGACGAGGCCAGCGGGGGTCCCATAGGTGCTCTCGTCGTAGTACCAGAGCTGCTTACCGGAGTATTCGCCCTTCGAGTCGATCTCGCTACCGAATGTGACCTTCTCTTTCGTCTGGTCATCCTTTATAAAGGTATACACCGCCGAGCCGGTCTTCCCCTCGCCGTAGCCAAAGCTCTCAAGCAAGCTTGCGCGGGTGAATATCGAGCTATCCGCTGCACTGGGGAGGCTGATCGCGCTGAATGTTGCCGTCACCTGGTCGGCCGTACTGCCCACACCAAGCCTACCGAACAGCGACGTAGCTGCCTTGGTGTCGCCCTCATACCCCTTGGCTGAGATATTCGTTGCGTTCAAATTCACGTACGTCTGCATCTCGTTGATAAGCAGAGGAGCATAGCCGGTTGTATCGGTCACGCCATCGACGGTCAAACCATCAAGCGTAAGATTATTGATAGAGACCTGCTTAACCGAAGTTGAAGACCCGTAAATATAGCGGCACACCAGAGCACCTGACACGGTGCCGCCAGGCCCTGCCTTACTTGTATCACCGTCGCTAACCGCAATTCCGATAGTGCCGCCCAGTGTGACATTGCCTACCGTGAGGTTCGCATTAATCGTACGCAAAAGTCCGCAGTGCATGTTTTCATGCTGCGTGCCGGCCGCGTTGGATTTATTGTTAGCATACTCTGACTTGATATCTGAGTAGCAAAATTTGATATTTACATCTTGAACAAATACGTTTCCGCCAGGCTGTGCAGGATAGTAGCTATAACCTCTTAAATCGATAGTTGTTTGTTCTGAACTTGTACCGCCGTTGATATAGACCGTAATGCTATTCAGACCAACGTTAACTCCAGTCATTCCAGGAGCAATGTATTTCTGCACCTCGGCGGGCGCATAACGGCATGCGGACCACAAAAGAAGCTCTTCCGGAGCAGTGAGTTGGACAGATTTCTGCGCTATATAGTCTTTGCCGTTGGCGCTGAGGGCGCTATACGCACGGTCAAGGTTGTAGTAATAGCGAATACTCCCATTTGTATTATGACTTGCGCCAAAGTTCGAACGGTTCTTATAACTGTTGTCGTTCTCCGCGTTACCGCTCATATCCAACTTGTCGGTATAGGTATGCAGTGAGACAACAGTGTTCCATTCGCCATCCATGAGTTTGCTGCCTGGCTTTTTGCCATTGCCCACCCACTCGTCGAATTCCGATAATTTCTCAGATGCATTGACCGTAATACCGGAAACTTTGTATGCAGTTCCCCAATAAGCCCTATCTTCCAGGTACAAACCCGTATAGGACTCGGAGCCATATACTCCAGAAGCTACCTTACTGCCGCGGCCAACAAGCAGGCCAAGCGTCGTAGCGCTCTTGACATTAATAGTTGTGCCCGAAAGGTCGATGGCGTAGTTGTTGATAACCCAGTGACCGCTGGCTGCATATACGAGGCCGCCGAGTTCGCTTGAGCTGTTTGCGGCTACGGAGGCGCTGTTCGTCTTGAGAGCATACGTACTGTCGCTGGTGTTTTTGCTGCTATCCCCGATGGTGACAACAGTATTGCCCCAGCTATAGCCCAAAAGACCACCAGCGCCGTTCTTCGCGTCGCGGTTCTTACCAACGGTCATGCTGAACGAATTGAACGTAAGCCCCGTGATGTTGACGTTGGTCGTATTCGCCGCGGTGCCCTGAGTGATGCAGCCGATAAGGCCACCAATCTGGGATTTCTTATTGCTCGCGCTGTCGCCCGCGGTAATCACATTTTCACCCGCGGGCGCGTCACCGACCTCGAGACTCGCCACGTTAACGATAGCGACAACGTCCGCCACATAACCGACAGCGCCGCCGATGCATGTGTTGCCGTTGAGGGTAGCGCCCGTTTTGACGGTCGTTTGCGCCTTCGTGCTGCCACTTATGTTGCTGCTGCCGAAAGTAACGGTTCCACCACCCCTCACGCTACCAGCAATGCCGCCAATGTTGACATCGTTGCCGAACGTATCATCGCAGGTGATTTTCGGCTTGCACGTAACGCCGTTGAGTGTTGCCTCGCCAGTGATAGTTGCCGCAAGCGAGCCAGCGTCGACGCCTAAGCCGTTATCGAACTTCATAACGCCATCGACGGTAAGGTTATTCACCGTCGCGCCACCGCCGATAGCGGCAAAGAGGCCCAGACGGCTGTGACGGTAAATCTTGCCGTTGCCTTCAGTCGAATCGTTTGCGCCAAGCGCATTGCCGTTGCGCGTACCGTAAGGTTCGCCAATCGCCAAGGTAACGGTATGATGGTTTCCCTCGACAGCCCCCACGAAAGCGTTAACTTGCCCGGACCCATCACATGCAAGACCTTCAAGGCCTGTGCCTCGCAGGTCAATGTTGGAAGTAATTGAAAAAGTATTCCCGCTATTACCATACCAGCTTGTAATTTTATTTGCGCTGACGCCGAAGACGCCGCCAAAGTAACCGTTCGTTTGGACCGTCATGGCAATGCATGCGAATGTATCCGCATCATTAATGAGGTATGTACCCGACCTCCCGTCGCCATTTTGGGACCGTAGCTGATTACCCCAAGAGTAGCCAGCACTGTTGCCAGCATCCTGAGCACCACTCAGATTGCACAACGGCTGATAAAAGGTACTTTCATCAAGTTTAATAAGATTCTTGCTGAGCTTGCCCTCCTCTCCGGTCAGGCGGATAACCTGGTTATAGGTCAGGTCATCGATCCTCGCCGCAGCAGGACGTTTGTAAAGCCAATAATTATCGTTCGTTGCCTCAGCATCCGAGCCTGAACCTAGAGCAAACACCAATGGGGCGCATCCATCCAAGGATCTAAGAATTTGGCTGGTATTACCGTTGGCCTCGAGCTTGCAATCGGATAAATCGGTAGTCCCACGCAAGCGCAAGACGCCGTTCCATGCCGAACCCACAATTCCGGCACCGCATGCGATTGATTCATTTTTATCAGTTTTAACGCGAACGTCCCCACAGTCCAGAATTCCAAAACGCGAACGCCCGCCCACGCTATAGCCGCTATCCAAGGCGCCAACAACACCGCCAAACCCGCAGTTCTTTCCATTGGCTTTTGGGGAATAGCACGTGACGTCCGCGCCGTCAACGATTACAACGCCTCCAGTATTGTTGCTCTTTGCCACCCAGCCGACCAGGCCTCCTGCCAGTCGCGGCGCGGCGCTGCATGTAGTATCAACCGAACAGCGGTTGCCCGCGGCATCCGTCTTTATATGAAGGGTGTTGTTCGACTTCTCTGTGTTGGTCACATCCTGAACTCTACCGACCAGACCGCCATAGATGGAGCTGGAGCCCGTCACCAGTTTGCTAGTATACGAGCCACCTGATATTGCGACATCGCCGTTCGTTGTGTCCAGGAGACCGAACACGCCGCCCGCGCCCGTGTCCCCACTTTGGCCAAGATTCACGCCCTCGCCCGTATCGATTTGGTCGTTGTTGGCAAACTCGACCGGGCCGGCAAAACTAACGTCGCCGATGAAGCCGCCGGAACTTTTGCTGTTCTTATCGCCGACGTTGGCGGGACAGGTGAACTTCTTGTTGTTCGCGCCCAGCGCGAGCTTGGTCGCCTTACCGATGAAGCCGCCACTGGCGGTGGTGCCCTTGACGGTGAGCATGTGCAGGTCGAGAGCCTCCGTGACGTTGACTGTGGCGCCTGTGTTCGAACCGACGAGACCTACGACACCACCGGCGGAACCGCTTGCAGACTGAACGGTGGCAGCGGGAACATTAAGGGTGCCGACGTTCAGAGTCGCGCCATCCTCGACCGTGCCTACGAGCAGACCGGCATTACCGGAGCTCGTCTTGACGACACCGCCCGCGGCAAGGCTATCGGGAAACTTAACAGACCCCACCGTAAAGGTTCCGCTCTTGACTGTATTCGCTAAAAGACCGATGTTTCCCGCTGCATTTACGTTGAGCTTCTCGAGAGAACCGGCAGGGCCATAGGTGACCTCTGTAGTAAGGTCACCCATCGCCTCACCCAAAAGGGGCGCCGTCAGAGCGGAAGTCGTATCCGTCCCGTCGGTGCCTACGGAATTCGCGATGTTGACCACAGCGTTGAGCGTCTTGCCCCCACCGCTGACCTTCGAAGCGATCATCGGCGCGCTATAGGTAGTTGCGCCTACCCACTTTATCTTGACTGTATTGTTTTGGTCAGTCAGCTTGAGGTTATTAAAAACCGTCCGGTTAGTCGTGAGCTCGACGGGGCTATTAGCGCCATTCATCGACCTATAGATCCTGCCTTCAAACGGATGCTCATCACTGCCAAGGCCCTGGAAAGACATGCCGTTATTTGCCGACTCGGTGAGCTTCGCATCGCCCGTGATGATAACCTTGATCTGCGCATCATAGTAAAGCGAAGCGTCGGCGTTAGACAGGGCGGCGAACGCCTCCGACGACGTGACATTGAGGCTTTTGATTCCACTGTTATCTTCTTTGAGCTCGATGCCTTCCGCACCATTAGCCTCGAGCAGCTCGACAAGCTTTTTCAAATCCGTGATCGTCGCACCCGCCTGGGCCTCAGCGTCTTCCGAAACCGCGGCATCGGCATCTTGCTCGACGTCATCAGCGGCAGCATCCCCTGCCGCATCGTCGCCCTCCGTCTGATCGCCCGTGGAATCGGAACCCGCGGCGCTATCGACGGTATCGCCCGTTGCGACATCGTCTTTCGCAGCGCCATCCTCAGCACTGTCACCCGCGGCACCAGCATCACTCGCCCCAGACCCATTCGCGGCGTCGCCGTTGGTCTCGCCGCTCTCGGCTGCGTCCGATGCCTCCGCAGCCGCGGTGGCAATCTCGCTCGAGATGTTCTGCCAGCCTGCCGCCACGGCGGCGACCGTGGGCGAACATGCCTGGAGCACCATGACCACCGTCATGAACTCTGCGAGTATGCGCTTTGCCGTTCTCATCGATTCCGTACCTCTTATCCTAAAAACTCTGCTTCCAGAGTTATTGAGTCTCCGCCGTGTCTGTCAGGGTAGTTCCGCTCACGCTAATGCCCAGGTCGCCCCAGCCATCGGGCGTTTTGCCGTCCGCTCGGTAAAAGTTGACGACCATCGAACCCGGCTCCATGGTGAACGTAGCCGTGCGTTTTTCAACATTCACCGTCGCGCCATGGTTGGTCTCGAAGAACGGATCGATCTCCACGTTCTCCCCCCACGTGAGCGTGACGTTTGCCGGTGCGCCCGTAACCGTCACACGGTAGTTGTACGCAGCGTAATCAGCAAACTTGCCAGCCTCATCAACCAGCGCGCCCTCAACCGCAGCGGTTTTGACCTCGGCCTTCTTTGACGGCACGACTTTCGCCGCCAGACAGGTGAGCTCGGTGCCGGGGCTCTCCTTCGAAACAACCATGGCCTTAATCACAAAGTAGGCATGTCCCAACTTGTCCTCAGGAAAGGTCACGGTGTAATCGTTCTTGGTAGGCTGATTCTCCGGAAGCTTGACGTTTCCGGCGGGTTGGGGCGCATAGCTCCACGTGGCACCATCGAGCCCATACCCCTCGACCGTCAAGGTATACGTCACGTTTTTATCGTTGCAGAAGTTGCTGTTGCTCAGCAAATAGTTATAGATGCTAAAGGTGAAGCTGCACTGCTTGTTGTTGGGATATACCGTAACGGAGCGCTGGGCGCGGTCGAGCTCGTCGTTGCCAGGCGCACTCATATAGCCCGTGAGCAGGTCGCTCGCAAACAGGTTCTGCGCGGTGCCCGTTGCGGCGACGGACTTTAGAAATCCGTTGGCGGTGTAGGCGGAATAGGTAAAGTAACCACCCGTCACGAGCGCCACGGCGCAAGCAAGTGCGATTGCTGCCACAACCAGCTTATTCTTGGCTAGGCTCTTGCTTTTTGCCAGCTGCTCGCGCTCGGCATCCTGCTGCTTCTCTCGCTTCTCCATGCGCGCGCCCTCTCCTACTTACCGCTCGTGTTGCGCGCGATCAGGTAGATCACATCGGTCTCTTTGGCACTCTCGTCCCACGAAAGCTTGATGATAAAGTTGAGCGTGTCATTGCCAGTCGAATTGGCGAGCGTCTTATCGTTGAGCTCGCCTTTGTCGAACACCTTATATCGGTAGAGCGGGCGCGCGTTGCGCTGGACGTTTTGATAGTCCTTGAATGTAGGGTCGCTTGCGCCCTCGCCCGGGTCTTTGATGGGCGTGAAGCTCTTCAGCAGATCCGTTCCAGACATTTTCCAGCTATAGGACTTGCCGCCCGCAGTGCCGCTCACGTCGGAAGTATCACCTAGGCCCGGATTCTCGGCTTTATACAGCTCGATAGTGAGACCCGTAATGTTGGTCGTATTCGCAAGCTGCAGCTCAAAACCATCGCCGCCCGTCTGGACACAAAACGGGCGCATGAGCGTCACCGTGTTGCCGGTCTTGGTATCGCCGTATTTGGGGTTGTAGCTCAGGTCGATCTGCTCTGTTGCCGTAGCGTTGGGGCCCAGCACTTTGAGCTCTGCCGGCTCCTTGATCTTGCCGACGGTGGAGCCGCGATTGGCATCGACGAACCATCCGAGCGTCAATCCCAGCAACACGAGAAGCACGGCCACCAGACCCACGATGGCCAGGGATTCGCGACGGTGGTCGCTCACCCAAGCCTTGATGCGCTCGATGCGGCCAGCCGGACGCGCTTCGCCGTGCGAGCCGAACCCGTTGCCGCCGGGGTTTGCCGCTCCTTCTTTGTGTTTGATATCGCCCTGCTCGCGGGCATTAAGCTGCTCGTCCATTTATTTATCCGCCTCCTTGGCGGTGAAGCGCACGCGAATGTACTTGACGTTCTTGCCGATAATCTCGTCGGCGTTGTTGTAGTAGCTGGCGCAGGTTTCCACATCCGCAGAGGACATGCCGGCTCCGACAGGCGGAACCGCGCTAGGCGCCTGACCTGGCACGCTCGTGCTATCGGCGCGGAAATAGCGCGCGTGGTTATTGTTGATGTCGCCGACGAGGGTTGTGTATCCCCCCTCGTCGCCTGTGTTAGCGAAAAGGTTGCCACCGTAGCCGGCGTTGCCCGTGTGAACATAGCTCTTGAACTGCTCCGGCCAAATCCAGTAGAGGGTTTTGGTGACGGTTTCGGTCGTGCTATTTGAGTCCGTAGCGTAAAAGCTCGACTTTGGGATGGTAAAGCTCTGCGTAATGACGGTGACGCTGGCCCCGTCCTGGGTCACCGTGGTGGTCGTGGGGACCAGCGGATTCGAGTAAAAGCCAGAGGCGTCTTTGCCCTGAAAAACGAGAATATGACCGCGCACCAAATCTTTAAGCGAGTTGATGATCTCTTCGTTTTTCGATGCATCCGCAGCGGTGCCGCCCGTGCCCGCAACGCTCGTCTGAACAGAAATTTCCCAGGTCATCTCCACCGTGATATCGTGCAGGTCATTGCAGAGCGGCCTGACGTTGAGCTGGAGCTGGCCGGCCGACCCCGGAGAGAGACCGCCATCGGCGCTCATGTTATTGAGGTTGAAAAGATTGTTCACGGCAAGGCTTGTACTGTCCGACGCGTAGTTGTCCTGAGTGTCGTACTTACCCGCCGTGCCGCCCTGCGTTCCCGAGAGCACAAACCGCGGGCCCTTCGCCGCGATCGTGCTCCCCGTGGCGCTCACTCGGTTATTCGCGGCAAACCAGGCCAGGCATGCAAAGATGGCAACGATGGCGGCCAGCACAAACAGACCGCTCACCAGGAAATCCTTCCAGAAATCCTTGAGGGTCCGCACATGCTCGTCGGCAGCTTGGCGGTACTCGGCCGCCGTCTTGTGCTGCTGGAGCTCGCTATGTCGGTCCATGCCACTCATCGTTTGCGTTTGCCCTGCTAGCGGGCGTGCCATCCTTTCCGCTCGGTCGCGTTTATCTGTTGTTCGCAGGTAGAGAATTCTGGCAGAATACAACACCATACGATAAGGTAAAAGAATAGCATTGACCTGCGGTTTGCTCCACAACGCAAGCCTTAATGATGTCTTAAAAGTCAAATCCTTGGTGCAAGGGGGTCAGGTTACTTCGCACCAACATGGTGCAAACAAACCTGACCCCCTTGCACCAATCCGTAGCGCCGGGCGGAGAACACACGGCGTGGCGCCCCTTAACGCCCCAGCGCGCGCACGGGTATCACGTAGATACCGTCCTCGACCTCGCGGGCGTACTCACCCACCCCCACAATCACGGCCATAAACTCCGGTTCGCGTGTGCGTGAACGAGGATTTCCACAGACCTTCTTGCGAACGCGCTTGAGACTCTCGACGCCGGCGCTCGCTTTATCTTCACTTACCTTAATCTCAAAGGCGGCCCACCGTCCATCGGCTAGCTGCACGATGGCATCGCATTCAAGGCCCGAATCGTCGCGATAATAGCGCACGGGCGTGCTATCCAGCAGGTCGAGCGAACGTGCGTAGACCGAAAGATCGCGTATGACCAAATTCTCAAACACCAGACCAAATGTCTGCCAGTCGGCAAGCAGCGCCCGCGAGGACATACCTAGCAAGGCGCAAGCAAGGCTCGGATCTGCCAGATAGCGCTTGGGCTTGACGGTAAAGCGCCGTTTGTCGCGCGCGGCGGGAACCCAACCGGGGACCTCCTCGAGAATGAACATACCTTTGAGGGCATCCAGGTACCTACGCACCTTGGTCTCGTCGGCAAACGCTGCGGGCTCCTCCTCGGCACCGAACATATCCATAAGAATCATTTTATACGTGGCTGCCTGTCCCAGATTGCGCGCGATCGATGCGGAGACTCGACGAGCAATATCGGGGTCGAGACCGACCGCCGGGAAGCTGCTCGAAAACGTGGTGTTGAGATATTCGCGGGCGATGAGCTGGGCGTCAGCCGAAACCATATCGATCGCCTCGGGCCAGCCGCCGCGGCAAGCGGCTTCGACAAGCCCCGGCGTATCGCCATTGCACCGACAGGGCTCAAAACGATGCTCAAACAAGCCCGCCAGGCTCACCTTGCCGTTGGACTCACCTGTCTCGGCAAGCGTCATGGGGTGCATGCGAACGCGGCCGATGCGGCCGGCTCCACTATGCGCGGGCGTCTCCGCCTTTGAGCCAAACGCAGGCGTGGCGGAACCCGTGAGGATATAGGCGCCGCGCGTACCCCGGGTGCGGTCAACCTCGTGTCTAACGTAGTCCCAGATCTGGGGAACGCGCTGCCACTCATCGATAATATGCGGACGGTCTCCCAGCAACATCATCGCCGGATCGGCACGCGCGAGGTCGAGATTCTCGTCGACATACGAGGCGGACGCCCCGTGCTCAAGCGCGGCCCACGTCTTGCCGCACCACTTGGTGCCCGCAATCTCGACCGCGCCAAAGACGCGAAGGTAGCGTTCGATTTGCGCATCCACGATACGCGGGATGTATCCGTCCCGATGTAGCCTCTCGCCCGCCATGAGCCACCCCCGCAGATTTCCAGGTCCTGCTTTCTGATTCTTCTATTCCACTGTAGCAAATTCGGATTTTCGGGTGGTTGCGATTCGGATTTTCGTGTTTTAAGTATTCGGATTTTCTGAACCAGCTGGTCAGTTGGCGCCCTCATTGGCAAAAAGGCGGGGAGCGCCGATACGGCACTCCCCGCCCACTCAATACGCGATAGCTTTCTTGCTTAGAGCTCGTTGGCCGCGTGATACGCCGTGCGAATGGCGCTCGCAATGTCGGCGGTGCGCTCGCCCGAGCAGTCGCCCACGCAGGTCACGGGCACCGTCACGCCGTCCAGGTCAAACGCGTTGGCCTTGGAGCCTACGGCCATCACCACGTAATCGCAGGCGATCTTCACCGGCTCCTCGGCGCCGTCCTCGGTGGTGCGAATGGCCTCCACGCCCTCGTCGGTAATGGCGGTCAGGCGGGTCTTCACGTGCTGTTCCACGTTGTGGGCGGCAAAGTCGCTCATGATCAGCGGCAGAATGGTCTCGGACTCGCCCGCGGCAATCTTGTCGAGCATCTCCACGATCTCCACCTCGCAGCCGTGCTGCAGCAGGTGCTCGGCAGTCTCGGTGCCCACCAGGCCACCGCCAATGACAGCGACGCGGCCGCTGAGCTCCACCTTGCCGGCCAGCACGTCCCAGCTCGAGACGACCTTCTCCGAATCGGCACCCGGAACGGGAATGACCACGTCGTGCGCGCCCACGGCCACAATCGCGGCGTCGGCGGCGTTGAGGTCCGCGGGGCTAGCGGCGTGGTTGAGCTCAACCTTCACGCCCAGGCCGGGCAGAATCTTCTCGTAGTACTCCACCGAGCGCATGATCTCGTCCTTGCGCGGAGGCGCGGCCGCCAGCACAATCTGGCCGCCCAGATGGTCGCTCGCCTCGTAGACGGTCACGTCGTAGCCGCGCTTGGCCGCCACGCGCGCGGCCTCCAGGCCGGCAATACCGCCGCCCACCACGGCGATCTTCTTGTCACCCTCGCCCGGCTTAATGGCGACGGTCGCCTCGTCGCCGTTCTCGGCATTGAGCACGCACGAGATGTACTGACGGTTTTGGATCGCGTCGACGCAGCCCTTGTTGCAGTTGAGGCACTCGCGGATGGGCTCGCCCGTGGCGGCCTTGAGCGCAATATCGGGATCGCACATGAGCGAGCGGCCGTACGCGACGATGTCAGCCGAACCGTCTTCCAGGATCTTCTCGCCCGCCTCGACCGAGACAACGCGGCCGACGGTTGCCACCGGCACGGAGACCAGGGCCTTGACGCGCTCGGCCACGGGCAGCGTCCAGTTGTAGGGCATGGCGCCCATGGGCGGAATGGTGTCGCCCATGTTGCCGGTGTGGTTTGCCTGCGCCACCTGAATCATGTCGGTGCCGGCGCCCTCGAGCAGCTTGGCGAACTCGCAGGCCTCATCGGGCAGCAGACCGCCCTTGCCGCGCGGCGTGCCGTCGGGGTTCTCCATGATCACGGGGAGCTTGTACTCCACCATCAGCTGCGGTGCGGCTTCCTTAATGGCGGCGACGACCTCCAGCGCATAACGGACGCGGTTCTCGAACGAGCCACCGTACTCGTCGGTGCGCTGGTTGAGGATGGCGGAGCACAGCGAACCCACCAGGCGGTCGCCGTGGACCTCGATGGCGTCGATGCCAGCCTGCTGCGCGCGGGCGGCCGAGGCGGCGATGGCCTCCTTGATCTGGGTGAGCTGCTCCACGGTGGCCTCGTTCACAAAGTGCTGCATGTCGTGGTGCAGCTTGGCGTAGGCCTGCTTGCGGATCTCGTTGGACTCGGCCATCTTGGCGGCGAAGGTCTCCTCGTCGCCGGCGGCCTTGGCCTCCTGCGCGGCCTTGGCGGCAGCCATGGAGCCCATGACCATGCGGCCGACACCGGGCACGTCGTACTCGGGGTGGAACAGCTGCAGCGCGACCTTGGCGCCGTGCTTGTGGACGGCGTCGGCCAGTGCCTTAAACGTGGGGATCTGGGCGTCGGTCGCCAGCTTGGGCGTGGGGCTCGCGGTCATGACGGGAGCGACGTCGCCGATGACGATGTAGCTCACGCCGCCACGGGCCAGACGCTCGTAAAAAGCCAGGCTGCGCTCGCCGATGGAACCGTCGCGCTCCTCGTAGCCGGTGGTCAGCGGCGGGAACATAATGCGGTTCTTGAGCTCAAGGGGGCCAACCGTAATGGGCTGGAGCAGCTTGGATGCAGGTGCGGTCATGGATATTCCTCTCTTGTAGGCGCGGCGGCGATGATGCCGCGTAGTTGTCTAGAGGATATGGCATGGGAGCACGGCGACGCAACGGAAATCGGCGGATAGCGGGTGAGGGCTGGTGGATGGGGCAGGGTTGGGTTGGGGGTTTGTCTCGATCTGTAACAGTTACTCGGCAAATACCGTTCCTCGTGTTACAGATCAAGACATTCCCCTCGGCCCATCCTCAACAATCTAAATCTGTAACAGTTAGACCCACTTTTGACCTCTACCTGTTACAGATCGAGATTTTGTTTGAGAGGCTAGAGACCAGAAGCCCGAGTGGAAAAGCGGACAGGCCGACGGCATCGCCCCGCCGTCATACCGAGGACCGCGCCACGGCAGCCCGGGCGTGGGCCAACCCCGCAATTCCGGACATTTCATCCCTTTTCCGGACATTTTTAGCCCGTTTCCGGACATTGTCCGCGAATGTCCGGAAACGGGACCGTCATGTCCGGGATGGGATTTGGCCAACGGCAGCCCCCAGTAAAGGTTCCCAACCCCACAGCAGAGTTCCCTAATTCACGCCGCGCCGGTGCACGCCGGCATTAGTTAGCCATGGGGAGCGACAAAGGGGTAACCCCTTGGGTCATCGATGCCACCGCGGCCAAGGTGCGACATTACTGCGACAGAGGTGCGACATAGAGCGACCACTCTATTCGACCGACGAGCGCTTCGACCGGATATTCCGCCCGCTCGAAGGCGAGGCGGATGCAGGTTCAGGGCCTCTCCCAGACCCCGGACACCCCGGTGTGCTCGGACAGCGACTTCGGTTTCCACGACCCCGACAACTTCTCGACGTGGCAGAAGGGCCACTTCATCGAGCACGGTCTCGGCAGGATGGAGGAGGCCGAGGAGGGCGGCCGCAAGCGGAGGCTCTACGTCGGCTACGACTTCCACGAGCTGAGACACACGCAGGCCACCTTCCTGATCGGCAACGGCATCGACCCGAAGAGCGTGCAGGGAAGGCCCGGCCACGAGGTGTCGAGCATGACGATGGACGTGTACGCGCACATGATGGGAGGGAACGACCGCGAAGCCGCCGATCTTCTGGAGATCCAGCGCGAGGCGGGCGCACCCATCACCATCGACGGGAGCCGGATCACCGTCATGGCGAGGGAGGCTTAGGGCAGACGTCGCCACGACGAAGCACACTCCCTCCCTAACGTCAGGGGTCATCGCCGCTGGACCGGCAGGCGATAAAGCCCAGGATGATAAAATGCTTTCGACGCAGGAGCGTCCCCATCTTTGAATCGAGGAACCATGAGCGATTTTGATGCCGAGGACGAATCGGTCGAAACGAGCGCGCCGATAGCCCCGACCGATTCCGCAAACATAGAGCCCCTAATCCATACCGTCCGTGGGCAGCAAATCATGCTCGACACCGATCTCGCTCGGTTATACGAGGTAGAGACAAAGAATCTCAACCGCGCCGCCGCACGCAACGCCGACAGATTCCCCGAGGACTTCCGTTTTCAACTGACCAAGGAGGAGGACGAGTCTTTGAGGTGCCAAATTGGAACCTCAAAGACCATGGAGGGCCGCGGCGGGCGACGTTACCTCCCCTATGCCTATACCGAGCAGGGCATAGCCATGCTGTCCGGCGTGCTACGCAGCGAAGTGGCGGTGCAGACCAGTATCAGTATCATGAGGGCGTTTGTCGCCATGCGCCACCTCCTCGCCGAAAATGCCACCCTGTTTGAGCGGCTGCGCGGCGTCGAGTTGAGTCAGGCGGCGTTTCAGCAATCGACCAACGAGCGTTTCAACCAGGTGTTCCACCTGCTCGAAGGCGAGGTCGAGAAACCCCAGCGGATCTTCTTCGCCGGGCAGATGTTCGACGCCTTCAGCCTGCTGACAGATCTCGTGGGCCGCGCCGAGCGCGAAATCTCCCTCGTGGATGGCTACGTAGATGTCCACACCCTGAACATCCTCGCAAAGAAGCGCAAGGGCGTCGCGGTGACCGTCTACACGTCCGGCAACCGGCTCACGCAAGGCGATGTCGACGTGTTCAACGCACAGTACCCGCAGCTCACCGTCCGCCGCACCAGAACGTTCCACGACCGCTTCCTTATCCTCGACGGTGCGACCGCGTATCACATCGGCGCATCCCTCAAGGACGCGGGAAAGAAGTGCTTCGGCATAGACCTCATCCAAGACGATGAGCATCAAACGGCTTGAGCGTTATCCGACCTCTTGCCACAAGCCCTAAAGTTTGAGCATGATCGCTGAAAGCCTCGTTAGTCAACATGTCAAAGTAGGCCCTGGTCCGCAAGCCCTCGATAATGTTTGCCGAGGAGCGTCAACCGGCAGAACTTGCTCTCCATCGCCGCGTTCCACATATGGTCGGCGCCAACTGGAACCAGAAGACCATGCCGGTTGTATTTCTGGAGCAGTGAGAACACCCGGTTGTTCCTGGGCTCTGCTGGAGGCATAGCGTCTGTTCTTCCTTCGTCCTTTGGCCCATACGACGGATCCAGCCTGTATTCATAGTCCTCTGTTGGGAAGAACTTTTTCGACTCCCCCTCCTTTCCTCCAGGATACACGGATGGCAAGAGTCGAAACGCCTCCTCAATATCCAGACTTCACACGAGCCTGATGCAAATAGAGATAGACGGATTCCAGACCTGGCAAATCAAGACACGACCAGCCGCTCGCACCCAAAGCCGTTTGCCTAAAAATGCATACCGCTGGCCGAAATGGAAAGATGGTAACAGCGAAAAAGACTAGCCGAGCTCGTTTTAAGCACCGTTTGTTCCGTCCCGCATGTTTTGTGAACACTCTATCTATCATGAAGCCAGTAAACAGAGGTGGACATCAACATCCAACGCCGGCAAGCATGTGAGCGCCTCCTCTGTCCAAGGGGCAAGCCCCCGAGATTAGTTAGGAGAGGGGAAGAGATGGATAAAGTCAAAACGGCCTTCCAGAACTTTGGCCGCGTTATCGTCGACCCTATTTTGTACCTTTCGGTAACGGGCATCATTTTGGCCATCGCCACGGTATGCTCGCTCGGCAGCGGAGTTGTCGCAGATCTGGGCACGCTGCTCTCCGCGGCAACCAACTCCGCGGTGATCGGCAACCTGCCGGTGATTTTCGCAGTCGGCCTAACGGCAGGCTTCGCAAAGAAACAAAAATCCAACGCGGCAGTGTTTGGACTTATTAGTTACCTCATGTTCCTGTATGTCAACAACGCCTACCTGACGCTCACCGATCAGCTGGCAAAAGCCGGCGCGATGGGTCTGTATGGCACTGGCCAGGCAACGGTGCTGGGTCTTCAAGTTACCGATGTCAACGTCTTCGGCGGCGTACTCATCGGATGCTTCTGCGGTTGGCTCTATAACAAACTGATCGACGTAAAGGTATCGGAGTATATCCGGATTTACGGCGGACCCCGCCTGGCCCTTCTGGCGATGGTTCCGCTGAGCATTGTCTTCGGCATCGGAGCGACTATCGTGTGGCCCCCTATCGCCAACGCCATCAGCAACGCTTCTTCATTCATCGCAGCCTCGGGTGGTCTGGGCGTTTTCATTTACGGCTTCCTGAACCGCGTCCTCGTACCTCTCGGCATGCACCACTTTATGTGGATGCCGTTTGACTACTCCGCGATTGGCGGCACGGCGGTCATCGCCGGCCAGAGCGTTTCTGGCGCAGCAAACATCTTCTATGCCGAGCTTCCTCTTATCGCCGACGGGTCCCTCACCACAGTCGACCCCTCTGTCCGCTTTGCCATGTTCGGCTTTGGCAAGGAATTCGTAACCCTTGGCACCGTGCTCGCAATGATTGCAACCTCCCGTCCTGAGAATCGAAAAGCCGTTGCAGCCATGCTGGTGCCTATTTACATCACAGCCATGCTCTCCGGCATCACCGAGCCGCTTGACTTCATGATCCTGTTCGCGTCTCCGATTCTCTGGGTTGCCTACAGCCTGTTCTACGGACTGGGCGAGATGCTCCTGTTTGTCCTGGGAGTCCGCTTGCTTAACATGTACGGTGGCATCGAGCTGCTCACGCTCGGCCTGCCTTTGCCAATGGGCGTCACCAAGTTCCCGATTTACATCGTCTTGGGCATCGTGTTTGCCGCCGTTTCGTTCATCGTTCTGGCGATGGTAATCAAGAAACTCAACCTCATGACGCCCGGCCGTTCCGCAGAGTGGTCTGCAGAGGTCTCCGGAGACAACAATGCTCTCGAGTCCTCCGGAACGCCGGAAGTCGACGCAAAACAGCAGGAGATGGTGCAGAACATCATCAACGGCCTTGGCGGCAAGGACAACATCAACACCATGGGCTGCTGCATGACTCGTCTCCGTGTCGAGGTCAAAGACCCCAGCAAGGTCAACGAAGAGACCATCAAGAAGGCTATCGACAAGGGCTTGTTTAAGAACGGTACCAATGTCCAGATTGTTGTGGGAACCAACGTGCACTCCGTCTACGACCTGCTGCGTCCCATCCTTAATCTGGAAGATTAACGATCGCCTAATCGACGGGCGATAAGCGAGGAGACCTCATGCTAACCAAGACGTTTCATTCAATCCAAGACATGTTCGAACGTTTGCTCAACATGTATAAAGAAAAGTCGACAAAGGGTCTTCTCGCTCTCATGGCTGCATTCGTATGTGGTTTTATCTGGCCGCTCCTTGGTCTGCTCGCAGCGGTTTGGACCCGGCATTCAGGAAGGCACACGGACGCAGGCAGCATTGCAGGCATGGCAGCGGTTATCAACATCGCTACTTACTTCATACAGATAGTGGTCAAGATTATCTGCGGCTCAATTTGATTTGAAAGGCATGAACAACATGAACGGATACAAGATTGTCATCTGCGGCGGCGGCAGCACCTATACCGCCGGCATCGTCAAAGACCTGATCGACCAAAAGGATGAATTGGGGATTCGCGAGCTTTGGCTCTATGACATCGACGAGGAGCGCCAAGATACGGTCGCCGTGGTGGTTAAAGCAGTCATCGATGACCTTGCTCCCGAGATTCCCCTGCATGTAACCGTCGACCCCAAAGAAGCATTTACAGATGCGAACTTTGTTATGGCGCAGATGCGCGTGGGCGGGCTCAAGATGCGTATCCAGGATGAGCAAATCAGCCTGCGCCATGGCGTAGTCGGCCAAGAGACCTGCGGAGCAGGTGGCATGGCATATGGCATGAGAACCATCTTCCCCATGTGCGAGCTTGTCGATTTCTGCGAGGAGTACGCCTGCAAGGACTACTGGATCGTCAACTACTCCAACCCCGCTGCCATCGTAGCCAAGGCAATGCACAAGCTGCGTCCTAACGCTCGCATTCTCGACATCTGCGATATGCCAGTGGAGATTGAAGCCCGCATGGCAGAGATTTTAGGGTGCGAACTCAACGACATTGAGGTCGACTACTTTGGCCTCAATCACTTTGGGTGGTTTACCAACGTACGCTGCAAGGGCGTCGACGTTACGGACAAGCTCAAAGAACATGTGCGCAAGTACGGTTACATTTCCGAAGCAAGCCTCAACGATGCCTTGGTGAAGGACCCAGATTGGGCCCACACCTTCAAGAATGCGGCAACGATTTCTACGCTATTCCAGGATTACCTCCCCAACACCTATTACCAGTATTACCTGTTGCCCGACGCCTGCGTGGAGTACATGGACATCAATAACACGCGTGGCATGCAGGTCGTAAACGGCCGCGAAAAGCGCATCTTCGACGCATCTGCGGCGCTTAAGCGCGGTGAAAAGGTCGATCTCACGCAGTTCTACGTAGGCGTGCATGGCAAGTTCATTGTCGATGTCGTCAAGTCTCTGGCAAAAGACCTGCGCCATCGCCAGCTGGTGATCGTGCCCAACAATGGTGCAATCGAGAACCTCTCGGACGACGCGACAGTCGAGGTTCCGGCGTACATCACTGATCGAGGAGCCGAACCGATTCGCGTCGGGAAGATTCCCCGCTTCTATAAGGGCCTTATCGAACAGCAGGATGCCTGTGAAGGCCTTGTGGTCGAAGCCGTTATCGAAGGTTCCTACCAGAAGGCACTCGAAGCCTTCGCCCTCAATCGCACGATTCCCTCAGCACGCGTGGCCAAGGAAGTCTTGGACGACATGATCGAGGCGAACAAGGGCTATTGGCCTGAGCTGAAGTAGAGGAACCGCCCAAATACCAAAAGCACAAAAGATGGCCCCAAGGCAATTGCCTTGGGGCCATCTTTTATATGCCTAGATCTCAGCAAAACTCGTGAAGATGAATGAATCGGCCTCGTGTTTTACACGATAGTTCTCTTGATAGTCCTGATTGAATATAAGCGAATAAATAACCTGAAGCGTATACGTGAGCGAGACCAAAGAAGAGTAATTTGCCACCTTTCCAATCACGCGTTCTGATTTTGGAATGGGCAAGACAGTATCGCATTGAGATCGGAAGAGCACACGTCTG
>URBS01000019.1 GCA_900546085.1 uncultured Collinsella sp.
CTTCCGTCACGTTCTATCAGCATACAAGACGGTTTTGGTTCTTGTTCGTGACGGAAACGGCGCGCTTCCGAGCCGTTTTAAAGGGGCGCAACCGTGGCCGCGCCCCCACGATAGAGAGCGGATCAAACGGGGAAGTCAAGCAGAAAACCTACCATATCTACCCCGTACCCAAATGGCAGGGTTAGCCGCGGACCTTCTTGACGACGTCCATGGCCTCGCGGGCGATCTGCTCGACCTTGGAAAAGTCGCCGTCGGCGAACAGGGCCGGCTTGACCATCCAGGTGCCACCACAGGCGATGATGGCGCTGGAGCTCAGGTACTCCTCGACGTTGGCGGTGCTCACGCCGCCGGTGGGCATAAAGCGATGACCGACAAACGGAGCGGCGAGGGCCTTGATGGTGTTGAGGCCGCCGTACTGAGCCGCGGGGAAGAACTTGGTGACCTTGAGGCCCAGGTTCTCGGCGGCGGTAACCTCGGAGGGGGTCACGGTGCCGGGCAGCACTGGCAGGTCGATGTCGATGCAGTGCTTCACGACGTCCTCGTTGTAACCCGGGGAGACGATGAACTTGGCACCGGCGGCGCGGGCCTGCTCAACCTGCTCGACAGTCAGGACGGTGCCGGCGCCGACGCACATCTCGGGCTCGGCCTCGGCCATGGCGGCGATGCACTCGGCGGCGCAAGCGGTACGGAAGGTGACCTCGGCGGACTTCATGCCGGCAGACATCAGGGCGTGGGCGAGCGGAGCGGCGTCCTCGACCTTGTCGAGCACGACGACCGGCACGATGCCCAGGGATTCAAGCGTGGTGTAGAACTGATCGAACATGGTGTTCCTTTCGATGTGAGGCGCGCACGGGCGCGTGATTGCCAAATGTGCTGGTCGGGAGCCGATTTTGGATTGGTTATCGGAGGCACTGCTTGGGGTCCAAGCAATTCCAAAACCGGCTTCGCAACCAGTCGTGTAGGGAATGCCAGACAAAACCGGAATGGGACTAAGTGGTTCTACCTGGCCGGAGGAATCGGGGAGCGGGCTGCAGAGGTATGGGTATGGAAAGCTGCAGTCCGCGGAATGGGGAACGAATTAACGGGCGACGCGGGTGCCACCGTCGGCGGCGGATGCCACGGCTGCGATCTCGTCTGCGGTCACCAGGTTGGAATCGCCCTTGATGGTGAGCTTGAGGATCGAGGCCGCAATCGCGTAGTTGACGGCGTCTTGCGGGTCAAAGTCGTTGATGAGGGCATGGACGAGGCCGGCGTTGAAAGCGTCGCCGGCGGCAACGCCCTCGAGCACGTGCACGTCGTGGGCGGGGGAGAACCAGTGCTCGCCGCTCTCGGCGTCATAGAGCATGCCCATCCAGATGGAGCGCTCGACGCAGGAGATGTTGCGGACGACCGAGGCGACCTTCTTGCAACCGTACTCGGCGCAGATCTGACGGGCCATCTCGACGTAGGTGTCGCGCTCCTCGATGCCGTGGGCAAGGGAGCCGGAGACGCAGGTCATACCGAGGCCGGCAGGAGCGTCCTCGTCGTTGGCAATGCAGATGTCAACGAGCGGCAGGAGTTCCTTCATGGTGGCCTGCGACTTCTCGGGCGACCACATCTTGCCGCGATAGTTCACGTCGCACACGGTGGTGATGCCTTTGGCGCGGCAGGCGGTGAGGGCATCCTTGCAGGCGGCGGCCATCTCGTCGGAGACGGCGGGCGTCACGCCGGAGAAGTAAAAGACATCGACACCCTTGAGGATCTCGTCCCAGTCAAAGACGTCGCGCTTGGCCATGTTGATGGCAGAGTACTTGCGGTCGTAGACACAGCCGTTGCCGCGCTGCGAGGCGCCGACCTCAAACACATAGGAGCCAAGACGGTCACCCTGGCGCACGACGCGCGTGGTGTCGACGTCGTAGGCCTTCAGCGAACGCAGGGCGCACTCGCCCAGACGGTTGGCCGGGACAACGGAGACGTAGGCTGCCTTGTCACCCTGGTAGGCCAGGGAAAGCGCGGTGTTGGCTTCGGCGCCGCCATAGCGGACATCAAACTCGGTCGCCTGCTCAATGCGCAGATGGTCTTTGGGCGAGAGCCTCATCATGATCTCGCCGAAGGTAAGAACCGTTTTACCCATGGTCGCGTAGCTCCTTCTTGCTCGTGCGTGCTCCTTTGATATGGCGTTGGCACGGAGGTGCCAAGACGGTAGGGTGCATCTTTGCACCTCCGTGCCAACGCTCGCCGAAATCGGTTTACGAAATCGGTTTCGTTTCGAGTTGTAGTATACTCACCTACAGCGTTTTGCAAGCGAGATTTTTAAAAAAATGCCTAAAATGGCTCAGACTGCCGACAATTGGGAAACGGGGTGCGCTATGGCGCAGATGAGAATCAAGGACATTGCCGCCGAGGCGGGCGTGAGCCCGGCCACGGTCTCGCGCTATCTCAACAACCGCCCCGGGCAGATGACCGAGGAAACTCGCGCGCGCATCGCGGCGGTTATCGAGCGCACCGGCTATCGCCCACGTGCCGCCGCGCGCAATCTGCGCAGCTCGCGTACCAACCTCATCGGCGTGATCCTGGCCGACATCGCTAACCCGTTCTCCAGCGCCATGCTCGAAGGGCTTTCCGCCAGTGCCGCCGCGCGCGGCTGCTCGCTTATGACTGCCATTAGCGGCAACGACCCCGCCAAGGAGGCAGAGTCGCTCACCAGACTTATCGATGCCGGCGTGGACGGCCTGGTCGTCAACACCTGCGGAGGCAACGACAAGGCGATCGCCGCGGCAGCGGGACGCCTGCCCGTCGTGCTGCTCGACCGCGATGTTGCCGACGGTGGCATCGATCTGGTGACCTCTAACAACCGCGAGCTGGTTGCCGGCCTGGTAGACGCCTTGGCCGCTGCTGGCAGCGAGCGCCTGTGCCTGCTCACCGAGGCAAGCGATGACAGCCCCGTGCGTCGCGAGCGCGCCGAGGCCTTTGCCGACGAGCTCTCGCGCCGCGGCCTTGCGGGTGAGGTCGTCACCCTGGCCGACGGTGGTGCCACGGGTGTCAGCCGTCTGGACGGAGCTATCCGTGACTATGCGGGTAAAAAGCTCGGCCTCATTGCCGTCAACGGTCTGGTCTTCCTGCGCCTGACCGAGGCGCTGGCACAGTTGGGACCTTCGTTGCCGGCTGGCCTCAAGATTGCGACGTTTGACGATTACCCCTGGAACCACGTGCTCTTTGGCGGTGTGACCACGGCCGCGCAGGACACCCTCACCATTGCCGAGCGCGTGGTCGAGCGCCTGTCCGAGCGCATCGACGTCGTTACCACTACGGTGGGCGATGCCGCAAAGCTCGCCCCCAAGCGCATCGAGGTCCCCGGCCACATCGAACACCGCGCTTCGACCTCGCGCTAGCCGCTCGTTCGCAACGGCCTGCTCAAGCACGTTTTTTGAGCGCTTGATACGCTTTAACCCTGCGGAAACATTTTTCTGCGATAGTATCTGCGATATAGACCAGTCGAAACCCGCCCGAAAGAAAGGGGAGCGACATGAACCAGCAGAACATCGATTACGTACTCCGCTCCGTAGAGCAGCGTGACATCCGCTTTGTGCGTCTGTGGTTTGTCGACATTCTCGGCCGCCTCAAGAACTTTGCCATTAGCCCCGAGGACCTCGAGGTCGCTTTTGAGGAGGGTATTGGCTTTGACGGCTCCGCTATCGAGGGCTTTGCCACGCCCGAGGAAGCCGACATGCTGGCGTTTCCCGATGCTTCGACCTTCCAGATTTTGCCGTGGCGTCCGAGCCACAACGGCGTAGCCCGCGTGTTCTGCGACGTGTGCACTCCCGATCGCAAGCCGTTCGCCGGTGACCCGCGCGATGCCCTGCGCCGCATGTTTCGCAAGGCCGAGAAGGCCGGCTACCTGCTCAATGTGGGCGCCGAGCTGGAGTATTACTACTTCCCTGACGAGCACACCCCCGAGCCGCTCGACAACGTGGGCTACTTCGATCTTTCGGTGAGTGATGCCGCCCGCGACCTGCGCCGCAACACGGTTCTCACGCTCGAGAAGATGTCCGTGCCCGTGGAGTACACCTTCCACGCCGCCGGCCGCTCGCAACACGGCATGAGCCTGCGCCACGCCGAGGCCCTGAGTATGTCCGACGCCATCACTACGGCCAAACTCATCATTAAGCAGCAGGCCTACGAGAGCGGTTGCCACGCCTCCTTTATGCCCAAGCCGTTGGCGGGCGAGGATGGCAGTGCTATGTTCCTGTGCCAGTCGCTGTTCGACCATGACGGCAACAACGTCTTTTGGGGCGAGGACGACGAGAAGTACCATCTCTCCGACGTCGCCAAGCACTACATGGCAGGTATTCTTGCGCACGCGCGCGAAATCAGCGCCATCACCAACCCCACGGTCAACTCGTACAAGCGCATCACCACGGGTGGCGACTCCGTGCCGCAGTACGCCACGTGGGGCCTGCGCAACCGCGCGAGTATGGTCCGCATCCCGGTCTACAAGCCCGGCAAGCCGCTGTCCACGCGCATCGAGCTGCGCAGTCCCGACCCCATGGCCAACCCGTACCTGGTCAACGCCGTCACGCTGGCGGCTGGTCTGGACGGCATCGAGCGCAAGCTGGAGCTCCCGCCCGAGGCCACGGCCGAGACGCTCAAGCTTACCGACCGTCAGATGGTCGAGGCCGGCTACGCGCCGCTGCCGCGCTCGCTCAAAGAGGCGCTCGACGTGTTTGAGGACTCGCAGTTTATGAAGGATGCTCTCGGCGAGCACATCCACAGCTTCTTCCTCAAAAAGAAGCGCGACGAGTGGCATAAGTTTGAGTCTACGATCACCGAGTGGGAGATCAAGCACTACCTGGCGAACTCCTAATCGCGCTGGCTTGTTCCAGTACGATTGAGCTCATTTCTTTGGAGGCCGATATGTCCGAAAAGAGTGCCCTGTTCATGGCGCGCACGACGCGCTTCCACGAGTTTGCCCGCAGCCTGACGACCACCCTGGGTGTCGAGGTGAGTCTTGCCACTCCCGATTCGCCGACTGCGGCGCACGACTTTGACCTGCTGATCCTCGATTCCGATGGCATCCGCAGCGACCGCATCGATCAGATTGCCAAGTGGCTTGACGACCGCGGCGGTGTTCCCATGCTGGTGATCGTCGACGACGAGGCGCTCGGCACCCTGCGCCTGCCCAATCACGCGCATGCCGACTTTGTATGCCCCACGGCGACGCCCAACGAGCTCAAGGCTCGCGCGCAGCGCCTGATGGGCGAGGAGGAGACCGTTACCGCCGACGATGTGCTCAACATCGATAACCTCGAGATCAACCTGGCTACCTACCAGGTGACGCTCGATAACGAGCCCATCGACCTGACGCTGATGGAGTACTCGCTGCTGAGCTTTTTGGCCACGCATCCCAACCGTGCCTACAGCCGCGAGGTGCTGCTGCACCGCGTGTGGGGCTTTGAGTACTGCGGCGGCACCCGTACCGTCGATGTGCATATCCGACGCATCCGCTCCAAGGTGGGCCCGCAGATCGCGGCGCACATCACCACCGTCCGCGGCGTGGGCTATCTGTTTAAGGACTAGATTTCCACCACAAAGGGGACAGACACCTTTGTGGTGGTTTTGACGCAGGTGCGGGCTCCTTTCGAGTTTGCAGCAGAACTTAAGCCTTCCTAAAAGATTGCGTTCTCGTACACGTACGCCCGCATATTGGGGTACAACTCAACGTGAACAATGATGGCCCGCCACGTGTTTGGCGGGCCTTTGGTTATTTGACGAAAGGATCGCAGCTATGAGCGAGAACGATTCCCAGCGTCCCCAGGATGTTGGCAATGCCGGCGAGACTCAGCAGCAGCCGCGCGTGCAGGTGGAGTCGACGCCTGCCGGCAGCAACATTCCCTACGTGCAGGCCTATGACACACAGACCGGCCAGCCGCTGGGCGGTCAGCAGGTTGTAAACAAGCACACGGTGGTCAAGACCAAGACCAAAAAGCTGCCGATCTTTATTACGGCACTCGCCGGTTGCGCCTGTGGCGCCCTGCTGGTCATTGCGCTCATTATGAGCGGTACGCTCGATATCGGTGGCGGCAAGAATGCCGTGACGGCGGGCGCTTCGGGTTCGTCGACGCAAAAGATTACGATCGACTCCGAGGACACCACGTTGGCCGAGGCCGTTTCTGCCAAGGCCCTGCCCTCCGTCGTTTCCATCACCGCCACGTCGAGCGGCAGCCAGAATGGCTCGCTTTCGCAGTCTGCCGATGAGTCGGACAACTCGGGCAGCGTTGGTTCGGGCGTTGTGCTCGATACCGAGGGCCATATCCTCACCAACAACCACGTGGTCGATGGCTATGACCAGTACGTGGTGACCATGGACGACGGCACCACCTACGAGGCCGAGTTCGTGGGCAACGATGCCTCGAGCGACCTCGCCGTTATCAAGCTCAAGGACGCCGATGCCTCCAAGCTCACCCCGATTGAGATCGGCGACTCCTCCAAGCTCAACGTGGGCGAGTGGGTCATGGCGATCGGTTCGCCGTTTGGCAACGAGCAGTCTGTCTCCACGGGCATTGTGTCGGCGCTGTATCGCTCAACGGCCATGAGCTCTACCAACGGTAACACCATCTATGCCAACATGATCCAGACCGATGCCGCCATCAACCCGGGCAACTCCGGTGGCGCGCTCGTCAACGACAACGGCGAGCTCGTGGGTATTAACTCGCTCATCGAGAGCTACTCGGGCTCCAGCTCGGGCGTGGGTTTTGCCATTCCGGTTAACTACGCCAAGAACATTGCCGACCAGATCATCGACGGTAAGACGCCGGTGCATCCGTACATGGGCGCTACGCTTTCGAGCGTCAATGCGCTTAACGCCCGCACCAACAAGTTGAGCACCGATAGCGGCGCGTATGTGGCGAGCGTCGTTGAGGATGGTCCTGCCGCCAA
The DNA here is from genome assembly GCA_900546085.1 of uncultured Collinsella sp. Lineage (GTDB taxonomy): Bacteria > Actinomycetota > Coriobacteriia > Coriobacteriales > Coriobacteriaceae > Collinsella. The sequence goes on from URBS01000019.1 coordinate 6,916, forward strand.
GGCCGGCATTCAGGAGGGCGACGTCATCACCAAGCTGGGCGACGACGAGATCACGAGCGCCGATGGCCTGATCATCGCGCTGCGCAGCCACGAGGTGGGCGAGAAGGTCGAGATCACGCTCATGCGCGGCAAGGAAGAGAAGAAGGTCACCGTCGAGCTGGGCTCCGACGAGGAGCTGCAGAACCAGCAGCAGAACGACAGCGCAACCGACACTGGCAACGGCGGTATTACCGATGAGCAGCTGCGCCAGTACCTGGAGGAGCTGCTCGGCCAGCAGGGCCAGGGTCAGGGCAACGGCCAGGGTTTCTAACGAACCGTATTGCACATATCGAAGCCAGAGGGGACTGTCCCGCCAACGCGGGACAGTCCCTCTTTTCCTATTGATTCGTTGGGGACGGAGGAAAACGGATCATGTAGAAACGGCAAGGGCATGGTTTGATCGCGCGATCCACTCCGGTCTGGCGGCTGCCGATTCGGTGCGGTTTGAAAGGGCTGTTCGGCCTCATTGTGACCGGTGGTACTCTAGTATCCGTTTGAAATCGAGCGAAGGAGTGCCGCTATGGAGCAATCGAGCCTGTTTGGTGACGGTGTGGATATCGATACCAAAACGCCCGCGAGCGCGGATGCCGCTGCACCGGCCGACGCCCATGCCCAGGCCGCCGCGCGCGCGGCCGAGCTGCGCCACGAGCTCGATTACCACGCCTATCGCTACTACATGCTCGACGCGCCCGAGATCACGGACGCCGCCTTCGACAAAATGCTCGTTGAGCTGCAGGAGATCGAGGCGGCCTATCCCGACCTGGTGACGCCCGACAGCTATACCCAGCGCGTGGGCGGATACGTGAGCGAGCAGTTTACGCCGGTCACGCACATGGCACGCATGTATTCCATGGACGATGCCATGGATCTGGACGAACTTGACGCGTGGCTCCAGCGCACCGAGGATGCCCTCGGTGCCGGTAGCGTCACCTATACCTGCGAGCTTAAGATCGACGGCCTGGGCGTGGCCCTTACCTACCAAAACGGCACCTTCGTACGCGCCGCCACGCGCGGCGACGGCACCACGGGCGAGGACGTGTCGCTCAACGTGCGTACCATCAAGGATGTGCCCATGCACCTGTCCGAGCCTGCGCTCGCCCACATGGGTGCCGACCGCGAGCGCACCATTGAGGTGCGCGGCGAGGTCTACATGCCCAAGGGCAGCTTTGTGCGTCTGAACGACGAGGCCGATGCCGAGGGCCGCGACCCCTTCGCCAACCCGCGCAACGCCGCCGCCGGATCGTTGCGCCAGAAGGATCCCAAGGTCACGGCGCGCCGCGACCTGGCTACCTTTATCTACGCCATTGCCGATACCGATCCGCTGCACGTCCACAGCCAGCGCGAGTTCCTGGACTGGCTGCGTAGCGCCGGCTTTAGCGTCAACCCCAACGTTGCCCGTTGCGCCACACCCGCTGAGGTTCACGAGTTCTGCGCCCAGGCGCTCGAGCATCGCGGCGACTTGGACTACGACATCGACGGCGTGGTCGTAAAGGTGGACAGCTTTCAGCAGCAGCTCGACCTGGGCTTTACCGCCCGCGCACCGCGCTGGGCCATTGCCTTTAAGTTCCCGCCCGAGGAAAAGCAGACCGTCCTGCGCGAGATTCGCATCCAGGTGGGCCGCACCGGTGTGCTCACGCCGGTCGCCGAGTTCGACCCGGTGACGGTTGCCGGCTCCACCATCGCGCGCGCCACGCTGCACAACATCGACGAGATCCGCCGCAAAAACGTGCGCGAGGGCGACACTATCATCGTGCACAAGGCGGGCGACGTAATCCCCGAGGTCGTGGGCCCGGTGCTCGATAAGCGTCCGGCCGATTCGGTCGACTGGTACATGCCCGAGGTCTGCCCCGTGTGCGGCAGCCCCGTGGTCCACGAGGATGGCGAGGTCGCCTACCGCTGCGTGTCCATTGACTGCCCGGCGCAGCTCAAGGAGCGCTTGCTCCACTGGGTGAGCCGCGGCTGCATGGACGTTGATGGCCTGGGCGACGAGATCGTCGACAAGATGATCGCTGCCGGCCTGATCCACGATGTCGCAGACTTCTACCAGCTCACGGTCGATGACATCGCAGGCCTGGATACGGGGCGCGTGTACGCGAGCACCAATAGCAAAAAGGGCGTTAAGAAGGGCGATCCTATTCCGGTAGGCCTCAAGACGGCCGAGAAAATCATCGCCGAGCTCAACAAGTCCAAGAGCCAGCCACTCGGGCGTGTGCTGTTTGCCCTGGGCATCCGCCATGTGGGCAAGAGCGTGGGCGAGGTCATCGCCGAGCGATTCCTGTCGATTGACAAGCTCATCTTGGCGAGCGAAGAGGATATTGCCGAGTGCGAGGGCATCGGTCCCAAGATTGCGGCGAGCGTCAAGCAGTTCCTGGCCGTGCCCGAGAACCTTGCCGTGCTGGAACGTCTGCGCCAAGCGGGCCTTTCGCTCGAGGTCGACTTGGGTGCCGCTCATGCGCAAGCCGCGGCCGAAGCTGGCGTGGCGGGCGAGCTCGCCGACGCACAGCCGCTTGCGGGTCTGACCTTCGTGCTCACCGGCACGCTCGTCAACCGCACGCGCGACGAGGCAGGTGCGGCGCTCAAGGTACTCGGCGCCAAGGTTTCGGGTAGCGTGTCAAAGAAGACGAGCTATCTGGTCGCCGGCCCCAAAGCGGGCTCCAAGCTCACCAAGGCCGAACAGCTGGGTGTACCTGTGCTGGACGAGGACGCGCTCGAGCGAATCTTGGCTACTGGCGAGGTGCCCCAGGCTTAGTGCATCAATAGCCTAATTGAAGAACCGCCCGGAAGCACGATGCCTTCCGGGCGGTTCTTACTTTGCTGGGGAAACGGGCACCGTGATCTGCGTCACGTAGGTCTCTGGATCGTCGCTGATGATGTCATCGATAAGGGTGATCTCGCGCGAGGGGCCGGCGGGCGTCAGGTTGTGTTCGTGCATGTAGCTCAGCAGTTGCTCGTAGCGTGGGGCTGCTTGCCCGTGCGTGCCGCGGAAGCTTATGGTCAGGCAGTGCGCGGCAGGTCGCGTCTCAACGTCACCCAAGTAATCATCGGTGTCATCGAGCAGCAGAAAGACCTCGTCGTAGCCATCAAAGTCACCGGCGGCCAGGCGTTCGGGCGCGATGCCCACACCCAGATTGCCAAGATAGGCAAAGGTTTCGTGCTGCCCCTGCTGAAGCTGGCGGATATGCCATCCCAGCGAATAGGCGTCGGTGGGATTGACGCGCTCGTGCAGCGTGGCGCAGCGAAGTTCGGGTTCCTCGGTTTCGCTAATGGTGTCGAGATCGGCATTCAAAGCGCCATGAAGCAAGGCAAGCCGCTGGTCAATCTTGCGCGACATGCGCTCCAGCTCACGCCGCTTGTGCTCAATTAGCTCCTGTTGCTTGGTCAGTTGCCGTTGCATCAAATCCACATCGCGCGTAGTGACAAACTCGCGAATTTGCGCCAACGGCAAGTCGAGAACACGCAGGTTGCCGATGGTGTTGAGGGTGGAGAGCTGCCGGGATCCGTAGTAGCGGTACCCACTCGTCGGATCGACATATGCCGGCTCCAATAGCCCCATCTGTTCGTAATGGCGCAGTGTGCCCACGCTCAAATTGAGCAAGCGCGCCACCTCGCCAATGCGGAGCAGGCCCTCGGTGTGTTCGCTTGGCATGTCGGTCACAGGACCGCTCCTTTCGGTAAAACAGGGGAGAGGCGCTAGGCCTGCGTCGCCTCGCTACGCCACCAGCTTGTCAAAAGTTCCGCGGCGGTTGAGCACGGTAAATGCAATCATGCAGATGACCGCCGACAGAATCGACCCGCACGGTGAGGCGATGCCCATGGGGAACAGCGTGTCGGAATAGGCGTTCGACAGCAGCCATGCACCGGGCACGCGAATGAGCACAACGGCCAGCACGTTGTGCGCAAAGCCGATGTAGCTCTTGCCATACGCGGCGAAAAAGCCACTAAAGCAAATGTGGATGCCGGCAAAGATTGCGTCGAAAATATAGCTGCGCATATAGCCGGTACCGGCGGCGACTACTGCAGCGTTCTTGGCAAAAAAGCCGATAAACGCCGGCGCCACCAGCCACATCAGCACCGTGATCAGGCAGCCGTACACCACCGAGATGGTCATGGCGTCCTTGAGTACCTGACGCGCGCGATCGCCCTTGCCCGCGCCGGCATTTTGCGCCGTGAGCGCGCTGACGGTAGCGCCCATGGAACTCGGCACAATGAACAAAAAGCTGATCATCTTTTCGACCAGGCCCACGGCGGCGGCGTCGACGAGCCCTCGGTGGTTGGCGATGACGGTGATGAACATAAACGCCACCTGGATGCAGCCGTCCTGCACGGCCACGGGCACGCCGATCTTAAGAATGCTGCCGAGCACCTCGGGCTGGGGGCGCAGGTCGCTGCGTTTGAGGTGAATGTGCGTACGGCGGCTCTTGAGCCACACGAGCGCGAGAGCCACGCTCGCCGTCTGCGCGATGACTGTGCCGAGCGCCGCGCCCACGGGGCCGAGTCCCATGTGGCCGATAAACAGAAAGTCGAGCGCGATGTTAATGATGCATGCCACGCCGATCACGTACATAGGCGAGCGCGAATCGCCCAGCCCGCGAAAGATGGCCGAGAGGATGTTGTATGCGGCGATAAACGGAATGCCGACAAAGCAGATGCGCAGGTAGGCGGCGGTTCCTTCGACCGCTTCGGCTGGCGTGCCAATAAGTGCCACGATTTGCGGGCACAGTGCGAGCAAGACAGCGGCCAGCACCACCGAGACACCCATAAAGAGCGTGATGGTGTTGCCGATGGCGGTCTCGGCGCGGTCAAACCGGCGCGAACCCACGGCGTGGCCGACGATGACCGTCGTTCCCATGGCCAGGCCCACGAGCGTCACGGTAATGATATAGAGCGTCTGCGCGCCATTACCCACGGCGGTGATGCCGGCGGCGCCGCTAAACTGCCCCATCATGTACAGGTCGGCCATGCCGTAGAGCATCTGCAAAAAGTACGAGAGCATATAGGGCAGGGCAAAGACCGCAATGGTCTTAAGGACATTGCCGCGTGTGAGGTCGTGTTCCATGGGCGTGGCTTTCTGGCTTAGATCGTTTACGTACCAGTGTAGTGAAAACCCTACAACGATTGTAGAGTCAAGGTTTGTGTTGGCGGCAGGGCGAAAAAGTCACGCTCGCGTTCATTTCTAATTGAATACGGACGTGCGTCCTGCGAGCATGGCGTCTGCACTAGCCTTGCAGAAATCGATTTCGGAACACTTGACACCGCCGCACGGCGCGCCATAATACGTGGGTTTGCGAACAACGTTTGATGGGGGATGAACCTGCGTGCGCAATCTCAAGATTCTGTTTTCCTATCTGGGGGCATACCGCCGCGATGCCATGCTCGGCGTGCTCTTTGTGACGGCCGAGACGGCGCTCGAGCTGTTTATCCCGGTCATCATGGCAAATATCATCGATGTGGGCGTGCCCGCGGGCGACATCAACTACATGCTGTTGCAGGGCGCGTATATGTTGGTATGCGCCGCATGTTCGCTGCTGCTTGGCTTGGGCTATGCACGCACGTCCGCCCGCGTTGCCTCGGGGCTGGGCGCTAACCTGCGCGAGGCGGAGTATCGCAAGATCCAGACGCTCGCTTTTGGCAATCTGGACAACTACGACGCCAGCTCGCTTGTCACTCGCATGACCACCGACATCACCGTGATTCAAAACGCCGTAGGTAACGGTTTCCGCCCCATGGTGCGTGGTCCTGTGACGCTTATCGTCGGCTTGGTCTATGCGTTGGTGCTGTCGCGTCCGCTCGCTACGGTATTCGCGATTATTCTGCCGGTGCTGGCGATCGTACTGGGCGTTATCACCTGTCGCGTCAGTCCGCTCTACCGCCAGCTGCAGACCTCGATGGACCATCTCAACGGTGTGGTGCAGGAGGACCTCACCGCCGTGCGCGCCGTCAAGGCGTACGTGCGTGCCGAGCACGAGGAGGCCAAGTTCGATGCCGTCAATACCGAGCTTGCGCGCACCGCGACGAATACCTTTGGCAACGCTGTACTCAACCTGCCGGTGTTTCAGCTGTCGATGTACGTGGCGGCGCTTTCCATTCTTTGGATCGGCGGTCGCATGATTCTTGCCGGCGAGCTCGGCGTGGGCTCGCTCACGGGCTTTATGAGCTATGTGCTGCTGATCATGAACTCGCTCATGATGATCTCCAACGTGTTTTTGCTGCTCACCCGCGCACTTGCCAGCGTGGAGCGCATCTCGCGGGTGCTCGACGAGCGTTCGCTTATCCAGGCGCCCGACGCTGCCACTGCCGTGCACGGGGTGGCCGACGGAAGCATCGAGTTTCGCGACGTGTCGTTTAAGTACCGCGCGGATGCTGCCGAGGATGTGCTCGAGCATATTGACCTTTGCATTGAGGCGGGCTCCACGGTGGGCGTGCTCGGCGGCACGGGCTCGGGCAAGAGTTCGCTTGTGCAGCTAATCGCGCGCCTGTACGACGCCACCGAAGGCGCCGTGCTCGTGGGCGGGCGCGATGTGCGCGATTACGACCTGGCCGCCCTGCGCGACGCCGTGGGTATCGTGCTGCAAAAGAACGTACTGTTTACGGGTACCGTGCGCGAGAACCTGCAGTGGGGCAATCCACAGGCGTCGGACAATGAGCTCCTCGCGGCTTGCCGCGCGGCGTGCGTGGATGAGTTCCTCGATCGCATCGGCGGGCTGGACGGCTATCTGGGCCAGGGCGGTGCCGGTGTCTCGGGCGGGCAGAAGCAGCGCCTGTGCATCGCGCGTACATTGCTCAAGCATCCGCGTGTGCTCATCTTTGACGATTCGACCAGCGCGGTCGATATGGCGACCGACGCCAAGATCCGCGAGCATATCGCTCAGATTCCCAACACGACGGTGATTGTCATTGCGCAGCGCATTGCGAGCGTCATGGATGCCGATTGCATTGTGGTGTTGGACGACGGTCGTGTCCACGGCGTGGGCACGCACGAGGAACTGCTGGCGGGCGATGCCATTTATCAGGAGATTTACGCCTCGCAGATGGAGTTTGCGGGGGATGCGGGCATCGCCGACGGCGCAAATGCCCCGTCTTCCTCTGGTTCCAGCGGATCAATTCAAGCCACGGAAGGGGGTGAGCGCCATGCCTAAGACATCCGCTCAGGCCCGTCCCGCCAATCTGGCGCAGACGCTCCGCCGCCTGCTCTCCTACATGGGTCACGCCAAGTTCTCGCTGCTCGCAGTGGGTGTGCTTGCCTCTGTTGCGGCCATCGCAAGCCTTGCCGGTACCTACATGGTGCGCCCCATCGTCAACGGTTTGGCAACGGGCGGCGAGGAACTGCTCGCTAAGCAGGTTATCTTTACCGCTGCCATCTACGCCGCGGGCGTGCTCTCGGCTCTGGGCTACTCGCAGATTATGGTGCGCGCGGCCCAGCGCGTGGTGTCCGATATCCGCCGCGACCTGTTTGCCCACATTCAGACGCTGCCGCTGAGCTACTTCGACAGCACGCGCTCGGGTGACATCATGAGCTTCTTTACCAACGACGTCGACACCGTCTCCGAGGCGCTCAACAACAGCTTTGCCAACGTGATTCAGGCGATCATCCAGGTGGTCGGCACCACGGCCATGCTCATCATCCTCAACTGGCAGCTCACGATTATCACGCTCGTGTGCGATGCGGCCATTGTGCTGTATGCACGCTACTCGGGCACGCGCTCTAAGCGTTTCTTTGCCGCCCAGCAGGCATCGCTTGGCGACCTGGACGGATATATCGAAGAGATGGTCTCGGGTCAAAAGGTCATCAAGGTCTTTAATCACGAGCAAGCCAACGTGGCTGGTTTTGACGCGCGCAACCAAGAGCTGCGCCGCACCGGTGGTGCCGCGCAGGCCTACGCCAACTCGATGGTGCCCATGACCGTGGTGATCGGCTATGCCAACTACGCCATCGTCGCCGTGGCGGGCGGCATGCTCTGCATCAAGGGGCTCGCCGACGTGGGCGCGCTTGCAAGTTACCTGGTCTTTGTACGCCAGGCCGCCATGCCCATCAACCAGTTTACGCAGCTGGGCAACTTTTTGCTCAACGCGCTGGCCGGTGCCGAGCGCCTGTTTGCCGCCATGGATCTTGAGCCCGAGGTGGACGAGGGCTGCGTGGAGCTGGTGCAGACGGGCGGCGCCGCGTGGGCATGGAAGATTCCCGAGGGCCAGGGCGTGGGCGCGTACGGGCACCTGCATGATGTGGCTGCCGTTGATGAGTCGGGCCGTGCGGTGGCTGCCGACGGCACCGAGCTCACGTGCGGCTTGGTTCCACTTGCCGGCGACGTGCGCTTCCATGCCGTGGACTTTTCCTACGTGCCAGGCACCCGTGTGCTCACGGATCTCAACCTGTTTGCCAAGCCGGGGCAAAAGATCGCGTTTGTGGGCTCCACAGGCGCCGGTAAGACGACCATCACCAACCTCATCAACCGCTTCTACGAGGTCGATGACGGCGAGATCACGTACGACGGCATCGACGTCAAGCACATTGCCAAGGCCAGCCTGCGCGGGTCGCTCGGCATTGTGCTGCAGGACACGCACCTGTTTAGCGGCACCATCGCACAGAACATCCGCTTTGGCAAGCTCGACGCGACCGACGAGGAAGTGCGCGCCGCTGCCGAGGCTGCCTGCGCGGATTCGTTTATCCGCCGCCTGCCTAGAGGCTACGACACACCGGTCACGGCCGACGGCGCCAACCTGTCGCAGGGCCAGCGCCAGCTGCTCGCCATCGCGCGCGTGGCCGTTGCCGACCCGCCGGTGCTCATCTTGGACGAGGCCACGAGCTCTATCGACACGCGCACCGAAAAGCTCATCGAGCGCGGCATGGACCGCATCATGCGCGGACGCACCACGTTTATGATCGCGCACCGCCTGTCCACCGTCCGCGACGCCGACGCCATCATGGTCCTCGAACACGGTCGCATCATCGAGCGCGGCACGCACGAAGAGCTGCTCGCTCAGCACGGCGAGTACTGGCAGCTGGCGCATGGCTTAAAAGAGTTGGATTAACCCGTTCGAGCACGATGCTTTGACCCCTCCGTGCCCCTCACCTCGCCTCAAACCATCACAACATTCGACGTTTTTTGCCAAAAACGGGAAAAGCATCGAATGTTGTGATGGTTTTTCTGCCACTCGATCGGGCGGAATCGCTTTCTTGCGCACGCAGGTGTGCGGACCCGTGGGCAGGGGAATAAGGTTGGTTATCCGACTCCATTGGAGGGCTCATGGACCTGCCGATCGTCCTGTCCCATAAGACTGCCTGGCTGTACCACAACGTGGCGCGCCCGTCCGAGCCGCTCTCGCGAGCAAGCAGCCTATACGATGAGGACTCGCTTGCTAGCGAGGCGGAGCCGACCGCGGGCCTGCCCAAATTGGGGCTCGATGCCAAGGGGCTGAGGGCTTCGACGGCAGTTGGGATCGTTACCGACTATCTGGTTTCGCTTGGTATTCCACGAGAAGAGCTCGATCATATCGATACGCTCGTTAACTTCGATTTTGAGCGCTCGACGCCGGCTGGATTTAGGTGCCACGTGTTTGGGGCGCCGGTACCCCCAGGCCATCTTATCGAGGTGGCGGAGGGCCTTCTAGTGGTTGATGAGGTCATGTGCTTTGTCCAAGCGGGTTCGTGGATGAGCGAGCCCGAGCAGCTGGAATATGGCTACGAAATCTGTGCCCGATACCATTTGAATCATCTGTCGACAGGCGATTATATCGAGATGGGGCAGAGGTATACCGTTGCCGATTTGATTGCTTATTGCAATGAGAACCGATCTCGTCAGGGGGCCATACGCGCGGCCGCCGTGCTCAAACGCGTGCACGATGGCGCGCGATCGCCCATGGAGACGGCCACCTCAATCATGGTCGTAGCAAAACGTTCCCAGGGAGGGCTGGGATACGCCAAGATCGAGCTCAACCATCGGGTCGATGTTCCCAGCGAGTTCAAGTATCTCGCTAAGGCCGGGTATTTCGAGATTGACGTATATGCGCCTGCGAGCGGTACGGGAATTGAATACAACGGTTCGGACCATCTTGATAAACAGCGCAGCGCGTCGGATGCGGAGCGTATGACCGTGCTGAGCGCGCTGGGTTTTAGGATGATCGTCCTCACCGGGACTCAGTTTGCCCATCAGCTGCAATTGCACCGGGCGATGAACGCCATCGCGCTTGCTATGGGCCTCAGGTGCGACCGAAGCGAAGCGTTCCAGAAACGTCAGAATGACCTGCGAGAATTCGTGATTCGACACTGGGACGGCGGCCTTTAGGGGCGTTTCGGCCCTTCTACGGGGTGCTGCGGGCAGGCAAACCATCACAACATTCGACGTTTTTTGCCAAAATCGGGAAAAGCATCGAATGTTGTGATGGTTTGCGTGCTGAGGATGGGCTTGGGAAGCCGGTCTTGCTCGAAGCGACCTGTCCTGTCGTACGGGTGTCGGCAGGATTCTCCCGTGGGGTATTATGTTTTCCGAAGAATAAAACGCCGCGTGAGGGGAGGGCTGCGTGGACGGGCACGTGCAACATGACGGCTTTGGCCGCGATATCAACTACCTGCGCATTGCCGTTACCGACAAGTGCAATTTCCGTTGCATTTACTGCATGCCGGCCGATGGCGTGGCACCCCGCGCACACGATGAGCTTCTCAGCGCCGAGGAGATTGCCCGCTTTGTGCGCTTGGTGGCGGGGGAGGGCATTCGCCGCGTGCGCCTGACGGGCGGCGAGCCGCTGGTCAGCCGCCGTATCATCCCGCTTATTCGCGACATCCGCGCGATCCCGCAGATCGAGGACATCTCGCTTACCACCAACGGCGCCTTGCTGCCCAAGCTGGCGCCGCAGCTCAAAGACGCGGGGCTTAACCGCGTCAACATCTCGCTCGACACGCTCGACCCTACGCTTTTTGGAAAGATCACGCGCCTGGGTCGACTCGAGCAGACCGTGGCTGGCATCGACGCGGCGCTGGCTTGGGGCTTTGAGCCCGTTAAGGTCAACTGCGTTGTGGTGCGCCGACTCAACCAGGATGTGGCGGCTCTCGCGCGTCTGACTATCGACCGTCCCATTCACCTGCGCTTTATCGAATACATGCCTATTGGCGACGAGCACACGAGCTCGCATTGCGCTGTGGACCCGCATGCGCCCGCGCTCAATCCGGCGCTGTGGGATGCGAGCGATACCGTGCCGAGCGACGAGCTGCGGGCGCGCATCAATGCCGGGGCCGCCGCGGTGGGTCTGGGCGAGCTCGAGCCGCTCGACATCAACGACGCTCCTGCCGGTGCGGGCCCTGCGCGCTATTGGCACTTTCCGGGCGCGGTGGGAACGGTCGGCTTTATTAGCGCCATGTCTAACCATTTTTGTGCGAATTGCAACCGTCTGCGCCTGACGGCCGATGGCAACGTGCGTCCGTGCCTGTTCAGCGATGCCGAGTATTCGGTGCGCGACGCCCTGCGCCGTGGTGATGATATGCAGGTACTTTCGATTTGGCGCGATGCCGTCGCCCACAAACCGCAGGAACACGCGATAATTGAGGGCACGCAACGATTTATGTCCCAAATCGGAGGATGATCATATGGCCAAGAGCAGGTACGCCGATGCCACCAAGGCCGCTCGCAGGGCCGCGATGTCTGCCCACAAAGTCACGGCTGCGGCGAATGCTGGCAGCGCCGACGCGTCCGTGCAGCCGACTGCCAGTGCTGCCACCGAGCCCGCCCGTGACGCCCGTCGTGACGAGCTGACGCATGTGGACGCCAAGGGCGAGGTACGCATGGTCGACGTGTCCGACAAGGCCGAGACCCATCGCATCGCCATCGCCGAGGGCACCATTCTCATGCATCCCGAGACGCAGACCATGGTGCTGCAGGACCGCGCCAAAAAGGGCGACGTGCTTGCCTGCGCGCGTGTGGCGGGCATTATGGCCATCAAGCGCACGAGCGATATCATCCCCATGTGCCATCCGCTGCTCATTACCAAGAGCAAGTGCGACATTGCGCCCATCGCTCCGGCGGGAACGCCTGTCGAGGACGTGCCCGAGGGCTGGGCGCCGGCGCGCGCGGACGGGCAGGTTGGCTTTCACGTACTGGTTACGGCTGGCGTGACGGGCAAGACGGGTATTGAGATGGAGGCCCTGACCGGCGCGAGTGCCGCGTGTCTGACCATCTACGACATGTGCAAGGCCGTCGATCGCGGCATGGAGATCGTTGACGTGCGTCTGCTGCACAAGGAGGGCGGCCGCTCGGGCGTGTGGGATCGTGCCGAGCGTCAGGCCGCTGCTGTTGAGGCTGTGGCCGCTGACGGTGCCGCACCCGCGAGCGCACCCGTCGCCGTCGCGCCCGCAGCTCCCACTCCGGCTGTCCCTGCGATCGCGTTTATCGGCTACCAAAACTCGGGCAAGACCACGCTCGTCGAGAAGGTTATCGCCGAGCTCACCCGCCGCGGCCTGCGCGTGGGTTCGCTCAAGCATCATGGGCATCATGGCTTTGATATCGACGTGCCCGCTAAGGATACGTGGCGCCATCACCAGGCCGGATCCAAACACGTGGGCCTCATCTGCGCCACGCGCTGGGCGGAGTACGCCGACACGCGCGAGGAGGACGAGATGCCTGCGCGCGAACTGCTGTCGCGCTACAACGATGTCGACGTGGTGATCATCGAGGGCTACAAGACCGAGGGCTTCGACAACATCGTGGTCGCGCGCTCCGGTGTCGACCGTCTGCGCGGCAAGAGTTCGCTCGACCTGGTCGACGGTCACACGCTAGCCCTTGCCTGCAACGAGGCCCTGGCGCGTCAGGCGTTCGATGCCGGCTTTGCGACCCGAGCCATCAACATCAACGACGCCCGAGCCATCTGCGATCTGATCCAAGATCACCTTTAAGGCTCGACGCTGCGCCGGCCCCAAGCACCCCATCTCGCCCCTCAAGCCGTCGCTCGCGTACCAAAGTACGCGTCGCTCCTCTTTCGGGGCGACCTGGGGCACTTGGAACCGGCTCGCTGCGCTGCCATAACCTGCCAAAAAGGGACAGGCATCTTTGTGGTGGTTTTTGCAAAAAAGCTTTGACTTAAAGTTAGCTCAAGGTGTCATAATCGCTGACAAACGATTGCGATCACGGAGGCCTCATGTCAAAACTGTACTTTATGCGTCACGGTCAAACGCTCTTTAACTTGCTTCGTCGCAAGCAGGGCTGGTGTGACTCGCCGCTCACCGAGCTGGGAATCGAGCAGGCTAAAACTGTCGGTGCGCCCCTGCGAGGGCGTGGCCTTACGTTTGACCATGCGTACAGTTCGACGTCCGAGCGTGCGTGCGACACGCTTGAGCTTGCGTTCCCCGGTCAGCCTTACGAGCGCGTCAAGGGCCTTAAGGAGTGGAACTTTGGCAAATTTGAGGGCGCGAGCGAGGATTTGAATCCGCGCCTGCCGTACGGCGATTTTTACAAGCAGTATGACGGCGAGGGCGAAGTCGAGTTTCGCGAGCGTATGATGGCGACCATCACCGAGTTCATGCAGCGCCCTGGACATGAGAGCGTGTTGTGCGTGAGCCATGGCGCCGCAGCGGCTCAGGTCATGCGCGGCGTGGGCGTGGAGCCGCTCAAGATGAAGCACCGCATTGGCAACTGCTGTGTGCTCGAACTCGACTTTGATGCTACTACCGGCACATTTGCTCTTGCAGATTTGTACAACCCCTACGGCACCCCGCGCGAGTAACATCGGGGCATCAGCCAAAACCACCACAAAGGGGCTAGGCACCTTTGTGGTGGTTTTGCCGTTTACAGGCGATTTCCTACCGTTCAGCGGACTTTCGCACCAATGGGGCTTACGCTGCATGCAAGTTTCATCCTACAATCGCCCACGTGCTCACAAGTTTGTTACTCCTCGGGAGGCATCACTTGCGCATAATAGAAGACGAGGAATATCGCCCCGTCGTCTAGCGCCGATGTCCGAGGAGTTTTTTCATGCTCATTTTAAAGAAGATCAACAATAACGTTGCTCTCGCCGCCAGCGATGACGGCCGAGAGGTTGTTGTCTTTGGCAAGGGCATCGGTTTTCACGAGATGCCCTACGAGCTTGCCGATGAGTCGCTCATCCAGCGCAAATTCTATAACGTTCCCGAGAGCCTGCAGGATATGGTCGGCACACTTCCCGACGACGTTCTGCTCGCGGCAAGCGACATTGCCTGCTTCGCATCCCAGCAGCTTGGTTGCAAGCTGTCCGGTGGCCTGCCCTTTATCCTGGCAGATCACCTGCAGTTTGCCGTTCAGCGCGACGACGACCAGATCAGCGCTCCCAACCCGCTCGAGCATGAGGTGGCTTTCATCTACCCGCGTGAGCTCGAAATCGGTCAGGCCGCGCTCGCCATCGTGCAAAAGCACACCGGCGCCAAGCTGGGTCAGAACGAGGCCACGAGCATCGCGCTCCACATCGTTAACGCCGAGGTCGACGGCATGGGCCGCGCCAAGGACATGGACTTCATCATGAAGAGCACCCGCGTGCTTGACGAGGTAACCCATTCCGTGGAAAAGCAGCTCGGCTGCTCGCTCGACACGGCGTCGTACTGCTACATTCGCTTTCTTGCGCACCTGCGCTTTTTGGTTCGCCGCCTTGTTAAGGGCAGCTGCACGCAGACCGAGAACTCCTCACTGTTTATGCAGGCCGCCCGCGATTTTCCCGAGGCCTACCAGTGTGCGTACGCCATCAACCGCGTGTTCGAGAAAGAGTTCAAGCAGAGCTGCTCGGACGAGGAGCTCTTGTATCTGATGATGCATATCAACCGTCTGCGATCGGCTTCGCAGACCGAGTGAGTAAAGCCGCCAGCCCGGCGGCAATCGCAACAATTCTTTTTGGTTTCTAACTGCGGGCAAGGTACCGGCTCGCGGTAGGGGATATTTTTGTCGAAATTTGGAAAAGAGAGGACAGATCATGGCAGGTAAATACGACGATCTTGCTGCCCAGATCGTAGAGCTGGTTGGCGGCAAGTCCAACGTCAAATGCGTCGCACACTGCATTACCCGTGTTCGTTTTAAGCTCAAGGACGAGTCGAAGGCCAATGACGAGGCAATCTCCGAGCTGCCCAACGTCATCAAGGTCATGCACGCCAACGGCCAGTACCAGGTTGTTGTGGGCAACATCGTCGAGGACGTCTACGACGCCGTTCTCAAGGCCGGCGGTTTTAGCGACGGCGGCGCCGTCGACGCCGATGACGACGATGCCGCTCCCAAGGGCGTTACCGATGTGATCATCGACCTCATCTCGGGCATCTTCGCCCCCATGCTCGGCACCTTCGCCGCTGCCGGTATCATGAAGGGCCTGCTGGCGCTCGCTACCTTCCTGGTCCCGAGCTTTGCCAACGACGGCGCCTACACGCTGCTCTACACCGTCGCTGACGGCATGTTCTACTTCCTGCCCGTGGTGCTTGGCTTTACCGCGGCCAAGAAGTTCAAGATGAGCGAGTTCAACGGCATGGCCATCGCCTTTGCCCTGGTGTATCCCACCATGGTTGCCCTGACCTCGGGCGAGGTTGTCGGCTCCGTCGAGCTCGGCTTTGCTGGCACCTTCTCTTGGTACACCACGTTCCTGGGCCTGCCGCTCATCATGCCTGCCTCGGGTTACACCAGCTCCGTTATCCCCATCCTGCTCATGGTCTGGTTTGGCTCCACCCTCGAGCACTGGGTTAAGAAGTGGATGCCCGCTTCTATGAAGATGTTCTTCACCCCGCTGATCGTCGTCACCGTTACCGTCACCCTTGGCTATCTGGTCATTGGCCCCATCGCCACGCTCATCACCAACCTGCTTGGTGAGTTCTTCGCGCTGCTGTTTGGCCTGCCCATGATCGGCTCCCTCCTGGGCTGCACCCTCGTCGGTGCCTTCTGGATGTGCCTGGTCATCTTTGGCTTCCACTGGTCGCTCGTGCCCATCGCGCTGGTCAACCTGTCCACTCTGGGCCACGACTACATCCTGGGCTCCGTTATCGCCCACTCCTTCTCGCTGGGCGCCGTGCTCTTCGCCATGTATCTCAAGAACAAGGACGAGAAGTTCCGCGGTATCGCGCTGCCGGCCATGATCTCCGCCTTCTTCTTTGGTGTCACCGAGCCCGCTATCTACGGTGTCGCCCTGCCCGATAAGAAGGCCTTCATCAACGCCAGCATCGGTTCTGCTGTGGGCGGCCTCATCATTGGTCTCTCCGGCGCCGTGGTGTACATGTCCGGTGGTCTGGGCGTCTTCAGCTGGCTGTCCTTCATCGACCCCTCCGGTGTTAACGGCATCAACCACATGATCTGGGCTATCGTTGCCTCTTTCGTGGGTGCCGCCGTGGGCTTTGCGATCGAGTTTGCCACCTACAAGCCCGAGGCTGCCAAGTAGCCCAAACGACAAAGACTCGGTACCAAGCCGGCGGGGGGGCGCCCCGCCGGTTTTTTTCAAAGGGGCTAGATGCCATGCGCTCGTCCGAGCGACTGCCCAAAATCAAAACCATGCCGGATTACGGGGCTGAAACGGTGAGTGCTGACCATACCCCGTTTTTCCGTAAACTGACAAGCCTCCTACCTGCGGTTTTGTCCTTGCCGTTTCTGGCATGCTCAAGGGGCACTGGTTCTGCCCCGTAAACCGGCATGGTTTTGAACCTGCCAATAAGGGACAGGTTTATTTTGGTCGGTTTTATCTGGGCAAACGTCGTCTCCGTCAGCTCCGTCCGCATATCTTAAGCCGGCATAGTTTCGATGGGTCGGTCCGTGCGCGTCCCGCAACATGCCTCGCCACGAAACCGGCCTATCTACTACGTTTAAGTGGTAGGGGCCAACCACACGGTGGTTTTTCGAAAACCGCCAAGCCGTCTACCTGCGGTTTTATTTTTGACAATTGCGGCGTGGTCGGGGGTTCACGACTAAACGTAGTAGATGGGCCGGTTTCGTGGCGGCCGACTCAACGCGAACTCCGATCGGGACGCAAATTACCTCGTGG
>URBS01000020.1 GCA_900546085.1 uncultured Collinsella sp.
GTTTTGGGTTTAGACGCCTAGCGTAGCCCCCTTCATGCCGCCCGTCTCATTCGTGAGACGGGCGGTAATCATGTGCGGGTTTTGTCTTTTTGTCAGCGTAAAAAAATGTTCTTGCAGCAGAAACCCGCGCGTGTATACTCGAATACGTTTGTTCAACTACGTGCCGGCCAAGGTGGTACGGCACCTCTAGAAGAGTAAGGAATTGCACATGGATTACATCCGCGCAATCGAGCGTCAGCAGATCCGCGAGGACATTCCTCAGGTTCGCGTCGCCGACAACGTCAAGGTTCACTACCGCATTAAGGAAGGCGACCGCGAGCGCATTCAGGTCTTCCAGGGCGACGTCATCCGCATGGCCGGCGCCGGTGCCCGCGAGACCTTCACCGTCCGCAAGATGTCCTTCGGTGTCGGTGTTGAGCGTACCTTCCCGCTTCACAGCCCCAAGATCGCCAAGCTCGAGGTCGTTCGTCATGGTCGCGTCCGTCGCGCCAAGCTGTACTACCTCCGCGACAAGGTGGGCAAGGCTGCTCGCATCCCCGAGAAGCGCTAAGAAGATCGCAGCGTCTGTCCACTCGTTTGGACACAAGGGTCACCTTCGGGTGGCCCTTCTTTTTATCTGATTTGCATGCAAGGAGGGCCTGGTATGGCCAATATGACGAGCTCGGTTTCGGCATCGCAGGTTGCCGGTGAGTTGGCGAGCGCTACGTTTGAGGAGATCCCCGCCCTCGTGGAGCATTATCGCGAGGACCCGCGCCAGCAGGTGATCAAGGCTTGCGAGCGTGCTCTTAAGCGCCATGCCAAGGAACTTGCCGAGCGCGAGCGCGTCAATGACATGTACGAGCTTATGCATGAGCTTGGCGGCGATGGGGTGGTCGTTGGTGTCGACGAGGTGGGTCGCGGATCGGTGGCCGGTCCTTTGACGGTATGCGCCGTCTGCCTTCCTATGGAGCCGCGCGTCTGGGGCATCAACGATTCCAAAAAGCTCACGCCGGCGCGCCGCGAGTTGCTCTCAGTGAAGATTGCCGAGGTGGCGACGGCAATTGGTTTTTGCCATATCGCGCCTAAGGATATCGATGAGATGGGCATGGCCCGCGCCATTCGAGCCGCTGTCGCGGGCGCCGTGGCCGATACGGGGCTCGAGCCCGATTGCGTGCTTATGGACGGTAACCCCTTGGGCGCCGTTCCCAACGAGCGCGACGTGGTGAAGGGCGATGCCAAGATCGCCTGTATCGCCGCGGCGTCCATCATGGCCAAGGTCACGCGTGATGAGATGATGGTCGAGTACGATGCCGAGTATCCCGAGTACCATTTGGCCGAATCGAAAGGCTACGCAAGCCCCGAGCACATCGAGGCCATTCGCAAACATGGACTTTGTCCACTGCACCGCGTGAGCTTTTGCGGAAACTTTCTGCAGACTGAGCGCCTTTTCTAGGTCAATTGTGGAGACAGGGACCTCAGGGGTTTTATAAACCTGCTGGTAGCGGGCTGTATGCAACACCATTGCTGCGTACGGCCCGTTTTTTGACGGCATTTGGTCAGCTTTTGGTTTGCTTCCGGTACTTACCCGCATGAAAGGTGCCCTCATCATCGGGGCAATGCAGCGTGCGGGAAAGGAGACCCCATGAGTGCCGCAAGCAAAAAGAGCAAGACGCAGCAGCTCAAGGAGCGTTGGGAAAACGGCGAGCTCGACTGCGGGGCGATGACGCCCGAGTTTATCAAGGGACTCAGTCCCCGCGAGCTGGGCATGCTGGGCGAGCTGATCACCATCGACTACTTTAACGAGCGCGGCTACACCTTGCTGGAGCAGGGTTATCGTTGCACCGAGGGCGAGGCCGATCTGGTGCTGCTCGATGAGCTCGACGATGTCGTGGTGATGGCCGAGGTCAAGACCAGACGCGTTGCACTGGATTGCAGCACGCGGGTCTTTCCCGAGGAGGCCGTGGACGCTCAAAAGCAACGCCGCTACCGCCGCATCGCAAGTTGCTATCTCATGGAGCATTATCCGCTCAAGGCGATTCGCTTCGATGCCGTGGGTGTCACCATTCGTGGCGGGCATATCGCTGAGATCGAGCATCAGTACAACGCGTTCGATTGGCAGGTGTCGTGATGGCGTTCGAGACGTTTGCCGTTCACGCGGCCTGCATCCGTGGCGTCGAGGCGATTCACGTCACGGTCGAGGTCTCGCTTGCCGGTGGTGTTCCGGGCATCCAAATGCTCGGCATTCCGAGCATGGAGGTGATGGAGTCACGCGGTCGTATTCGCTGCGCGATGCGCTCCGCCGGGTTCGAGATCCCACGCTCGGGCATTACGGTCAACCTAGCGCCCGGCGATATCCGCAAGACCGGTAGCGGCTTTGACCTGCCCATCGCCATCGCGGTTCTAGCGGCCGATGGTCAGATTCCCCGTGACAACCTCGATCGCTGCCTTATCGCCGGCGAGCTTGGCTTGGACGGTACGGTGCTTCCTGTCAAGGGCGAGGTGGCGTTTCAGCTATTGGCTCGCGACATGGGGCTGTCTTTTATCGCCGGCAGGTCCGACCAGCATGTGCCACTCGCGGGCGTGGATTGCGGCTTTATCGATCATTTGTCTCAGCTTGCCCATGGCATGGGCGAGGCGGCTCGGCACTATCTGGATTCCGAGGGCGTCGAGGCGACCTTTGAGCCTGAGCTCGACTATGCCGACGTGCTGGGGCAGGAAGTCGCTAAACGCGGCATGGCGCTTGCGGCGGCAGGAGAACTCGGCTTGCTCATGATCGGGTCCCCGGGATCGGGCAAGACGATGCTCGCGCGTCGTATGACCGGCATCCTGCCCGAGCTTTCCGTTGAGGATCAACAGGCGGCGCTGTGCATCCATTCGGTTTTGGGTGAGAACATTGATGGCTTGTTGGCGGGGCACCGGCCCTTCCGCAGTCCTCATCACAGTATTTCGACCGCAGGTCTTATCGGCGGTGGGCGCCCGGTGCACCCGGGTGAGATCAGCCTTGCTCATGGCGGCGTGCTCTTTTTGGACGAGCTTGCCGAGTTTCCCACGGGTGTGCTGCAGACGCTGCGTCAGCCCATCGAGCGCGGCTACGTCAGGATCGTACGCGTCGACGGGGCTTTTACCTTCCCGTCGCGCTTTCAGCTGCTGGCTGCGAGCAATCCCTGCCCCTGCGGCTTTTTGGGCGATCGTGAGGTACCGTGTCGCTGCTCGGCGGCGATGGTCGAGCGCTATCGGTCTAAACTGCGCGGTCCTTTGGCCGACCGTATCGACATGATGATCGACGTGACCCGTCCCGACCCCCAAGTGATTATCGAGGGTGCGGAGGGTATGTCGTCGGCCGAGTTGCGTGACTACGTTGTGCGCGGTCGCGCCTTTCGCGCCTGGCGCGAATCCCGTATGGACGATGCGGATGCCGAGGCCGAGGATGACGAGACACGGTCTATTGACGGCGTCGTTTCGACCTTTGAGCTCGATGATGCTGCCGAGAAATGCGTACTCGGCCTGTCCAAACGCACGCATCTCACGGGCCGCGGCATCGTGCGCCTGGTGCGCATCGCGCGTACAATCGCTGACGTCGCCGAGAGCGAGCAGGTGACGCAGGACCATGTGCTCGAGGCGGCGATGTACCAGGGAAGGAGGGACCAATGATAGCCGAGGGGACCTTTGAGCTGCATCCAGGTGATGCGTTGTATCCCGAGACCGTTTTGGAGCTTTCTGATGTACCCCAGACGCTTTATGTGCGTGGCAATCCCGAGGTGCTTTCGACACCCGCGCTCTCCATCATCGGCGCGCGCAAGGCCTCGCCGTATGGTCTTGCCGTGGCAGAGCTTGCGGCAAAGGTGGCGGTCGAGGCGGGAGTGACGGTAGTTTCGGGCGGCGCGGTCGGTTGTGACCA
The DNA here is from genome assembly GCA_900546085.1 of uncultured Collinsella sp. Classification (GTDB taxonomy): domain Bacteria; phylum Actinomycetota; class Coriobacteriia; order Coriobacteriales; family Coriobacteriaceae; genus Collinsella. Next base: position 3,878 of record URBS01000020.1, read on the forward strand.
GGCCTCGGGTTGGGCTGCGGTCAACGCCGGCGGCAAACACGTCGTGGTGCTGGGGACGGGCGCCGACGTGGTCTACCCGCGTTCGAGCGCGGGGCTTATTATGCGCACGCTCGATACGGGTGGCGCGGTCGTGTCGATCTCTCCGTGGGGCATGGGTCCGCGCAAGTTTGCCTTTCCGCGCCGCAATCGCGTGATCGCGGCCCTGTCGCAAGCCCTCTTTGTTTCCGAGGCGGGTATGCCTTCCGGGACGTTTTCTACAGCCGAGGCTGCTATGGATTTGGGGCGCGAACTTCTTGTCGTGCCGGGGTCGATCCTATCGCCCGAGTCGCGTGGCACGAATTACCTCATTGCGAACGGTGCTTGCTGCATCATCGACGAGGAATCTATCGAGATGGCTATCTCACGCATCTACGGCACCCTGCGCTACTCGCGCCCCGATGCTCCCGGCATTGCCGACCTGGATCCAACACAGCAGACCGTGATGCATGCGCTCATCGCCTCTCCGCTCAAGGTCGACGACATTGCGGCGCTCGTCTCGCTCGATGCTGTCGGCGTACTTAAGCTCCTGGGTTCGCTTGAGCTCGAGGGTCTTATCGAGCGCATGATGGATGGAAGGTATGCGCCCTCCAAGTTTGCCCTTCACGCCCAGACACCCTTCGGTCACAATGGAAAACATGTCAATTAGAAAGGTGTTTGCAGATGCTGTTTGATCAGGTGACGGTTATCGGTGGCGGTCTGGCGGGTTCGGAGTGCGCGATTCAGCTTGCAGATCGCGGGTTCGCCGTAAAGCTGTGCGAGATGCGCCCCCAGGTTAGCTCCCCGGCCCACCATACCGATCACCTGGCAGAGCTCGTCTGTTCCAATTCGTTTAAGTCGACCCGTCCGGATTCCGCGGCTGGATTGCTGAAGGCCGAGCTTGAGCGCATGGGTTCAGTCCTGCTCGATTGCGCCCATCGCGCGGCTGTTCCCGCCGGTGGCGCCTTGGCGGTCGACCGCGTCAAGTTTTCCGAGTTTGTCGAGGCCGAGGTTGCCGCCCGTCCCAATATCGAGATCATTCACGGCGAGGTCACGCAGATTCCCGAAGGTCACGTGGTCATTGCCGCTGGCCCCTTGTGCTCGCCGGCGCTGAGCGAAGAGGTCATGAAGCTCGTCGGTGGCGACGCCCTTGCGTTCTTCGATGCCGCGGCGCCGATCGTCGATGCCTCCACGCTCGATATGAACGTGCTGTTCTCGCAGTCGCGCTACGAGGAGCAGGGGAGCGGCGACTATCTCAACGCTCCGCTCAATAAGGAGGAGTACGAGGCCTTTATCGAGGCGCTTACTACGGCCGACCGCGTGGTGCTCAAGGACTTTGAGGGCGGCGATCTGTTCCAGGCCTGCCAGCCTGCCGAGGAAGTTGCGCGCACCGGCAAGGACGCCATTCGCTTTGGCGCCATGAAGCCCGTCGGCCTCACCGACCCGCGAACCGGTTGTCGTCCCTGGGCGGCGATTCAGCTGCGTGCCGAGAATAAGGAGAAGACCGCCTATAACCTGGTGGGCTTCCAGACCAACTTGACCTTTGGCGAGCAGAAGCGCGTCTTCCATATGGTGCCGGGCCTGGAGAACGCTGAGTTCTTCCGCTACGGTGTCATGCACCGTAATACCTTTGTCGACGCCCCGCACGTGCTCGATGGCACTTTTGCCGTGCCCGGCACCGGCGTGCGCCTGGCTGGTCAGATCACCGGCACCGAGGGGTACATGGAAGCCGTGGCGACGGGTCTGCTCGCGGCGCTCAACACCTATGCCGAGGCTATCGGGGCCGCGGGCGTCGAGTTGCCGCGTGTGGGCGCCCTGGGTGCGCTCGTGGGCTATGCGACCGATCCTGCCACCGTGGGCTATCAGCCTATGCATGTCAACTTTGGCCTGGTGCCGCCACTCGAGGATGGTAAGCGCCGCAGCAAGCGCGACCGCTACCAGGCCTATGCGGACCGTGCGCTCGAGGCCCTTGATGCCTATCTGGCCACTCGCCCCGATTTGTTTGGAGGAGACCGGTCATAGCCTTTGACCTGTACGACACCGTCGACTCGTTTATCGCCTATATCTCACGTGTCGAGGGACTTTCTCCCAACACGGTGACGGCCTATGGCTCGAGGCTGGAGCGTTTTGCTGCCTGGTGCGAGCGTGAGGATATAGATGCTTTCGCTGCCGACGTGCGCACCATTCGTCGCTATCTTGCCGAACTTTCGCGTGAGCAGGTGGCTCCCCGAACGCTTGCGGCACACCTGTCTGCCATTCGCTCGCTCTATCGGTGGATGGCTGCCGAGGGGGTCGTGGAGGGCGATGTGGTCTCGGCAATTTCCTCGCCCAAGCTCCCACGCGATCTACCCGGTGTGCTGACGACCCAACAGGTGGAGGCGCTGCTCAAGACGCCTGATACCTCAACACCCGCGGGACTGCGCGATGCGGCGATGCTCGAGCTGCTCTATGCCTCGGGCGCCCGTATCTCTGAGCTCGCAGCACTCAATGTGGAGTCCATTGCGTGGTCCGAACGCACGCTGCGCCTGTGGGGCAAGGGGAGCAAAGAACGTATCGTCCCTCTGTATCGTCGCGCGCTCGAGGCGACGCGTCTCTATATTGAGGAGGGGCGGCCGGAGTTGCTCGCTCAGGCAAAGCGCCGTGACCCCACTACCGGGCCGCATCCGCTGCTTATATCGGCGCGCGGTAATCGCATGAGTGCCGCCATGCTCAGGCGGCGGTTCCATACTCTGGCGACACTCGCCGGCATTCCGGCCGACATCGCCCCGCATGCGATGCGCCATACCTTTGCGACCGACTTGCTCGAGGGCGGTGCGGACCTGCGCTCGGTTCAAGAGCTGCTGGGTCATGCGAGCCTGTCCACGACGCAGATCTACACGCACCTCACGCCCGATCGGCTCAAACGTGCCGTGGCTCAAGCCCATCCCCGAGGCGAATAGTGGCTGGGACGTCCCGCGCCGCACTCAGGTGTGTGGTTTTGATTGCGGGTTGGCACGAAGATGCATTCCTGCTATCATTCATCGGGTTGCTTCACGGCAACATGTTTTTATCACGCACGCGCGGCTACTTCATACCGTGGTGCCCGGGCTTTGGTAGCACATGTCCGGGTTGGTTTTGGAGGATGACCCCGCGCGGAGGCAAACCACAGGAGGTTTAACATGGCTACCAAGATTAATATCCGCACCCTGCTCGAGGCCGGCTGCCACTTCGGTCACCAGACCCGTCGCTGGAACCCCAAGATGAAGCCGTTCATCTTCGGTGAGCGCAACGGCATCTACATCCTCGACCTCAAGCAGACCATCCTCGACGCCGACCAGGCCTACACCTTCGTCAAGAACGTCGCCAAGGGTGGCAACGTGCTGTTCGTCGGCACAAAAAAGCAGGCTCAGGAGGCCGTCAAGAACGCTGCTGAGCGCGCTAATATGCCCTACATCAACCAGCGTTGGCTCGGCGGTATGCTGACCAACTTCGTCACCATCCGCTCCCGCATCAACCGCATGGAGGAGCTCGAGGCCATGGTCGAGGACGGCCGCATGGCAGTGCTCCCCAAGAAGGAGCAGGCTGTGCTCGGCAAGGAGCTCACCAAGCTCCAGACCAACCTCGGTGGTGCCCGCGACATGAAGGGTCTGCCCCAGGCTCTCTTCGTCATCGACACCAAGCGCGAGGAGAACGCCATCAAGGAGGCTCAGCGCCTGAACATCCCCGTCGTCGCTCTGATCGACACCAACTCCGATCCCGACGAGGTCGAGTACGGCATCCCCTGCAACGATGACGCTATCTCTGCTGTCACCCTTATGTGCGAGCTCATGGCTGACGCCTGCCTCGCTGGCTCCGGCAAGGAGCAGGTCTCCGAGGCCGAGATGGCCGCTGAGCCCAAGGCCGAGTAAATCAGTCTTAGTTAATTCTTTTTCATCTCTTTGAAAGGAACCACAATGGCCCAGATTACCGCCGCTATGGTCAAGCAGCTCCGCGAGATGACCGACTCCCCGATGATGGAGTGCAAGAAGGCTCTCGTCGAGGCTGACGGCGACATGGACGCCGCTGTCGACGTTCTGCGTAAGAACGGCCTTGCCAAGGCTGCCAAGAAGGCTGGCCGTGAGACCAACGAGGGCGCTGTCGCCGCGTTCGTCTCCGAGGATGGCAAGACCGGCGCTCTGCTCGAGCTCTCCTGCGAGACCGACTTCGTTGGCTCCAACGCCAAGTTCACTGGCTTTGCTTCCAAGGTCGCTGAGGTTGTCGCTACCACCGAGCCTGCTGACGTCGACGCTCTGCTCGAGAAGCCGATGGGCGAGGAGACCGTTTCCTCCGAGCTCACCGAGATGATTCACATCATGGGCGAGAACATGAAGATCTCCCGCTTCGCTGCCCGCAAGGCCGAGAACGGCGCGCTCGCTTCTTACATCCACATGGGTGGTAAGATCGGCGTCCTCGTCGAGTTCGCCTTCGAGAAGGCCGAGACCGCTCAGGCTGAGTCCTTCAAGACCTTCGCTCACGACGTTGCCCTTCAGGTTGCCGCCGTCGCACCGATCTGCGCCACCCGCGATCAGGTTCCGGCCGAGACCGTCGAGCACGAGAAGCAGATCTACATGGCCCAGGCTGCCGAGTCCGGCAAGCCCGAGGCTATCCAGGAGAAGATGGCTGTTGGCCGTCTGGAGAAGTTCTACAAGCAGTCCGTGCTCACCGAGCAGGAGTTCATCAAGGACAGCTCCCTCACCATCAAGAAGTACGCTGAGCAGGTCTCCAAGGAGCTCGGCGACACCATTACCGTCGTTGCCTTCGACCGTCTGGTCCGTGGCGAGTAAATAAGCTCTTGTAGCTGGTAATGAGCAGGCTGTGGGTTTTACTCACAGCCTGCTTTTTCATGGCTCTTATCAGAGCCTTTGATATCATATTGAGAGTCTAATTAAAGGAGGATCGCTTTGTCCGACATCCGATATAAACGCGTGCTTCTTAAGCTTTCCGGCGAAGCACTGATGGGCGACGGCCAATATGGCATCGACCCCAAGGTTACCGACCATCTTGCCAAGCAGGTCAAGGAGCTGCTCGCCGTTGGCCATGAGGTCGGCGTCGTTGTCGGCGGCGGCAATATTTTCCGCGGCATGGCCGGCGCTGCCGGTGGCATGGAGCGTGCTCAGGCCGACTACATGGGCATGCTGGCAACCGTTATGAACGCGCTCGCTCTGCAGGATGCCTTCGAGCATAACGATGTTCCCTGCCGCGTGATGAGCGCTATCCAGATGAACGAGATCTGCGAGCCCTATATTCGCCGTCGCGCCATCAACCACCTTTCCAAGGGCAACGTCGTTATTTTTGCCGCCGGTTCGGGCAATCCGTACTTTACGACCGACACCGCCGCGGCTCTTCGTGCGTGCGAGATCGGCGCTGAGATTCTGATTAAAGCCACCAAGGTTGACGGCATCTACGACAAGGATCCCGTCAAGTGCGCCGATGCCGTCCGTTTTGACAAGATTACCTATCACGAGGTTCTCGTTCGCGGCCTGCAGGTTATGGATTCCACGGCTACGGCTCTGTGCCAGGATAACCGTATGCCGATTTTGGTCCTCAACATCGATGGCGAGGACACCGTCAAGCGCGCGCTTTCGGGTGAGCCCGTCGGCACGCTCGTCTATCAGGAGGATTAAGCATGGCAGAGAACATCACCGCCCATATGGACAAGTCGCTCGAGTCCCTCAAGCATAACTTCTCCAAGGTTCGTACCGGCCGCGCCAATGCCAACATTCTGTCCGACATCACCGTTGATTATTACGGTGTTCCCACGCCGGTCACGCAGGTTGCCGCCGTCAAGACCCCTGAGGCCCACATGCTGCTCATCGAGCCGTGGGACAAGGCGCTCATCAATGCTATCGTCAAGGCCATCGGCGCTTCCGATCTGGGCATTACCCCCAACTCCGATGGCACCGTCGTTCGTCTGCCGTTCCCGGCCCCCACTGAGGAGCGCCGTCGCGAACTCGTCAAGGAGTGCCGCGAGTACGCCGAGCAGGCCAAGGTGTCTATCCGTAACATCCGTCGCGACTTCAACAACAAGCTCGAGCGCGATGAGGAGCTCACCGAGGACGATGTCCGTCGCGAGCAGGCCAAGGTCCAGAAGCACACCGATGAGTATGTCGCCAAGGTCGAGGAGCTTCTGAAGGAAAAAGAAGCCGAGGTCATGGAGATCTAAGGTGCAATACGACGAGCATAAACTGGTCGAGTACTTTGCCGACGCCCCTGCGGGCGTCGGTTTTTCCGACCTTGACCTCAATAACATTCCGCACCATATCTCGTGCATCATGGACGGCAACGGTCGTTGGGCCACGTCGCGCGGTCTTGCACGCACCGAGGGCCACAAGGCGGGTATCGTCTCGCTGCGCGAGATCATTACCGCCTGCGTGCGCCTGGGCGTCGACGTGCTTTCGGCCTATGCATTTTCGACCGAAAACTGGAATCGACCGCAGCACGAAGTCAACGTTCTGATGCACCTGTTTGCCAAGACGTTTATCGACGAGCTGCCGCTTCTGAAGCGCGAAAATGTGCGCGTAGTCTTTTTGGGTGACATTTCCGCGCTGCCCAAGAAGACTCGCGACGTTTTTGAGCGCGGTCTTGCCGAGTGCGCCGATCACACCGGTATGACGCTGGCGCTTGCCGTCAACTACGGCGCGCGTGCCGAGATTACCCGCGCTGTCCGTCAGATCGCATCCGACGCTGCCGCCGGTAAGATCGATCCTGCCGCAATTGATGACGACATGGTGGCTTCCCACCTCTATACCGCCGGTCTTCCCGATCCCGAACTTGTGATTCGCACCTCTGGTGAGCTGCGCCTTTCGAACTATCTGCTGTGGCAGGTGGCTTATTCCGAATTCTACGTCACCGATACCTATTGGCCCGACTTTGATCGTTGGGGCCTTGTCGACGCCATTTTGGCCTATCAGGGCCGTGACCGTAGGTTTGGTGGACTGAGCAAGACCGAGGAGGCTTAATCGTGTCCGATCGTCCCAAGGCATCTGCTCCCAAGACGCCAGTTTCCGCGGCGCCTGCGCGCAAGGCTGCCACTGCGGGAGCGCCTGCAGCGAAGAGCGGCACCGGTTCGTGGCTGGCGGGCTTTATTACCCGTGCCGCCGCCGGTATCGTCTACGCCGTTGTCTTTATCCTGTGCCTGGTTTTGGGTATCGTGCCCACGGCCATCTTTGTTTCTGTCATGAGCGGTCTGTGCTGCTATGAGTTTTTCCGTATGACAAGGCTCGATGGCAAGATGGCTAACGAGCGCATGGGTATCGCTGCCGCCGTACTCTTTCCGCTGTCGGCGTTGGGCGATTCGATGTTGCTGAATGCCCTGCTTTTTGCCTTGATGCTCGCTGTGGGCATTTGGTATGTCTGGTCGCCGCGTACCCGCATCTCTGATGTGGCCGTGACGCTCATGGGTCCCATCTACACTGGCTTTATGCTGTCGGCTATCGTGCTGCTGCGCGATGCCGTGCCCGGTTTTGCCGGCGCCCTGCTTTCAGTGGGCGTTTGCGCGTCCCTTTGGGTCTCCGATTCGTTTGCCTACATCGTGGGTAGCCGTATCGGCAAGCACAAGATGGTTCCCAAGATCTCCCCCAAAAAGAGCTGGGAGGGGTTTGCCGGCGGCATCTTGGGCTCGGTTTTGATTTGGCTCATCCTGTGGGCGACGCACTTCTACAAGCTCAGCCTGCCCTATGCGCTGCTGTGCGGCGTGGTCGTGTCCATTCTGGGCGTTATCGGCGACCTTATCGAGTCGCGCATCAAGCGCGGTGTGGGCGTCAAGGATTCCGGCAACCTTATCCCGGGCCACGGCGGAATGCTCGATCGTAGCGATTCGCTTATCTTCGGTTGCATCACCGCACAGCTGTTGCTGATGATCGGAGGCGTGCTGTAATGTCCTTCCAGACGACGTATGGCCCCGATGGACGCCTTCGCGTTGCCATCCTGGGTTGTACGGGCTCTATCGGCACCCAGGCGCTCGATGTGTGCCGCCAGCATGCCGATCGCCTGCAGGTGACGGCGCTGTCCGTTAATTCCAGCACCTCGGAGCTCGTTGCCGCTGCCCGCGAGTTCTCGGTTCCGGCGGTTGCCGTTGCCGATGTCGCTCATGGCGATGACGCCGTGCTGCAGGAGTTGCCCGAGGGCACACAGCTCGGCGTTGGCGCGCAGGCGGTTTGCGAGCTCGCGCGTCGCGACGATGTCGACTGCGTGCTCGTCGCTATTGTGGGCGCCGCCGGTCTCGAGGCGAGCCATGCGGCCTTGACCTCGAATAAGCGCCTTGCCCTTGCCAACAAGGAGTCCCTCGTCGTCGGTGGCGACTTGCTTATGCCGTTGGCGCAACCGGGCCAGCTTATTCCGGTCGACTCTGAGCATTCCGCCATCTACCAGTGCTATCTGGGGGAGAACCCGCGCGAGGCCCACTGCATTTGGCTCACCTGCTCGGGCGGTCCGTTCTTTGGCCGCACGCGCGACGAGCTCGATCGCGTGACGCGTGCCGATGCCCTCGCGCATCCCACGTGGGCCATGGGTGCCAAGATCACCATTGACTCCGCCACCCTCATGAACAAGGGCCTGGAGCGCATTGAGGCCATGCATCTGTTTAACTGCGACCTCGATTTCATTAACGTGGTCGTGCAGCGTCAGTCCAAGATTCACTCTATGGTCGAGTTCGCCGACGGCTCCGTGATGGCGCATCTCGGTGCATCCGACATGCGTATTCCCATCCAGTTCGCGTTCTCGTATCCCGAGCGTTGGGATACTCCGGCGCCTCGTATCGATTTCCGCGAGCTGGGGCAGCTCACGTTTGATGCTGCCGACATGGATACCTTCCGCTGTCTGGCACTGGCCGAGCGTGCCGGCAAGACGGGTGGCACCATGCCGTGCGTGCTCAATGCCGCCAACGAGGTCGCCGTCGATGCCTTCCTGCACGATGGCTGCAGCTTTACCGATATCGATCGCATTGTGGAATCCTGCATGGACGCCCACGATATGCAGGTGGTCGATTCGTTTGAGCTGCTTCGCGACATCGATGCGTGGGCGCGTGAAAAGGCTGCGCAGGTGCTCGCCGCAACCCGTTCCTAACCCATAAGGATTGCTTTTTCGTTTTATGGATACTGTTCTGAGCGTTCTCTCATCGGTCTTTTGGGGCCTGCTGATGCTTTCCGTCCTCGTGTTTTTGCACGAGGGCGGCCACTTTTTGGCGGCGCGTGCCTGCGGCGTCCGTGTGACCGAGTTCTTTTTGGGTCTGCCGTGCCGCTTTGACATCCATTACACGTCGCGTCGCATTGGAACCAAGTTTGGCGTGACCCCGCTGCTGCTGGGTGGCTACGCTGCCATCTGCGGTATGGATCCGACCGATGTTTCGTGCGCCGACCGCGTGCTCGCGGCTATCTATCGTCATGGTCGCGTGACCGTGGCCGACCTTGCTGTCGAGCTCGAGCTTTCCGAGGAGGATGTGCTCGAGGCATGCGCCCTTTTGCTGGGATGGGGCTCCATCGCGCCCTGGTATGAGGAAGGGGAGAAGCCCTCGCCGAGCTACTATCCCACCAAATATCAGACGTTGCCGCGAGACAAGGCAGGCTATACCACCTTTGATGGTCGCCGTTTCGATCGCGAACATGCGACTGCCGAGGGCGATGTGTGGGAGCTGCCGTGCGGCGAGGCCGAGTTCCTTGCGCGCGAGCGCTCGCACACCTATTTGGGCCAGGGCTTTGTCAAGCGTGCCTTTATGCTGCTTGCGGGCATTATCGTCAATATCCTGACGGGTTTTTTGCTCCTTATGAGCATCTATTCCATCGCAGGTGTCACCGTGCCGGTGGATACCAATGTGATTGGCCAGGTTGACGAAGGCTCGATTGCCGCCTCGGCGGGAATCGAGGGCGGCGACGCGATTCTTTCGGTCGACGGTGTATCGTGCTCTACCTGGATGGACGTTTACGATGCCATCGGCAAGGCTGCCGGTAAGGACGATATCGCCATTGAGTACGAGCGTGACGGCAAGCAGCATTCGACCACGGTTGCGCTCAAAGAGGACGATCGCTTAGGTGTGTATGCCTCTACGCAGGTGGTCCGTTTAGACCCCATCACGTCGGCTCGCCTGTCGTTCTCCTCTGTTGTGCAGACAGCGGAGGGCGTGATGCGCCTGCTCCAGCCGCAGCATACGATGGGGATTCTCGATCAGTCCTCTTCGATCGTGGGTATTAGCGTTATGTCCTCACAGGCTGCTGCTGCCGGCCCTGCCACGTTCCTTTCGTTTGCCGCCCTCATTTCATTCTCGCTTGGCTTTATGAACCTGCTGCCCATCCCGCCACTCGATGGCGGCAAGCTAGTCATCGAGATCATTCAGAAGATTGCGGGCCGCGAGCTTCCGCTCAAGGTCCAGACGATTGTGAGCTATGTGGGCATCGCGCTCTTTGCGCTGCTGTTTGTCTATATGCTTCGTTCCGACATCCTTCGATTTATTCTGTAGGGGAGTGTTTGGATTGTCTTTATCCCATCCTTTGCCTCGCGAGCTGACGCGCCCCGTGCATGTGGGCGGCGTGCAGATCGGTGGCGGCGCGCCGGTGGTGGTCCAATCTATGACCTGCACCGATACCGCTGATGCCCGGGCAACGCTTGCGCAAGTGTGCGCGTTGGCGCAGGCTGGCTGCGATATCGTGCGCGTGAGCGTGCCCTCCGAGGCCGCGCTTGAGGGCTTTCGCACCATCTGTGCCGAGTCTCCGGTGCCGATTGTCGCCGATATCCACTTTAACCATAAGCTCGCCATTGGTGCCGTTGAGGCCGGTGCCGCCAAGCTGCGCATCAATCCCGGCAATATCGGCGATTGGGCCAAGGTTGACGCGGTGATCGATGCTGCGGGTGCCTCGGGCTGTGCGATTCGCATTGGCGTGAACGCGGGCTCGCTTGAGCAAGATATTGCCGAGCGCGACGACCTCACGCAGCCCGAAAAGCTCGTGATGTCGAGCGAGCGCTTCGTCAAGCACTTTGAGGATCGCGGCTTTACGAACATTGTGCTTTCGGCCAAGGCCCATAGCGTGCAAACGACGCTCGAGCCCTGTCACGTGAGATTCCCCACGTTCCGCTTCACCTGGGCGTGACGGAGGCGGGGACCAAGCTTCAGGGTACCATCAAGAGCTCTGTAGGCTTGGGTATCTTGCTTTCCGAAGGCATCGGCGACACCATGCGTGTGTCGCTCACGGCCGATCCGGTTGAGGAGCCGCCGGTCGCCTGGGGAATTCTACAGTCGCTGGGCCTGCGTCGCCGTGGTCCCGAGATTGTCTCGTGCCCCACGTGCGCCCGCTGCCAGGTTAACCTCATTCCCATCGCCGAGGAGGTCACCGAGCGGCTTAAGAACTATTCCGCGCCGCTTTCGATTGCCGTCATGGGATGTGCCGTTAATGGCCCCGGTGAGGCTTCTGATGCCGACCTAGGCGTTGCTTGCGGACGTGGTCAGGCCTTGCTCTTTTCGCATGGCCAGATCATTGGTAAAGTAGCTGAGGACCAAATTGTCGACGCGCTTATGGCAGAGGTCGACAAGCTTATTGAGGAGAAATAAATGACCCGAGCAATGTATATGTCTAAGCTCTATGCGCCGACGCTTAAAGAGGATCCGGCGGACGCTGAGCTCGCCAGCCACCGCCTGCTGCTCCGTGCCGGCATGATCCGCAAGGAGGCCGCCGGTCTGTATTCCTACCTGCCGCTCGCATGGCGCTCGATTCGCAAGATTGAGAACATCGTGCGCGACGAGATGGACGCCGCCGGCGCCCAGGAGCTTATGATGCCTATCATGGTCGATGCCGAGTTGTGGCGTGAGTCCGGCCGTATCGATGCCTATGGCAAGGAGCTTGTGCGCTTTGACGACCGTCATGGTCGCGAGTTCGTGCTGGGCCCCACGCACGAGGAGACCGTCACGGCCCTGGTGCGCAACGAGCTGCGCTCCTATAAGCAGCTGCCAGTGAACCTCTATCACATCCAGGATAAGTTCCGCGACGAGTTCCGTCCCCGTTTTGGCCTGATGCGCGGTCGCGAGTTCATCATGAAGGATGCCTACAGCTTCTCCGCCACGCAGGAGAGCTTGCAGGAGGAGTATGACAAGATGAAGCAGGCCTACGCTAACATTTGCGAGCGCTGCTACATCAAGGCCTTGCCCGTCGTTGCCGACTCCGGCGAGATCGGTGGCGATACCTCCGTCGAGTACATGGCTTTGGCCGACGCCGGCGAGGCTTCTCTCGTCTATTGCGATGACTGCGGTTTTGCCGCCGATGATGAGGCTGCAAGCACCAAGGTCGTCGTGACTGAGGGTCCCGGTGACGGTACGCTTACCAAGGTCGAGACTCCGGGCATGGGCACCATTGAGGCCGTTGCTAAGTTCTTTGGATTCCCCGAGAACGGTACGCGCAAGTCCCTGGCGCTCATCGATGCCGAGGGCAAGCCCGTCGTGGCCATCGTCCCGGGCGACCATGAGCTCAACGACTGCAAGGTCGAGCATGTCTTTGGCAAGGGTTATCGCATGATGACGGACGAGGAGCTCCAGACCTACGGTCTGCACAAGGGCTTTATCGGACCGGTTAACTTGCCCGAGGGCATCCGTCTGGTGTGCGACGAGAGCCTGCGCGAGTCCAAGCAGTGGGCCTGCGGTGCCAACGAGGTCGATTATCACTTTACCGGTGCCTGCCCCGAGCGCGACTTTACCGTCGATGAGTGGGCAGATCTGGTCACCGTCGTTGCCGGCGATCCCTGCCCGCACTGCGGCAAGCCGCTCTCTGCTGCTCGCGGCATCGAGGTCTCGCAGGTCTTCCAGCTGGGTACCAAGTATTCCGAGGCCATGGGCGCCACCTTTATGGACGAGGACGGCAAGGAGAAGCCGCTTATCATGGGTTGCTACGGCGTGGGCGTGTCCCGCTCGCTTGCTGCCGTCGTGGAGCAGCACAACGACGAGCACGGTATCGTCTGGCCGGTTTCCGTTGCCCCGTACGAGGTCGCGGTGATTCCGCTCGATCCCAAGAAGGAGGAGTGCGCAACCGTCTGCGACCAAATCGTCGAGGGCTTGTGCGCCGAGGGTATCGAGGTCGTCGTCGACGACCGTGACGAGCGTCCCGGCTTTAAGTTTGCCGATAACGACCTTATGGGATTCCCGTATCAGGTGGTGCTTGGCAAGCGTGGCCTTAAGAATGGCACCGTTGAGCTCAAGGACCGTGCCACGGGCGAGCGCGAGGACGTGGCGATTGACGAGGTCGTCGCCAAGGTTGCCGAGCTTGTTAAGGCGGCCCGCCGTTAATCGACGTTTCTGCTATTAGATGTAATTGCGGGACTGCTCCGTATCTCTCTTAGGAAGAGATGCGGAGCAGTCTATTTTGTTGCGTGAATAAACTCGATGGGTAAAGGAAAACCCCACAGCCCATATGAGCTGCGGGGTTTTCTTGTGCCTCCGATGCGAAATAAATCGCTCAGATATTACTGATAATCGACGACGTCGATCCAGTTCTTCAGGAACTCATCGTTCACGTTGCGCTTACGAGCGAGCTCGGAAGCGGCGACGATGCTCGTCCACTGACGCACGACCTGCATGGGCATGTCGGCGCGGTCGCAGTAGAGCTCCAGGTAGGCCTCGGCCTGATCCTTGCTGTTGAGGGCGAAGAGCAGGTAGGTGGTGGCAACGTCGGCAGCAGGGGAGCCCTGGGTGGCGTGTGCCCAGTCGCACACATAGAGCTGGCCGTCGTCGCCGACGATGACGTTGGAGGGGTTGAAGTCGCCGTGGCAGACCTTGAACTCCTTGGTCATGCCGTCCAGACGCTCCTGAAGGTTGTAGCGCGTGGTGGCATTGAGCTGATCAAGGCTGTCGATCATGCGGGCGAACTTGTCGCGCTGACGGTTGAGCAGCGGGGAGGTGTAGCCGTGGATCTCGATCTGGAGGTCGACGAACATCTCGAGGTACTCACCAAAGCGCTGGGGCTCGGCAGTCATCTTCTCGGCAAGGGTGGTGCCCGGAACCTTCTCGGTCACGAGCGCCCAGCCGTTGGCGTTCTCGAGCTGGGAAACCTCGAGAGCCTTGGGGCTGCGGATGCCGCACTCATTGATGCGGGCAAGATTCAAAGCCTCGTTGAACACGTCGGAGACAGGCTTGGTCTCGTTAAAGACCTTGACGATCTTGTCGCCCAGGTCGTAAACGACCTTGTTGCCACGGCGGACGAGCTCGGTCTTGGAATCGGGTAGCAGCATGGTTGCATCCTTTCAACGATGCGATAGAAGCGACGGCGGGGGTGTGTGAAACACCCGTGCACCCCCGCCGTTAAAAACCGTGCTAAAACTAGCAGACGGCGTAGTCCTGAGGCTCGCGGCCGTAGTAGGCGTCCAGGTAGAGCTCCTTGATCTCGCTCATGAGCGGGTAGCGCGGGTTGGCGCCGGTGCACTGGTCGTTAAAGGCCTGCTCCACCATGTCGTCGAGGGTGTCGAGGAAGTACTGCTCGTCAACACCGTAGTCGGCGATAGTCTTCTTGACGCCGATGAAGTCCTTGAGCTCCTCGAGCTTCGTGATGAAGTTCTCGAAGACCTCCTTGTCGTCCTTGCCCTCGATGCCGCAGTACTTGGCCATCTCGGCGTAGTTGTGCAGCGCGTTGGGGTAAGGATACTGGGAGAAGGTACCCATCTTGACGGGAGCCTCAGCGGCGTTGTAGCGCATGACGCGAGTCAGAATGACGGCGTTGGCGATGCCGTGGGGCAGGTGATGGAAGGCGCCGAGCTTGTGGGCCATGGAGTGGTTGAGGCCCAGGAAGGCGTTGGCGAAGGCCATGCCGGCCATGCAGGAGGCGTTATGCATCTCCTCGCGGGCGTGCGGGTCCTTGGCGCCGTTCGTGAAGCTGGAGGGCAGGTTCTCGAAGACGAGCTTAGCAGCGCGCTCGGAGAGGCCCTTGGTGTAGTCGGAAGCCATGATGGAGACGTAGGACTCGATGGCGTGGGTCATGACGTCGATGCCGGAGGCAGCGGTCAGGCCGCGCGGGGCGGTCATGCAGTTGTCGGCGTCGACGATAGCCATGTTGGGGAGCAGCGCGTAGTCGGCGAGCGGCCACTTGATGCCGGTCTCCTTGTCGGTGATGATGGCGAACGGCGTGCACTCGGAGCCGGTACCCGAAGAGGTCGGGACGGCGACGAAGTAGGCCTTCTTGCCCATCTCGGGGAAAGTGAAGATACGCTTGCGGATGTCCATGAAGTCCATGGCCATGTCCTCAAACTTGCACTCGGGGTGCTCGTACATCATCCACATGATCTTGCCGGCGTCCATAGCGGAGCCACCGCCGACGGCGATGATCACGTCAGGCTCAAAGAGAGCCATCTGCTTGGCGCCGCGACGTGCGCACTGCAGCGACGGATCGGGCTCGACGTCGTAGAAGCAGTCGTGGGCGATACCCATCTCGTCGAGCTTGGCCTCGATGGCGCGGGTGTTGCCATTCTTGAAGAGGAACTGGTCGGTGACGATGAAGGCACGCTTCTTGCCCATGACGGTACCGAGCTCGTCGAGGGCGACGGGCGTGGAACCCTTCTTGAAGTAGACCTTCTCGGGAGCGCGGAACCACAGCATGTTCTCACGGCGCTCGGCCACAGTCTTAACGTTGATCAAGTGCTTCACCCCAACGTTCTCGGAGACGGAGTTGCCGCCCCAGGAGCCGCAGCCCAGGGTCAGAGACGGCTTCATGCCAAAGTTGTACAGATCACCGATGCCGCCGTGCGAGGACGGGGTGTTGATGACGATACGGCAGGCCTTCATGACGTGCTCGAACAGACTGATCTTCTCGGCCTGGGCGGGGTGCACGTACAGAGAGGCGGTGTGGCCCGGGCCACCGGCGAGCACCAGGTGCTCGGCCTTGTCGACGGCCTCCTGGAAGTCCTTGGCGTGATACATGGCCAGGACCGGGGAGAGCTTCTCGTGGGAGAACTCTTCCTTGGCGGGGTCGGTGGAGGTGACCTCGGCGATCAGGATCTTGGTCTTGGCGGGAACCTCGATGCCGGCGAGCTCGGCGATCTTGGCGGCAGCCATGCCGGGAATGCGGTGATCGAGGGCGCCGTTCTTGAACATGGCGGCACGCAGGGCCTCCATCTCGGCACCCTGCTTGACGAAGTAGCAGCCGCGCTTCTGGAACTCGGCCTTAACCTGGTCATAGATGGTGTCGATGACGGTCACGGACTGCTCGGAAGCGCAGATCATGCCGTTGTCGAAGGTCTTGGAGTGGATGATGGAGTTGACGGCGAGCAGCACGTCGGCGGTGTCGTCGATGACGACCGGGGTGTTACCGGCGCCAACGCCCAGGGCGGGCTTGCCCGAGGAGTAGGCGGCCTTGACCATGCCCGGGCCACCGGTGGCGAGGATGATGTCGACGTCGCGCATGACCATGTTGGTCAGCTCGATGGAGGGGACATCGACCCAGCCGATGATACCCTCGGGGGCGCCGGCCTTGACGGCGGCGTCAAGCACGAGCTTGGCGGCGGCGATGGTGCACTTGGCGGCAGCCGGGTGCGGGGAGATGATGATGGCGTTGCGGGTCTTCAGGCTGATCAGCGTCTTGAAGATCGCAGTGGAGGTGGGGTTGGTCGTCGGGATGACGGCGCCCACGATACCGATGGGCTCGGCGATCTTGGTGATGCCATAAGCCTCGTCGCGCTCCAGGACACCACAGGTCTTGGTGTTCTTGTAAGCGTTGTAGATGTACTCTGCGGCGTAGTGGTTCTTGATGACCTTGTCCTCAAGAACGCCGCGGCCGGTCTCCTCGATGGCCATCTTCGCCAACGGGATACGAGCCTTGTTGGCGGCCATGGCGGCCTCATAGAAGATCTTGTCGACCTGCTCCTGCGTGTACGTAGCAAAAAGCGCCTGGGCCTCTCGCATCTGAGCGAGCTTAGCCTCAAGCGCCTCTACGTTGTCCACAATTGCGGGAGTAGTGTTTTCCGGTGACTTTTTCACCATTGTGTGTCTCCTTGCGATCGGAGATTTACCCTACGCCTTGCATGATAGCAAGAAATTATTCGGCGAACGGTCAGATTCCTCTAAAAGGCACACTAAAACGCTTCAATAAACTGAAGCGTTTTAACTAAATCTATCTGCCAGTGCATCGCCCCGCTCATTAGGGACAGACTTACATGAGTGGTTTCACTCATTTGGGACAGACATCGATTTGCGATTTTGTCGTTTTGGGCCTGTTTTTGTCGCTGATTGGATATAAATAGGTCACAGGGGGATGCGGACGATTTCTTGGACCGCGCCTAGGCGTATCCAAGCTTCCTGCGGTACTCCATCGGGCTCAGCCACTCCAGGGACTTCTTGATGCGCCCGTCACGATAGTACACGAGGTAGGCCTCGAGTCTCCCCATGAACTCCTCGGCCGTCACGCCCTCCCAGTCCCTGTAGCGGAAGAACTCGTTCTTGAGGCGCCCGAAGAAGCCCTCGCAGGCCGAGTTGTCCGGGCTGCAGCCCTTCGCGGACATGCTCCTGACCAGGCCGTTCTCCTCGCAGATCCCGATCCACTCCGGCCAGCGGTAGTGGCCGCCCCGGTCCGAGTGGATCGTCGTGCGCGCGCCCGCCGGCCTCGCCGCGCAGGCCTTGAGCAGGCTCGAGTTCGCGAGGCGCTTGTCGGGGTGCAGCCCGATCGACCAGGCGACGGGCATCCCGTCGAAGCAGTCGATGACCGGGCTCAGGTAGACCTTCTCGCCGCCCGGGAGCCTGAACTCGGTGATGTCGGTGAGCCACAGCCGGTTGGGCTCGTCGGCGTGGAAATCCCTGTTCACGAGGTTCTCCGGCGCCTTGGAGACCTCGCCGGCGTAGGAGCTGTAGCCCCGGGCGCGCCTCTTGTTGTAGACGACCTCGAGGCCCTCCTCGCGCATCACGCGGGCCACGCGCTTCTCGCTGGCGCGGACGCCCTCGCGGCGCAGGCGCGCCCAGACGGTGCGGTACCCCCAGCACCCCGAGCCCTCGCGGAAGATGCGCACCACGCGGTCGCGTATGTCGGCGTCGCGGTCGCGCGGCGCGGCGACGCGGGGCCTCCAGTACTCATAGGAGCTCTTCGATATCCTCAAGAAACCTGTGATCGAGCGGAGGGGCAGGGCGGTCGCCCGCCTCAATCTCTCGCCGAGCTCGCACTTGCTCCTGTTCGAGATCGAAGCCGGGTCCCACCCTTCCGCTTTTAGGTCGGCCAACACCGCCCTGAGCAGCAGGTTCTCTATCTGGTCCTCGTTGAGCCCGGCGAGCGGGCCGGTCGCGGGCGGGGCGTAGATCGACTTGTCGGGGCCCTAGCTGGCCTCCTTCCGTGGCGGTTTCCTCGCCACGATTCTACAGCCCCCGCCGGTGTAGCTGCACGGGAGGTGCCCCGTCGCCCACTTCTTGGCCGCGCTCACCGTGACCCCCGCGAACTCCGCGGCGGCGGTGGGCCCCATGCCGTCCTCCGTCGCCAGGAGGAAGAGCTCGACCTTCTCCCTGCTGTACATGCGAACCTCCAGTCCGGACCGCCCCGCGGTCCAACTTTCTGTCCGCACCCCCCAGACTCAGCATTTCGCGTTCCTTCTCTCCTTTTAGGTGTTGCCTGTACGGCTTTGAAAGGAGAGACCATGCCCCGATGCGCCCGCGAAATTTCGCTCACCGGCTATTACCACGTCTTTGACCGCGGTAACTCCAAACAGATCATTTTTGAAGATGATTCCGACCGCTATCGTTTCCTATCGGACATATCGGACAGGTTTGCGCGCCATGACGTGGCGGTGTTGGCCTGGTGTCTTATGGACAACCACTTCCATTTGATGGTTGATGACCCATATGACAACCTTTCAAAGGCAATGCAGTGCGCGCTGACGGCGTATGCCAAGTATTTCAATGGGAAAACGGGAAGAACGGGCCATCTGTTTGACAATCGCTATTCGCGGGTCGCGGTTGAGTCGGACACGCAGGCAGTGCAGCTGCTCGACTATATTCATCTCAATCCCGTGAAGGGTGCGCTTGACTCGCTCGAGGCGTACCGCTGGTCAAGCTATAAGGCGTATCAGCTGGGCTATGATCCCTTTGACATCTGTGATGCGGCCCCTATGCTTGATGTTGTCGGAGGCTCCCGTCGCTATTGCGAGCATCTCAAGAAAGTTGCCGGGCGCATCTGGTCAGTGGAGGTTCTTCCGCGCCGGCGGATCCCCGATGAGGAGGCCCTTTTCGTTGCGCGCGAAGTCCTGACGAGCATAGATCCTGCGTTGCTCAAGGCCCTGCCACGCCCCGAACGCGATGCCTGCCTGCTGAGGCTCAGGCGGGCACATCTCACGGTCAAGCAAATTGCCCGTATCACCGGTATCGGCGCCACAAGCGTGACCAAGGCTACTGCAGGCTGGAAGGATGCAGCGTGAGATAGGGGCCGGAGCCGATCGGGACGCCGCATGCGTGCGTCATGTCTGTCCCCAATGCGTGAAAACACTCATCTAAGTGTGTCCCCAATGAGTGCAAGGCATATCAGCTGGGCTATGATTCCTTTGACATCTGCAAACACTCATGTAAGTCTGTCCCCAATGAGTGCAAAAAGGCGCCCTCCGTGGGGGAGGACGCCTTTGGTAAGTTCTATATGAACGCGAGGTCTTTGACCCGGAGAGTCCGAGGTACTTGTTGGTAAGACCTTATTTAGGAGCGCGCAACCTTGCCGGACTTGAGGCAGGTGGAGCAAACGTTCATCTTGCGACGGTGACCATCGACGACGACGTAGACGCGCTGGATGTTGGGGCGGAACTTACGGTTGGTGACGCGGTGAGAGTGGCTGATGGAGCGACCGGCAACGGGGTGCTTACCGCAAACTTCGCAAACTTTGGACATAACTGACCCTCCTTGGGCGACAAACGAACATGTCGCGTTAACAAACAAGCCTGAACTATAGCACAGAAGTCGCTCCCTGTGCGCAATCTACACAGAGATATTCCTCTTTTGGCGATAGTGCCCACGCTACGGCCCTGGACGTAGATCCGATTTGCGTGCAGC
>URBS01000021.1 GCA_900546085.1 uncultured Collinsella sp.
CGACACGCATAAAAAGCCTCCCATTTCTCGTGTCCAAGAAATGGGAGGCAGTTCATCTGCATCCCCCGTTTTTGTTGCGGTTAGTCCAAGTCAATAAACTTGGTGCTTAGGATCTTGCCGTCTTTGACGAGCATTCTGGCCATGGTGGGGCCTCGGGTGCCTCTGGGGTAGCTGGCGCTGCCCGGGTTGAGGACTAGGCAGCGGCCCACTTGGGCTTCTTTGGTTACGTGGGTGTGACCGTTGATGGCTACGTCTACGGATCCCACCGGAAGGTCTTCGCGGTAGTGGGCTACGGCGAATTTGAGGCCTTCGTAGGTAAAGAGCGCAAGACGGTCTACATCGGGGCCGTAGTCGCGGTAGTAATCGTTGTTGCCCAAGACGGCCCGCACGGGGGCGATGGTGCATAGGTGCTCGTAGTCCATCTCTGACGTAAGGTCGCCGGCGTGGATGATCAGGTCTGCGCCCTCAAGCTCATCCAAGAGCGCAGGCGATAAATAGCCGTGGGTGTCCGAGATGATGTCGATACGCTTGGCGCTTGCGCTGTTCATGGGATCCCTTCCGCAAAAAACGATTCGGCAGATACATACAAAAAAGGCCCCACGGCTCCGCAGACGATGGGTCTACAGGGCTGCGGGGCCAGTGTGCTAGAGACTCAGGGCCTTCTTGAGCGGCACGACGCGGCGGCGCGAAACCGGCACGCGTTCGTCGACGCCCGTAATGCCCAGCTGGATGGCGCCCGAGGGCACCGTCTCGACGTCCGTAACGCACGCCAAGTTGACGATATAGCGGCGGTGAACACGGAAGAAGCCAAAGTCGCAGAGCTTGGCCTCAAACTGCGCCAGCGAGGTCGTCGACAAAAAGCGATCATCGACGGTATAGATGCAGGAGTAATCGTCCTTGGCCATGATAAAGCGAATGTCATCCACGGGAATGAGCACCTTGCGGCCGCCCTTTTCCACCGGGATACGCTCGATGGTCACTTTGCTGTCCGTAACAGGCTTGGCGCGTTGCATGACCTTCTCGATCGCGCGATCCAAGCGAGCTTCCTCGACCGGCTTCATCAGATAATCGACGGCATCCACGTCGAATGCCTCGACCGCATGGTCGCTATACGCAGTCACAAATACGATCGCCGGCGGATTTTTGAGCTTATGCAGCGCCTCGGCAAGTTGCAGGCCCGAGGCACCGGGCATCGAGATATCGAGAAACACGACATCCACGCGACTTTCCATAAGCATCTCGATGGCGGAGCGGACGCTCGACGCCTCCGTGATCGTGCCGATCTTGCCCGTTTGCTCGAGCAAGAAGCAAAGCTCCGAGCGAGCCGGCGCCTCATCATCCACAATCATCGCACGCAGCATAGGGATAAAACCTTTCGTCAACTAACTACGCCGGGCATCCGTCGCATGACGTTGGGCCCGTAGCCTTTTATTTTACTCTTGAATGTCAAAGATGCTCTCTGACAAATCAAGATGAAGAAGCACTTTGGTGCCCTTGCCCGGCGCCGATTCGACACGCGTATAGGAGTGCGGCCCAAAAAAGCGATGGATGCGCTCCGAAATATTGTGCATGGCCACACCGGCGCCGCCACCCTGGGGAGAGCTGGCGTCGGGACGGGCAGAGCGCTCGTCAAACAGTCTGGCGGCGGTACCCTCATCCATGCCCACGCCATTATCGGCCACGGCAATCAAGATTGCATCCTCGCCGTCTTGGTGAACGGTCACGTCGATCCTCAGGGCGTCGTCATCGCCCATACCATGACGCACAGCGTTCTCGACAATCGGCTGGATCACGAACGCCGGCACCAGCGTATCTTCCACATCCTCGGACACATCGAACGTCGCAAGCACGCGGTCCTCGCCAAAGCGGGCCTTCTCAAAGGTAAGGTAGCGCTTGGTCTGTGCGACCTCGCGCGAGACCGGAATAAGCGATCCCGAGTTGTCGAGCGTGGCGCGATAGAACGATGAGAACTCACGAAGCAGTTCGCGGGCCCTCAGCGGGTCGGTGCGCGTAAACGATGCAATGGTGTTCAGCGTGTTGAACAGGAAGTGCGGGTTAATCTGCGCCTGCAGCGCACGCACCTCGGCGCGCGCTGTGAGTTCCTTTTGCACCTCGAGCTCGTGGATGGCGAGCTGCGTGGACAAAATCTCGGCAAAGCCCGAGGCAAGCGCGTACTGGGTACGGTCGACGGCGCGCGGGGTCTTGTAGTAGAACTTGAGCGTGCCGACGGTACGATCGCCCACCTTGATGGGGGCGATAATGCCGGCGGGGACTTGGTTGTGCGAGCCGTCCGAGCCCACGACATCCACCATACGGTTGAACGACTGCACGATGCCATGTTCGATAACGTAGCGTGTGGCAAGCGTGTGGATGGGAGAATCTGGCAGTAGTTTTTCCTCAAACTCGCCCGCGCAGGCAAGCACGTTGTCCTCATCGGTGATGGCCACCGTCATGGCGCGCGTCTCGGGCAAAATGCGCTGGCACACCAAACGCGCCGACTCCTGCGTCAGACCGCCCTTAATGTCCTCGAGCATGGCCGAGGCCACCGAGAGCGTCTCCTCGGTGTACTGGGAGCGCACCGAATCGGGATTGAGCGTCAAAAAGATAAAGATGCACAGAAAGATGCACAGCAGTGCGCAGGCGACCACGGTCGCGATCGGCTCGATTCCAGTCGCCAGGGCAAAAATAAAGTACACCAGCACGCAAATGGCGCAGGCAACGGCAATGATGCGAAAGATTGATATTGAACTATCGCGCTGGGCGCGGCGGTCGATCATTCGGCCCCCTCCAGGATACTGATCAGTTGTGCGTCACGCCAAAGCCCGTCCATGATCTTGGGCCAAAAACTCTGGAAACGCAGGTAGCTTGCAGCGTTTTGGCGCGCATAGGCTTTTGCCTCGTCGATACCATGGCGCCAGATGCGCAGGTAGCCCTCATGCTCGCGGGTAAACACGCTGCGGACCATAGCGGTCTTGCGCACGCGGTCGTCGAGCTCGCGCGAAATCCACGGGCCCGGGTAGGGCATGAGCGATGCTGCCGTAACGGGAATGAGCTCCTTTTGATGCGCGGCGAATGTCAACTTGGCCCGTTCGTAGTACCAACGGTAGACATCCTGCATAAAGCGCGGTGAGCGCTTTTCGGACTCCGGAGGCAGATGGCGCACGGTCCACTCGTTATCGAACCACACGTCGTAGCCAAACATGCGCATGTTAAAGAGGTAATCCAGATCCTCGCCACGGGTGATAAACGGATCAAAGGCCACACGCGTAAAGGCGCGGGCGTGCAGGGCCATCAGGCCGCCGCACACGTAGTTGGAGCGCGAGATGCGGGTGCCCGAGAGCGCCTTTTTCATCCAACGGTTGAACTCGATGCGCTTGGTCCACCAACGATGGCAGATGCCCACCTTGTCCGTGGGCGCCAGCGGGGATCCGTCGCGATCGTAAAAGTAACCGCTCTTGACCAAAATCGGCAGGCCCTGACGCGTCTGCTGGCCCAGCGCATAGGTCGCGCGCTTCATAAAGTCGGCGTCGATGACAGTCTCATCGTCATCCAAAAAGATAACCGCGTCATGCCCCAGCACAGCGGCACAGGCTAGCCCCATGTTGCGGATGGCGCCGTAGCCTCGCAGACTCACGCACTCGCCCGAACCCTTGGGTGCGATCTGAGCAACCCGGTCTGCGATGCGCGAGGCCTGGGTGTTGGTGACAACGGTGACCTTGAGCGTGGGATGCGCGTCGACAATCTCGTGCACGCGCAGCGACACATCGGCTGTGGCAGAAACGGGACAGACCACCAAAAGGATGATGCGCGGGATGTCACGTACCTGCTCAAGCGAGGCCAGGCAGCGGTCGAGTTCGGGATTGTCGGCGTTGAGACGCGTCGAATGGTCATAGGTGCCAGGGGCGTTTGCGCAAGCGTCATCGCCCGCCCAATACGTTGGAATCACGACCGTGGCGTTCATGCCTTACCCTCCCTGCAACACAAAAACGGGACGCCGCCAAACACAGGCGACGCCCCGCGACCTAGCTGACTCCATCATACCCACTTGGGCTAATCATTGTTCGAAAGTCAGAATGTTTATTGCGGATAACCCCAAAAGAGTATCGCGGCGGACGCAATTACCGGCAAGTTCCTATGCGGCCTGCTCTGCCGTCTGAGACATGCGGGACAGACGGACCAGCAGCACAAAGCCCACCACCAGCAGCACGCCGATAGACAGGACGCCCAGCGACGGGTTGCCGGTCAGCGAGGTGACGACCGACACCAGGAAGGTGCCCATAACGCTTGCATAGCGGCCAAAGATATCAAAGAAGCCGTAGTACTCGTTGGACTTTTCCTTGGGAATAATGCGGCCAAAGTAGCTGCGGCTCAGCGCCTGCACGCCGCCTTGGAACAGGCCGACCAAAATGGCAAGCACCCAAAACTCAAAGGCGGTCTTGAGGAAGAACGCGGCAAAGAGCACGATGCCCATATAGGCGGCGACGGCCACCAAGATCATATTGAGCGTGCCCACGCGACCGGCAAGCTTGCCGTAG
The DNA here is from genome assembly GCA_900546085.1 of uncultured Collinsella sp. Taxonomy (GTDB): domain Bacteria; phylum Actinomycetota; class Coriobacteriia; order Coriobacteriales; family Coriobacteriaceae; genus Collinsella. Next base: position 4,536 of record URBS01000021.1, read on the forward strand.
ATGATGGCGGACGGGAAGGCCACAAACTGCGTAACGAGCAGAGCCAGCACCAGTTGGGTCGAGTCGATGCCCAAAGCCGATCCATAGCTGGTTGCCATGGAAATGACCGTGTGCACGCCGTCGATGTAGAAGAAGAACGCGATCATGTAGACCAGCACGGTCTTGTTGTGGGCGATCTCGCGCATGGTGTGTCCGACCTCGGAGAACACGCCGCCCACGATGTGGCCGATGGTGTCCTCGGGACCACGCTCGCGACCGTACTTCTGCTTATAGGTGCGAATGAGCGGCAGGGTAAAGATGAGCCACCAGGCGCCGGTGATGACAAACGACAGACGCGTTGCCAGCATGGTGGGGATACCAAGAGCGGAACCACCCATGATAAGCGCCAGGCAGATGATGAACGGCACGGTGGAACCGATGTAGCCCCAGGCATAGCCCGAGCTGGACACGGCGTCCATGCGCTCGTCGGTGGTAATGTCGGGCAGCATGGCGTCGTAGAACGTCATAGAAGAGTTAAGGCCGATGGTGCACAGCACGTACACGGTCAAAAATGCCATGGCGGACATTGGGATAGCCTGCGCCAGGCAAAGAACCAGGCCCGTGAGGAAGAAGCCCAAGAAGAACTTGATCTTGTTGCCGGCGTAATCGGCAAGCGCGCCCAGAATGGGCATGAGCATGGCAATGACCAGCGAGGCAATCGTCTGCGCGTTGCCCCAAGCGACCACCAGGTCTGCCGAGGAAGCACCGGTATTGATGGCGTTAAAGTAGATGGGCACCACCGAGGTATTGAGCAGCACGAGGGCCGAGTTTCCCACATCGTACATGACCCAGTTACGCTCGAGCTTGGTGTATTTCATGGACAGGGACCCTTCGTATTCGCCCGATATGCAGCTAGTTCATCGTACCCCAATTGCACGGAGGCGCCGGTAAGGATTCGGCAAAGAGACAGGAGCGGACCCTACTCCTCGCGGTCGAACTCCTCGTCGGTGCCGAGCACGCGGCCGCTGTAGTTGACGTGACCGGTCACGGCCTCCATGTCACCGGTCTCGATAAAACGCGCGACCGTGCACTCGTAATCGACCAGCGCGCGATCAAAGACCTCGGGGAAACTCTCGTTCGAGACCTCATCGGTAAAGGGATTCTTCCATGTCAGATGGCCCAGGTTACCGGTGCGCTCGGGCAGCTCCGTCGTCACGCGATGGGCAAGGCCGTCGAGCAGCGAGTAGTCGTGCACCAACCCCTCAACCAGCGAGATCGCGCGCGTCTTTACGGAGCCGGCCGGCTCAATCGCGCGGTAAAGTCGCTGCATATTGGCTACGGCAGCACCGTACTCCCCCACCGGGATATCGATGCCGTACACGCGTCCGGCAACATAGCTCATCAGCACACCGGCAACGCGATTGATGCGATCGGTGGTAACGATCTCGCCCGCCGGCGGGTAATCGTCAACCGTAGCGCCATCGCGTTTAAGCTGCAGCATCAGTACATCCAGGTCGCTCTCGATCACGGCATGGACCTGACTGCTCGAATCCTCAAGCTCTGAATCGGACTCCACGATGCCAAACTGTTGCTCATAGACAAAGGGATGGGCGTTGCGGTCGAGCACGTAATGAGACAGCAGGCCCAGCGCAAACGCACGGCCCAGGTTGGCATCGCGCGGCAGCAGGTGCGACACGCCGTCGCGCAGGCACGAGAACTGACGCGACATGCGCGACCGATGCATGACCTGCGCCAGCAGCGTGCAGTCGGAAACACGCGGTGTCAGAATGTGAAAGAAAAACGGGTCGGGGCCTTGGTTGCCCAAGATAAAGGCAATGCGCTCTTCATCGGACGTGATGACGCCCTGCGGAAGACGGTCGATGCTTTCCTCGCCAAACAGATGATGGGTGATAAGCGCGGGCATAATGATCCTTTCGATTTCATTCGATGCCACCCATTATGCCCACCGCGCGCCCATGCCAAACCTGCGATGGTAAACGACGGCACGCAAGCCTCTTACGCAAGCCCCAGGTGCGACTTGACCTCGGCGGCACGACGACGGGACACCGGCACCGTCGAGCTCACGCGGTCGAGCCTGAGCTCCATCAACCCCGTGGAGCCAATCTCAACATTGTGCACGTCTTCCAAATTGACCAGATAGCTGCGATGAACGCGAATAAAGCCCTCGGAGCCCAAGCGACGTTCGAGCGAAGAGATCGACTCATTGATCAGATATGTTCCCTCGGCGCAGACGGCGTTGCAAAAATCGGCACGCGCCTCAAAGTAGCAGACATCCGCCACGGGGATGAACACCTTTTTGCCCCCGCGATCCACCGTCAGGCGCAAGGGCTGGCGCGGAGCATGGACGACACGACGAACGCCCAGGGCGGCCTCGATCTTATCGAGCGCCTTTGACAGGCGGGCATCCTCGACCGGCTTGACGACGTAATCAATGGCATCGAGGTTATAGGCATCGGCCGCATACTCGGCAAATGCCGTCACAAACACCACGACCGGCGGCGTTTTTAGGTTCTGCAGCGTCTCGGCAAGCTCGATTCCCGAGCGGCCGGGCATCGTGATATCCAAAAACAGCACGTCGGGCTTGTTCGACAGAATCGACTCCACGGCCTCGGTGACATTGCCCGCCTCGGCAATCTGTCCCACACGTGCATCCTTTTCCAGCAGATAACGTAGCTCAGCCCTAATAGGAGGCTCGTCATCAACCACCAAGATGTTCCATCCCTCGGACATATGCGCTTCCCCTCTTTTTTCTCTCTCAATCCAACCGCGCGCTACACCTTCATCGGCGCCGGCTCATGCGGCTCGCCGTTCAGCTCGACGATGACCTGCGTTCCCACGCCCTCCTGGGACTTCACGCGCATGCCGGAATCTTCCCCGTAAAAGAAATGGATGCGCTGAAGCACGTTGAAGAGCGCCAGGCCGCAGCCTCGCTTGATGGAGCCGTCGGCGGTAATGCTCTCGGGCTCCTCTCGGCGATGCTGCTCAAACAGGTGCGCGCAGACTTCTTCGCTCATACCGATGCCGTCATCTTCGACGATGATCTCCAGACCGTCATCGGTCTCAAAAGCCCTAACACGAATAGAAAGCGGCTCGGTCTCGCGCTGCGCATGCTTGATGCAGTTTTCGAGCAGCGGCTGCAAGATAAACGGCGGCACCATGCTGTCGCGCACCTCAAAGTCGATATCGACCGAGACGCGCAGACGGCCGTCGCCATACCGGGCCTGCATAAGGTTGATGTAACGAGTGCCCTGTTCCACCTCGTGCTCGAGCGTTGTGAGGGTATCGGAATCGGACAGTGTCTGACGGTAGTAATTGGAAAAGTCGATGAGCAGCGACCTGGCCTTGTCCGGCTCGGTACGCACGAGCGACACGATGGTGCTGATGGTGTTAAACAGAAAATGAGGATCGACCTGCGATTGCAAGGCGCGCAGCTCCACGCGAGCTGTAAGCTCGTCCTGGCGCTCGAGCTCAAAGCTCGCAAGCTGCGTGGAAATGAGGTCGGCAAAGCCCGAGGCAAGCGCCGTCTGGCGCATATCGATGCTGCTCAGGCGGGGATAGTACAGCTCGAGCGTACCCACGCAATGCCCGCGCACGGTAAGCGGCGCGACAATGCCGGCGCGCAGGCGGGGAAAATAGCCGCCCGTCTCGGTCGAGGCATCGCGCGAGAACACACTTTGTTCACCGCTGTTGATCACGTTGAGCGTAGTCCGCAGTACCACCGGGGTGCCCGCGGGGCATTTTGCCGAGTCCTCGCCCCAGCTTGCCAACACCTGCCTGCCGTCGGTAAAGCAGATGGCGGAGGCGATAGTTTCGGACAAGATGATCTTAGAGGCGCCCAGGGCAGCTTCGGGCGTAAGGCCGCGCGACGTGTAGGCGAATATTTTTGAAGCGATGGCGAGCGTGCGGTCGGTTGCGCTCGATGTGAGGTCGTCGGGAACGACAAAGACGTACGAGAAGAAGAAGCACAGCATGACCAAGCCGGCAATGACGACAACGGCCGGAACGGGATTGGGATTATCGGTTAGATCCCAGATGAGCAGCAGGATAAGCAGCGGAACGACAATACCGAGCAAGATGGCTTGAACCACATGCTGAGCGGTACGAAAGACCTTGGTAGAGTTGTAGCTCTTGCCCAGAATCAGCCTATTGAGATCCACCGTCATCTCCTTCTTACTGACGCACCCCATAGCAATAAAGAGGGCCGCAAGCGACCCTCTCCATTGCATTATGCAATCAAATACTGTGTTTTACATCAAGCCATCGATGAACGGTAGCTTAGGCGCTGTACTTGTTTGCCTCGCCGAAGGTGCCAGCCTCGACAATCCAGCCGTCCTTCATAATGACGTCCATGTTGTCGGTGTTGAGCACGTGGATGTCGGCGGCGACGTCACCGTTGACGACCAGCAGGTCGGCGCACTTGCCGGCCTCGATGGAACCGGTCTCGTCCTCGATGTGGCACATCTTGGCACCGTTGAGGGTGGCGCAGGTGATGGTCTCGACCGGGGTGAAGCCGATCTTGTCGACGAACTCGTACATCTCCTCGATGGAGCAGTTGCCGTAGGGGGTAACAAAGGAGAAGGAGTCGGAGCCGATCGTCATGACGACGCCGCGCTTCTTGGCCTCGCGCAGGCAGTCGTAGTTGCGCTGGAGCTCCTTCTCGACCAGGGTGCCCTCGTACTTGTCGTGCAGCTCGGGGACGTAGACGGGCGGATAGGTGGCGTACCAGGTGGGCAGGAAGGCGATCGTCGGGGTGAAGAAGGTGCCCTGCTCGGCCATGAGGTCCATGGTGCGCTCATCGATATCGAAGCCGTGGATCAGCTGCTCGCAGCCAAAGCGGACGGAATCGTAGGCAGCGGCGTGGTTGTTGTAGCAGTGGCTCCACACGGGGATGCCGACCATCTTGGCCTCTTCGATCACGGCCTGGATCTCCTCGGAGCAGTAGTGCTGGTCGCGACCGGAGTCCCAGCGCCAGATGCCGCCACCGGTAGCCCAGATCTTGATGGCATCGGGGTTCTCGCGCAGGCGACGACGGACGGCCTTACGCAGATCCCAAGGACCGTCGACCTGGTCGCCCCAGGGGTGGGAGTCCTTGTTGAGCTCCTGGGTGCAGTGGTGGGAGTCACCGTGGCCGGCAACGCGGCAGAAGCCGAGGCCAGTGGCCAGAACGCGCGGGCCCTTGAAAACGCCCTTGTCGATGCAGTCGCGGATCTGGATACCAAAGCGGCCGATCTCGCAGACGGTGGTGAGGCCGTGGGTGAGGCAGTCGTAGGCCTGCTTGACGGCGACAGCCTGCTTCTCGAGGAGCGGCTGCATGACCCAGTCGGTATCATCGTCGGTCAGGTTGCCCGAGAAGTGCAGGTGGGTGTCGATCAGGCCGGGAAGGACGGTCTTGCCGGCGGCGTCGATAACCTCAACGCCCTCGGGAAGGTCCTGCATGACACCGGCGTACTCGATCTTGCCGTTGTCGTCGACGAGAACGAGGGAGTTCTCGACCGGCTCGGCACCGGTACCGTCGATGAGCTTGCCGCCAACGATTGCATACTTAGTGGACATGGTTCCTCCTTATGGATCCATATTGCGGGCGAGGCCGTGTTGGGTTAAGGCCTCACAAAGCTACCCAAGTGGTGCCAGGTTCGGTGCGCGGAAGAGAGGGTCCCGCGCACCCGATCCGCCCCGGCTAGGCGTTACTTTTTGCGGGAATTGGTGAAAGCCATGAGGGCCAGGCCAATAGCCAACCAGCCGATCACGATGCTCCACTCCACCATGTTGAGGGAGGCGGGAGAGAACGGAATCACGAGCAGGCCGATGATGACGGCGCAGGCAGCAACAGCGAGACTGATGCCAAACTTGCCGCCGGGCACCTCGTAGGGACGAGGCAGGTCGGGCTCGGTAAAGCGCATGCGCAGGCAAGCGAGGGCGACCATGCCGCAGGAGAAGATGAAGGCGAGAGCCGACACGTTGGTCAGAGGGATGAGCATGTTCTTGCCCAGGAACGGACCGACGACGGTGATGACGGCCAGAACGACGCAGGCGAGCTTGGGGGCGCCGGAGCTGGGATCGACCTCGGCGAACTTCTCGGGCAGCTGGCCCTTGCGGCCCATGGCGAGCATGATGCGGCTCGTGGCGCCGTAGAAGGAGTTCATCGGGCCCATGGGTCCAAGCGTGGCGATGACGAGCATGGCCAGGTACAGGAGCATGTTGATGCCCTTGAGGCAGGCAAGCGCGGGAACCGGGCTCTTAACGAACTCATGCCAGTCGAGGATGGTGCCGAACGAGTAGATGCAGACCATGTAGAAGCCGCCGGCGGCCAGCAGGGCCAGGGAGATGATCTTGCCGAACTTGTTCCAGTTGAGGCCCTCGGCTGCTTCCTCAGCCTGCTGAGGAATGGTGTCGAAGCCGGCGTAGAAGAACGGGGTCAAAACCAGGACCGACACGATGCCGGCGAACAGGCTGGTGCCCTCGGTAGCGGGCTTGCCGCCGCCAGCACCGGTGACCTGGGAGAACACGGGCATGGCGTGTTCCGGCGAACCGGTGAACAGCGAGACGCCCATGGCGAGCAGCATGCCGCAGAGCAGGGCCTTGGTCAGGAAGGCCTGGAGCTTGGCGGCCGAGCTGGCACCGCGGAAGTTGAGGAAGATGACGTAGGCTGCAAAGCCGAGCGCGATCAGCGTCGGGAACAGGTAAACGTCAGCGCCCAGGATGGTGTAGAGCTTGACGGCGCGCAGCCACTCAAGACCGGGCAGGCTGCCGAACATCTCGGACACGAGAGTCGAGATGGCGATGGCCTCCCACGGGCACAGGATGCCGTTGCCCAGGGCCAAAAGCCATCCGGTGATGTAGCTCAGCGTACGGCCAAAGCTACGATCGACATACTCGACGATGCCGCCCGAGATGGGGATAGCAGCCGTGAGCTCACCGAAAACAGCTCCGACGGGCACGAGGAAGATCGCGCCCAAGAGGAATGCGATCATAGCGGGAACGGGACCGCCGCCCACGACCATCCAGTCGCCGACCTGCAGAACCCAACCGGTACCGATGATGGCACCGAAACCGATGGTAAAGAAGTTCCAGAGCGAGAGTGTTTTCTTCATGCCACCGTTACCCTCGACTGCAACTTCTGCGTTCTTGTCCGCCATTGTTCCCCTCCTTTCCTTTTTGACGCCCCTTGGCGTCACCCTTGCGCAGCCTGTTTTGCCGCGCGCTTTAATTTCGTGGCTTTAAGATACGGCCTTGGCACAGCAACGCCGCTTGTGGCTCGACCGAAGGCAGAACTGTAAAACGGGCGGCGCCGTTTTTGGGACGAACGGCGGAAGACGTCATTCGTCTTGGACGCTTTCATCTTGTCTGCTTTTGAAGACCTGTTGCCGTGACGCTTGGCGCGCGGCGCGGCAACGTTCATACCATTTGTCAGGCTTTTGGCGCACATGCCCATGTGTCGTGCATCTTTTTATGTAGGATAGACAAGTTACACATGAGGCAAGGTGATTCGAATGGCATACGGATACAATGACGGCGACCAACGGCCACAAAGCGTGCGCCTTGCCGGCCGCACCACGCCAACGCCCAGAAGCACCTCCGACAACGACAGCCCGCAGCGCCCCCAAGAGCAGCTCGGGGCTTCTTCGCGGCAACAAAGCCGTACCGTGCAGCAGTCAGACCGCATGAGTACGAGCACACGCCAACGCCAGACCGACACATCGCAGCCACGCCGCTACGATCGCCGTAAGACCGACTACTACGTTAAGCGCTCCTTTTCGCGACCTCAACGCGATCGCGGCAATTCCGCCCCTCACCCCGCGTCGCACATCACAAGCCACGCGCTTCCGGCCCGCCGCCTACGCCTTGTGTTTTGCTCCATCGCCGCCTGCCTCGTCTTTGTGTTTTTGGGATCCTGTATCTCCCACGGATCAGCCGGTCTTGAGCCCACTGCCGAGGACAAGCTGCTTAAAGCTCCCGTCGCGCCCGACTACTCATTTGCCTTTTCGACCCCACGCTCGCAATGGCAGGCCGGCACCATGCCCCACATCTACCAAATTGACCCCGCATGGTCGGAGCTGCCCTATGCCGGTGGCACTATTCGCGAAAACGCTTGCGGTCCCACTTGCCTCACCATGGTCTATATCTTTAAGACCGGCCATACCGATAAGACGCCGGTCGATATATGCGCACTGGCCGAAGCCGGCAACTACGCCCCCACTGGTGCCACCGAGTGGTCGTTTATGACAAGCGGTGCGTGGCAGCTGGGGCTCAACGGAACACAGCTCTATAACGATCGCGAATCGATTACCCAAGCACTTCGCTCGGGTGCGCCCGTCATCGCCGCAGTGCGCCCCGGCACGTTTACCAACGTAGGCCACTATATCGTGCTCCACGGCATCGACGATGCCAACCAGATTGGCGTCTACGACCCCAACTCGGCCAGCCGCAGCGCCCGCCGCTGGGACGTCGTAGAGGTCCTCAACGAAGTCGAAGCCATGTGGGCCTACTACTAGTCATTGGGCACTCATTGGGGACAGACCTAAATGAGTGGCCCCAGACTGCCCGGAGCCGCCGGCACGGAAGGCGCATCCCGCTTTGAAGTTCGATAGCGGGATGCGCTTTCCGTTAGCGGCCTGCTTGGGAAACTGAGAGCCACTTTTCGGCATATTTCCGGGATGCATTTTCCGGTTGAGGGCCTCAAAGGAAACTGCACCCGTTTTGGACTACTCATTTAAGTCTGTCCCCAATGACTAGGTGAATAGCAAAAGCCCCGCAGTCGGAGCGGACTGCGGGGCTCATGAAGAGAGGCTAGTCTGTGGGCGCTTTGCCTGGCGCCCACGGGAGAGGCAACAGAGTAGAGGCTACTCGTGGATGCGGGTACCGGAGAGGCCGGCCATGGTCTCGGCGGCCTTGTCCAGGGCGCCGATGATGCAGGTGCGGCCCTTGCGGGAGCGGGCGAACTTGATGGCGGCGCGGACCTTGGGCTCCATGGAGCCCTTGCCGAACTGGCCCTCGTCGGCCAGACGCTCGGCCTCGTCGGCGGTGAGGTCCTCGAGCTCCTCCTGGTTGGGCTTGCCAAAGTTGATGGCGACATGCTCGACGGCGGTCAGCAGGAACAGAACGTCGGCGTCGCAGTCCTCGGCCAGCAGCTCGCCGCCCAGGTCCTTGTCGATAACGGCGGGAACGCCCTTGTAGCAGCCCTTGTTCTCGTAGTCGCGGACGACGGGGATGCCGCCGCCACCGCAGGCGATGACGATGAACTCGTTGTCGAGCAGGTTGAGGATGGAGTCGGCCTCGACGATCTTCTTGGGATCGGGGGAGGCGACGACGCGACGCCAGCCGCGGCCGGAATCCTCGACGAAGACCTTGGAGGGGTCCTCGGCCATGAACTCCTTGGCCTGCTCCTCGGTGTAGAAGGGGCCGATCGGCTTGGTCGGGTTCTTGAACGCGGGATCGTCGGGATCGCACTCGATCTGGGTGACGACGGTGGCGGCGTGCCAACGCTTATAGCGCTTGTGCATCTCGCGGCCGATGCCCTGCTGCAGGTGGTAGCCGATGTAGCCCTGGGACATGGCGCCGCACTCGGGCAGCGGCATCTCGGGGGTGCCGATGGCGTCGTGGGCGGCGGCGAAGGCGTTCTGGATCATGCCGACCTGCGGGCCGTTGCCGTGGGTGATGATGATCTCGTTGCCCTGCTCGATGAGGCCGAGGAGCGCGTGGGCGGTGTTGCTCACGGCCTCGATCTGCTCGACGGGGTTGTTGCCGAGGGCGTTGCCGCCGAGGGCGACGACGATGCGGTCGGGCTTACCGTACGGTTTACTCATAGTATTCGTTCACTTCCCAGCTACTAGCGAAGCGTCGCGTACATCATGGCCTTAATGGTATGCATGCGGTTCTCGGCCTCCTGGAACACACGAGACTGCGCGCTCTCAAAGACCTCGTCGGAAACCTCCATCTCGGTCACGCCGAACTTCTCGGCAATCTCGGCGCCGATGGTGGTCTGCGTATCGTGGAAGCTCGGCAGGCAGTGCATAAAGATGGCGCCGGGGTTTGCCTTGGCCATGACCTCGGGCGTTACTCGATAGGGAGAGAGAAGATCGATTCGGCTCTTCCACAGCTCCTCAGCCTGGCCCATACCGACCCAAACGTCCGTATAGATCACGTCTGCATCCTTGACGCCCTCGTCGATATCCTCAGTGAGCTGGATCGTGCAGCCATTCTGAGCGGCGATCTCCTGGCAGCGCTCAAGAAGCTCGGGATCGAAGTGCGTGGCGCCCTCGACATCGCCCTTGGGTCCGCAGGAGCAGAAGTTAATGCCGAGCTTGGCGCAGATAACCATCAGGGAGTCGCTGACGTTGCCCTGCTCCTTGCCCATATAGGTGAGCTTCATGCCGCGCGTGTCGCCAAACTCCTCACGCATGGTAAGAATGTCGGCAAGGGCCTGGGTGGGATGGTACTCGTTGGTCAGACCGTTCCAGACGGGAACGCCAGCCTTGGCGGCAAGCTCCTCGACGATCGACTGGTCGGAGCCGCGATACTCAATACCGTCATACATGCGACCGAGCACGCGGGCGGTATCCTCGATGGACTCTTTCTTGCCCATCTGCGACGAGCCGGGGTCGAGGTAGGTCACACCCATACCCAGGTCCATACCGCCGACCTCGAAGGCACAGCGCGTGCGCGTTGAGGTCTTCTCAAACAGCAGGACAATGTTCTTGCCCTCGAGAAAGCGGTGCGGATAACCGGCGCGCTTCATATCCTTGAAGTTCTTTGAGAGGTCGAGCATGTACTCGATTTCCTCAGACGTAAAGTCAAGCAGGGTAAGAACGCTTCGACCAGAAAGATTAAGAGCCATGATTTGAGTCCTTTCGGTTGTTGGAACACACAAGGAGGGATGGGCGGCGCAGACCACACGCGCCGCCCAGATACGCTAACGCTGACTAGATTTCCTCACGCCAGAACGGCATGGTCATGCAACGCGGGCCGCCGCGACCGCGAGAAAGCTCCTCGGAGGGAGCGACGAGCAGCTCGACGCCAGCCTTGTAAAGAGCATCGTTGGTTACAACGTTGCGCTCATACACGCAGACCTTGCCCGGTGCGACCGCAAGAGTGTTGGAACCATCGTTCCACTGCTCACGGGAAGCCTCGATCGGATCGCCGCCACCGCACTCAATCATGGTGATATGGTCCATACCCGTCGCAAGCTCGAGGATATGCTGCAGGGTGCCCTCGAGTTCCTCGATATGCACCTCCCCCTCCGAATCGCCCTTGGTCAGGCGGTAGGCACGAAGCGTCTGGTAGATGCCGGGATAGACCGTGAACTTATCGCGATCGACCTGCGTGCAGACGGTGTCGAGGTGCATGTAGGCATAGCCGTGCGGAATCTTGATGGCATAGATGTTCTCGATCTCAGCCTCATCGGAACCCCAGAACATATTCTTGGCGAGCTCATCGATGGCTGCAGTCTGGGTGCGCTCGGAAATACCGATGGCGAGCGTCTTGGCGTTGATGTTGAGGATATCGCCGCCCTCGATATGCCACTCGCTGTTGTGGTCATACCAAATGGGGCTACCAGCGTAATCAGGATGGTTACGCAGCACCGTTTCGTAGAAGATTACTTCGCGATTGCGCTGATTCCAGTACATGCGGTTCATGGTAGCGCCCTTGCCCACGACAGCCAGAGGGTCACGGGAGAAATACGAGGCCGGCATGGGGAACAGCACCATATCGTCAGCCTTCAACTCCTCGCCGTCCATACTGGCAAGAGAACCGCCGACCTTGGGGATCTCGAGGTCGCGAACGTAGAGGCCGCCCATGGCAGCAAGGACAAACTCCTTGTTGTCCTTAATCGAATCAAGCTTCTCGACAACGGCCTGGCGAAGGGCCGCGTTGGAGATGCCGGACTCACCCATGAACTTCGTCATGAACTCTGCGCGAGTACCCTCGACTTTGTCAAACGTCTCAGCGAGCAGCTCTTCCATATAGACGACCTCGGCGCCAGCGCCGCGAAGAAGGTCGGTAAACTGATCGTGCTCTTTCTGGGCATAGTCCAGATAGAACGCGTCGTGAATCCAAACGCGGTCGAAATCCTCCGCCTTCATGTTTACAAGATCCATACCGGGGCGATGGACGCACACCTTCTTGAGGGCGCCAATCTCGCTATGAACGTTCAGTCCTTTGTTCATCTCTATCCTTCTTTCTCACAACTTGTATGTGGGGTTTTGCATTTACGGCAGGGGGATAAGACCCGAAACCGCAGTGAATGCCATGCAGATAACGCTTACGACCAGGAAGAATTTCCAAGCGACCTTCCACCACTGGCCAAGCGGAATCTTACAGACGCCAAGACCGGCAACGAGCATCGCGCTTGTCGGCGAAATGAGAGACATGGCAGCACTGCCCATGGAAAGGCCGGTAACTGCAGCCTCGGGGTTTAAGCCCATCAGCTCAACAAGCGGGCCGAAAATGGGAATCGTAAGAGCAGCGATGCCCGAGGAGCTCGGAACGAGGATCGACAGAAGGTTATCCACGACGTAGAGAATGCTCGTAAAGATAACTGCCGGAACTCCAGAGAGAGCCGTGGCGAGCGTGTTGAGAATCGTATCGATGATGAGGCCGTCATTGGCGATTACGAGGATTCCGCGGGCGAGGCCAACAACGATGGCCGAGAACGCGAAGTCTGCAATTCCCTTAACGAACTCTCCCGCGATCTCCTTCTCGTTCATCCCGGAAACTACACCCGAAAGAAGGGCCATGGCCAAGAAAATCGCAGAGATCTCGTTCATGTACCAGCCCTGGGTTACCAGACCCCAAATGATAGCGCCAAGTCCAAGCACGAAAATAACCATGACGGCTTTCTGCCTACCGGTGAACTCGCTATCGAGGAGATTCTCGTCCGCACCAAACTCTTTGCGCTTCTCGATATCATCGTGGAAAGCTGGGGATGCCTCGGGATTCTTCTTAACCTTGAGGGCATACATCACAACCCATGCGATGGCAACTGCAGTGAGCACGACAAGGGCGATAGTACGCAACCAAAGCTGGGGGTTGCCCTGGATACCGAGGATGCCCTGGGAAATCAGGACGTTGAACGGGTTTACGGTAGATGCGATGTATCCGATACGGGCACCCACAAACACCGTCATGAACGCTGTAATTGAGTCGAAGCCCATGGCCATCATGATCGGCATAAGAATCGCAAAGAACGGAAGCGTCTCCTCTGCCATACCAAAGGTGCTGCCGCCCAAGGCAAAAAGCACCATTAGGATCGGAATGATGAGGACGTCCTTGCTCTTGAACTTCTTCACCACTCGGGCGACGCCGCTCGTGATGGCTCCGGTCGCCGTGATGACCTGGAAGGAACCTCCCACGATCATAATGAATGCAACGACCTCGACCGCTTGCTGGATGCCGATCGCAGGGGCCTCAAGTACTTCGAAGATGCCTTGGCGAAGATCGACCTCGTTGCCGTCCTCGTCCGTATAGACCTTATCGACAGGCTCATAGGTGCCCGAGACCGTTACCTCGCGACCGTTAACCTCCTGGCGCTCAAACGAACCCGAAGGCACGACCCAGGTCAGAACGGCAAATACGGCCATCAAGACGAGAATGATGGTGTACACGTGCGGGACTCGAAGAGTGCGCTTCTTTTCTGTCTCTGCCATCTCTCCTCCTTAATTCAGGGGTTTTTCGTTGCCGGCAAAGCCATTGTGTCATCGCGCAAAACACCCTTCCGTCTCTTCGCCCGCCAGCGAAGCGCATCGACCCGTAAACGGACTTTAGATTGACGTAATTCATCAATTATCACTTTTGATAGATGTTTAACGTCACTTATTTACTTGGGTCGTGCCATTCTCCTGTGGCAAACATGACGTAAATTGAAACAAGCTTCTAATGTGACACTATGGAAGCGATCAATACTCATCGCCAAAGCGAGGTCACATGTCCGCATTGCATGTTCAAAACGAAATAGGAAAGCTAAAAAGGGTCCTGCTGCACTGCCCCGGCCCCGAAACGCGCAACTACCCCGACGGCCAGTTCAATCAAGTCTTTACGCTACGCCCTTCTAGCAATTCATTTGATCTTGAAAAGGCCCTCAGGGAGCATCATGCTTACTCGGCAATGCTCGAGCACGAAGGAGTAGAGATTCTCTATCTCGAGAACCTTCTTACCGAAGCCCTTGATGCGACAGAGCAAGCGCGTCGCTCTTTTATCGATAGCTACATTTCAGAATGCGGCGCGAGGGGCATGGAGCTCGAGTCCGCCATTCGCGAGTATCTTGAGCATATCGAAGGTTCCCGCGACCTGGTCCAGGCAGCCGTCAACGGCGTTCGCTACTCCCAGGTCTTCGACACGAACAAGGAGGTGTTCAGCCTCTCAAAGCTGACGGGAGACGCATACTCACCCGACGACCTTCTCATAGCCCCCCTTAACACCATGTGGTTCACGCGCGATCCAGCAAGCGTCATCGGCGAAGGTGTCACGCTCAACCATATGTACTGGCCAGAGCGCAACCGTGAGGTTATCGCCTATAAAACGATTTTTAACTATCATCCGGATTTCCGCGAGACTCCTCAGTTCTTCAAGCATGAATCGACTTACCACATTGAAGGCGGCGACCTTCACAACCTCAACAGCGAAAATGTAGCCGTTGGCATCTCTCAACGAACCGAGCCAGCAGCTATAGACACCCTAGCGAATAACTTGCTCTGGGACGAGAACTCGACTATTGAGTCCGTATGGGCCATTGAGGTTCCCTACGATGATCTCTGCATTCATCTCGACACATACTTTGCTCGTGTTAACTATGAGACATTCCTCATTGACCGGGAGCTCCTGGACCAAGCGCGAGTCTACTGCATTACACGAGGCAGATCGGAAAGGACAACCCGGGCGCGTCATGTCGAAGGCGGACTAAAAGAAGCGCTGGGATTAGCCCTGGGTTTAAGTTCACCGCAATTTATCCCTTGCGGCGGCTCAAATCCCGGAGCGGCAGAGGTCGAAAGAACCAACAATGCCATAAGCACCCTTTGCCTGGAGCCCGGCAAGGTCTGCGTATACGAAGAGAACACCGAGACTAACAAGGCACTGGAGCAGGCCGGTATTGAACTTGTTCCCATCTCTATCTTTGAGCTGACAAACGGCTTTGGCGGCCCCAACTGCCTCTGCCTTCCCCTCGTCCGCGCTTCATAACATGGGAACGGGTCAAAACATAAAGGCGCTTCGCAAGCGCGACCAGCTCACGCAGGAGGAGTTCGCGGCACTTGTCGGCGTCTCCAAAGAAACGGTATGCCGTTGGGAAAAGGACCGCTATGCCATCCGCCGGTCGACACTGCTCAAGATCGTTTCGAAATTCAATCTGCAGTTTGACGACCTCGCATCGGAAACCGCAGGGCTTGCCGCAAAGCTCGACCACGAGGGGCGGAAGGGGGAATCCAAGGAAACTACTACTGACTCCCTTTGTGATGTATTTAAAATTCAGATGAATGGAGGCAGAACGGGACTCAAGCAGACCGGAACAACGGCGCTCCCCTCATCCGTATTCAAAAACCATCGCGGGTGCTTCTTTGTTCAAATGGACACATCTGCCATGTCCAAATGCTATCCGATAGGATCCCTTCTCCTAGTGGACCCCAACCTGAAACCCTGGAACGGATGCTCCGTCCTCGCCTTGGCCGATAATTCCAGAATGGTCATACGGCGATATAGCACCGGCACGAACACCGTGATGCTGTCATCCTACTCATATCGCACGTCGGAACCGGATATTGTGCTGGACAAACGCCGAATCAGGATTCTCGGAGTCATCGTCTGGTTTCAGGCATCCCATGACCTGAGCATCTAACCAAATTTGCTCTTGTTTACCCCCTGCACACATCTCAAACAGCAAAAGCCCCGCAGTCGGAGCGGACTGCGGGGCTCATGAAGAGAGGCTAGTCTGTGGGCGCTTTGCCTGGCGCCCACGGGAGAGGCAACAGAGTAGAGGCTACTCGTGGATGCGGGTACCGGAGAGGCCGGCCATGGTCTCGGCGGCCTTGTCCAGGGCGCCGATGATGCAGGTGCGGCCCTTGCGGGAGCGGGCGAACTTGATGGCGGCGCGGACCTTGGGCTCCATGGAGCCCTTGCCGAACTGGCCCTCGTCGGCCAGACGCTCGGCCTCGTCGGCGGTGAGGTCCTCGAGCTCCTCCTGGTTGGGCTTGCCAAAGTTGATGGCGACATGCTCGACGGCGGTCAGCAGGAACAGAACGTCGGCGTCGCAGTCCTCGGCCAGCAGCTCGCCGCCCAGGTCCTTGTCGATAACGGCGGGAACGCCCTTGTAGCAGCCCTTGTTCTCGTAGTCGCGGACGACGGGGATGCCGCCGCCACCGCAGGCGATGACGATGAACTCGTTGTCGAGCAGGTTGAGGATGGAGTCGGCCTCGACGATCTTCTTGGGATCGGGGGAGGCGACGACGCGACGCCAGCCGCGGCCGGAATCCTCGACGAAGACCTTGGAGGGGTCCTCGGCCATGAACTCCTTGGCCTGCTCCTCGGTGTAGAAGGGGCCGATCGGCTTGGTCGGGTTCTTGAACGCGGGATCGTCGGGATCGCACTCGATCTGGGTGACGACGGTGGCGGCGTGCCAACGCTTATAGCGCTTGTGCATCTCGCGGCCGATGCCCTGCTGCAGGTGGTAGCCGATGTAGCCCTGGGACATGGCGCCGCACTCGGGCAGCGGCATCTCGGGGGTGCCGATGGCGTCGTGGGCGGCGGCGAAGGCGTTCTGGATCATGCCGACCTGCGGGCCGTTGCCGTGGGTGATGATGATCTCGTTGCCCTGCTCGATGAGGCCGAGGAGCGCGTGGGCGGTGTTGCTCACGGCCTCGATCTGCTCGACGGGGTTGTTGCCGAGGGCGTTGCCGCCGAGGGCGACGACAATACGATCGGGCTTGCCAAGAGGCTTAGACATTGCTGGAATCCTTTCTGTAAAAGGCCTACAACCCATTAATAACCCGCGTCCGTGCGATACGCGAGTTTATTAAGGTTTATATTCTCTTTATCGCTCATTTTATTCATTTTGAAAATACCTAAGCGGCGAACGGTCGATTTTACCCGCTCAGCGTAAAGAAGCCCAGTTCAGGCATATCTACGCCATTTACGTGCAACTTTATTTAAATAGAGCAGGGATTAGACCAGATTATGCAAACTATATCTTTGCTAAACACAAAACGGACAGCGCAATATCTTACTCGCACTATACGCGATTCTATACATTAATTTGACGAGTATGCACCCCTGCAAAAACACGGGGCTTTTCATCCAACATAAGGGATAGCCGATCGCGCTTCACCCCGCGGCAAGCGACTGCGAGTTCGCAGTATGGAACTTTACCGTCGGATACTGCATGAACGCCGCTGATGCCCTTTCGCTCCTGCCCACCCAAGCAGCCGAGAACGCTAACGGCGTCCCCAGCGTTTTCGCATGGCACCGCGCCGACTCGATGGCTTTGAGACCTAAGCGAATCTTTGCTATCTGCCAATTTTTGTACGATTTGGGTCAAATCTATCTGCCAATTTTTGTATGATTAGCGTCAAATCTATTTGCCAATTTTTGTCATTGAGGGGTTTTAATGCTACGCCGTAAGGTCACTGACAGGCTTTTGAGCTGGAAGAACAAATCCAATAAAGCGTTGCTTGTTACTGGCGCGCGTCAGATTGGCAAGAGCTATGCAATTCGCGCGTTTGGAAAGAGCAACTACGCTTCGTATTATGAGGTCAATCTGTTACTCGATGCCGAGGCAAGAGACGTACTTGTTGGCGCTAAGAACTCCATTGACTTCATCAACCGCGTGGCCCTTCTTGCGGATGCACCGCTTGTTGAGGGAGATACGCTTATCTTTGTCGATGAAATACAGGAGTATCCGCAGATCGTCACGCTCATGAAGGCGTTGGTCGAGGACGGGCGCTTTAGCTATGTCTTCTCGGGGTCTATGCTTGGGACTGAGTTTAAGGGGATCTCTTCTTTCCCGGTGGGGTATGTCGAGCACATTGTTATGCGGCCAATGGATTTTGAAGAGTTTTGTTGGGCAAACAGCATCAGCGAGAATGTGCTTGCAGACATCCGCAGCTGCCTTGTCGAGAGGCGTCCCGTCGAAAACTATATTCATGAGGCGATGCTCAAAAACTTTAGAGCCTATATCGTTTGCGGCGGCATGCCGGAGGTCGTACAGAACTATATCGATTCGGGTTATTCACTCGTGAGGACGCGTGAGCTTCAAATTCAGCTGGTCGATCAGTACAAAAGTGATAT
>URBS01000022.1 GCA_900546085.1 uncultured Collinsella sp.
CCAGGGTCAGAGGGGGAAGGGGTGGGGAAAGGTGTTGAAAAATGGGGCGGTTCCCCATATTATTAATGACGTCGACAGGCGGGGTGGTTCCCCGCGTACGTGCCATCTGAGTAACCGAGGGGAGGGCGCACATGGGAATGACTGGTGCATACGAGCGCAATCTCGATGCAAAAGGTCGTCTGTCCCTGCCTGCACCCCTTCGCGAGGAGCTTGGAGAGCACGTTCGCGTGTTCAAAGCCCTGGATGTCGATGCTCTGTACGTGTTCTCTGCCGAGGCCTTCGATAAGTGGGTCGAAGGACTCTTCGCGGGTCGTGAGGGCCACGAGGGTTTTAACCCGCGTGACATTAACGACCAGAAGCTCATGAGGGCGATCAACAAGCGCACCACGTCGATGGACGTGGATAGCGCCGGTCGCATCGGTCTTTCAGAGTCTCTCCGCAAACAGGCGAACCTCGACCGCGAGGTCACGGTTGTGGGCAACTACGACCACCTTGAGGTTTGGGATCGCGCCGCGGCCGATGAGGACGATGACGATGAGGCCCTGCTGGACCTCTTCTTCTCGTAAGGGCAAGGCACGGGTAACGGATGGAGCGTGGGATCTTGACACAAGAATATCGGCATGAACCTGTCATGCTCGGCGAAGTGCTTGAGTCGCTGCGGCTAAAGAGCGGCTCCGTTGTCTGCGATTGCACCCTTGGCGGTGCCGGCCATTCGGTAAAGATGGCCGCGCAGGTGGGGGAGACGGGTCTTTTGCTCGGCGTCGATCAGGACGACATGGCCCTCGAGGCCGCTGGCGCCCGTCTGGACCGCGAGGTTCCCGGCGTTCCACACCAGCTGCTGAAGGGCAACTTCGGCGACTTGGACGAGCTGCTTTGCTCGGCCGAGGTGCCCGGGGTCGATGGCTTCCTGTTCGATTTGGGCGTTTCGTCACCGCAACTCGATATCCCTGGCAGGGGCTTTTCGTATAACGAGGACGCCCCATTGGACATGCGGATGGATCCGGGTAATAACACCTTAAACGCAGCTGAGGTCATCAACACCTACAACGAACACGACCTCGCCCGGATTCTACGCGTCTACGGCGAAGAGAAGTTCGCCTCGCAGATCGCGCGCGAGATCGTGCGCCGCCGCGAGCAAGAACCGATCGAAACCACCGGCCAATTTGTCGAGATCATCAAGGCGGGTATCCCGGCTGCCGCTCGTCGGCATGGCGGACACCCGGCCAAGAAAAGTTTCCAGGCCATTCGCATCGAGGTCAATCACGAGCTCGATGTGCTCGAACGAGGGCTTGATGCCGCCACCAGGTGGCTCAACCCGGGCGGACGTATCTGCGTCATCTCATATCACTCGCTCGAGGACCGTATCGTAAAGAACCACTTTAAGGAGATGAGCCAGGGGTGCACGTGTCCGCCGGAGATTCCGGTGTGCGTGTGCGGCAACGTGCCGATACTCAAGGTCATCACTCGCAAACCCTTGGTTGCACAGCCTGATGAGGTTGAGCGCAACCCTCGGGCGAGATCAGCCAAAATCCGCGTGGCGCAGCGTCTGTAGGCGCGACCGCGTGATATTGGACCTCCCGCTCGCACCATAAACGAAGCTTAAACACACTACCAACGTACTCGGGATGGGAGGCGGCATATCATGGGCTACAACACTTCAAGCGCAGCACTCGCCTATGATATGAACGCCATGCCCGCCTATCGTGAGACGCCGCAGGCCCCCGTTGCTCCCCGTGAGCAGCGCACGCCGCGCTTTGATGTCTACACGGGCGCGGGCCGTCAGGCAAACCAGGCGGTAAGCCCGGTTTTCATGAGCGTTCTTAAAACGTTTTGCATCATTGCGGCTATCTTCATGACGATCGGCGTCGCCCGCGTGGCGCTCGCCGGTGTTACGGCCCAGGTGCTCAACAGCAACGCCGAGCTTACCAATACGCTCGAAAAGGCGACCGATGAGAGCTCCGACCTGGAGGTCATGCATTCGGTCTATGGCGCCGACACGCGCATTCGCGACCTTGCGGGCGCTTATGGCATGGTGGAGCCCAGCGAGAGCGTTACACTTGACTTTTCGCAGGATGCAGCCGCGGGCGCCAACGCGACCGCGACCGCTCAGTAGCAAGACGGTAGCTGAGTATGACAAATGACTATCGCCGCGGTTCCGATGGGGGCCGCGGTTCTGGACGTCCCTCGTCGCGGGGACGTTCTGGTTATCAAGGAACGGGTCGGCAATCTTACAACGCCGGGCAGTCCCGTGGCAACGACCCGGCGTCGCGACTTCGCGGCTCGGGCGGCCCTCAAGTGCATAACACCAGGTCGCGCAAGAGTTCGTCGACCGAATGGCTCACGGGCACGCCTCTGCCTCGCCGCAAAGCCGTCATGGGCTTCATTGGGCTTGGCTTGGGCTTGGGCATCTTTCGCCTTGCCGACTATCAAATTGTCGAAGCCGATAAACTGCGCGAGCGTGCCGATGCGCGCCGCCTGCTTGCGCAGACCCTCTATGCCAAACGTGGCACCATCTACGACCGCAACGGTAACGTGCTGGCGTCGTCGGTCGAATGTCGCAACATCGCCGTGAACCCCCAGCTTGTCGAGGATGTTGACAAGACGGTGTCGGCGCTGGTCAAGGCAACTGGAATCGATAAAAAGACCTGCCGCAAGCTCGTTGAGTCCGATGGAACCTGGGTGTATATCAAGCGCCAGGTGGACGAAGACGACGCTGCGGCGCTGGAGAAGAAGAACCTGCCCGGCGTGCTTTTTGAGCAGGCCATGAAGCGCGTATATCCATACGGCAATCTGGCATCGCAGGTGCTGGGTGTAGTGAATGTAGACAACGACGGCTTGACGGGTCTCGAAAAGCAATACAACAAGCTTCTGACCGGCACGAACGGTTCTCTCGTACGCGAGCGCGCGAGGGACGGCAGCTATATCGCGGGCGGTGCCTATAAAAAGGTGGCTGCGGTCGACGGCGTTGATATCGTGACGACGCTCGACGTCAATATCCAGCGTGCGGCCGAGGATGCCCTGGCAGAGGCTGTCGAGAAGACAAAGGCCAAGAACGGCTCGGCGCTGGTCACCGATCCTACGACAGGCGAGATCTTGGCAGCCTGCTCGTATCCGACCTACGACCAGACCAATTTGGAAAACGCCAAGACCGAGGATATGAACCTGCGCCTGGTCACCGACGCCTACGAGCCCGGCTCGGTCTTTAAGACGCTCGTGGCGGGCGCCGGCTTCGACTTGGGTGTCGTGCGGTCGAGTACGTCGTTTGAGGTGCCGGCGAGCATCAAGGTGGGCGACGATACCGTCACCGATGCCGACAAGCGCGACTACGCCATGACCATGGATGTGCGCGAGATGATGCGCCGTTCGTCCAACGTGGGATTTGTCCTGGTGGGGCGCAAGATCGGTGCCGACGACTTTGCTGCCTATGTGGACAAGTGGGGCATCGGTCACAGCTCTGGTGTCGATTTTCCGGGCGAGAGCCTGGGCATCGTCAAGGAGCGTGACCAGTATGACGGCGCCACGCTGGGTTCGATGAGCTTTGGACAGGCGCTGTCTGTCTCACCGATTGAGATCGCACGTGCCGTGGGCGGCATCGCCAACGGCGGCGTGATGATGACCCCGCACTTCTATAAGTCCAGCAAAGGCGACGAGAAGGACTGGGGCGAAGGCGAGCGCGCGATTTCGGAGGACGCCGCATCCCAGGTGACATCGTGCATGCAGACGGTCGTGTCGGAGGGAACGGGCGTTGGCGTCGCGGTTGACGGCTATGACGTGGCGGGTAAGACCGGTACGGCCGAACGTGCCGACGAGAACGGCGGCTAACTCAAGGAGAACTACATGTCGTCCTTTATGGGCTTTGCACCGGCACAATCGCCCAAGGTGCTGTGCTATATCACGCTCGACGGAACGCCGAGCGGCTCAGATGCCGCTGCGGTGCCGTTCCAGTCCATTATGGCCAACGCGCTCGACGTGCTGGGTATCCCACACACGAAGTAGGGGGTTACAATCTTTGGGGCGTGGTTTGTTGTCCCATATGAGGGGTGTTCACATGCCCTGCACCACGCATGCGCGGCGCTGGGATACAATACGCCGATAGCATTATTTAGGTTTACAGGGGAGCTGCAATGATAGAGATCGCCGTCAACAACCTCGCGGCCGCAACAGGGGCCCGAACCGTGACGGGAGAAGTCGATCGGGTATGCCGCGGGTGCGTTATCGACTCGCGCCAGGTCGAGGAAGGGACGATTTTCGTCGCCTTTCCCGGTGAAAACGTCGACGGCAATGATTTTGCTTCCCGTGCCGTCCAGTCGGGTGCCGGCGCCGTCGTGATGACGCGTGAGCCCGAGGCCGAGCTGGTCTCGCTGGCGCAGGACAAGGGCTGTGCCATCTTGCTGACCGATGATCCCGAGGAGTTTCTGCTGCGTTTGGCGCACGCGTATCGCCTGGAGCTTGGCTGCCTGGTCGTTGGCATTACCGGTTCCATCGGCAAGACGACGACCAAGGACGTTCTCGCCGCTGTGCTCGCCAAGCGCTATCGTGTCTGGGCCACCAAGGGCAATTTCAATAACCTGATCGGCATGCCGCTCACGGTGCTTTCCGCTCCGGCCGATACCGAGGTCCTGGTGCTCGAGATGGGCATGAACCATTTCCACGAGATCGAGCGCCTGTCCCAGTCCGCCAATCCCAACCTTGCCATCGTGAGCAAGATCGGCACCTCTCATATCGGCATTTTGGGCAGTCGCGAGAACATCGCCCGCGCTAAGGCCGAGATTGTCCAGGGCATGTGCGCCGCCGGCGACTATTTGCCGCTGCTGGTTTTGGGCGGCGAGGACGATTTTACGCCGTTCATTCGCGATACGTTCGCCCAGCCTGCTGGTATCGACGTGATGCTGGCCGGTGTCTCTGACGATGATGAGGTCCGCGCCCGCGACGTTCGCGTTGATGACGAGGGCCGTCCGGTCTTTACGCTCGATTTTGGCCAGGGCGAGACGATCGATACCATGCTTGCCATCCCCGGCGTGCAGTCCGTTCCTAATGCCGTTAAGGCCGCCGCGGTTGCCTATCGCCTGGGCGTGACGCCCGAGCAGATCGATGCTGCCTTTAGGGGTCTTACGATCACCGGGCACCGCCAGGAGATCAAGCGCGCCAAGAGCGGTGCACGCATCATCGACGATTCCTATAACGCCAGCGCCGAATCGATGGCAGCCGGCCTCGATCTGCTGTGCTCGCTTTCATGCACGGGGTCTCGCATGGCGATCCTGGGCGAGATGGGCGAGATGGGCGATGAGGCTCCTCGCATGCATGAGCTCGTGGGCGCCTATGCCGCCGCCAAGAAGCTCGACATGCTGGCGTGCGTGGGTGGTGAGCTGGCCCAGCTTATGGCCGATGCCGCGCGCATGATGGGCATGGACGAGGACCGCATCCAGGTGTTCTCCGATTATCAGCAGGTGCTCGACCGCATGGGCGGCGCGCTTGAAAAACATGATGTTGTACTGGTCAAGGGTTCCCGCTTTGTTGAGCTCGACCGCTTTGTGGAAGGTGTGTGCTAGCCCATGTTCGGCAATCCCTCGTATCCAACGTATCAGGCTTTTTTGGGGCTTGGCATCGCCGCAGCCATTGCGCTGCTGCTCATGCCGTGGTGGATTAAGCTGCTCAAGGTCGAGGGTATCGGCCAGCAGGTTCGTGCCGACGGCCCCAAGCGTCATTTGGTTAAGCAGGGAACGCCCACCATGGGTGGCGTTGTCATCCTCGTCGCGATCTCGCTGACCTGCCTGCTGATGGGCAAGCTCACCACCGAGCTCGTGCTCGTGCTGCTCGCCACGCTGGCGACCGGCGTGCTGGGCCTGATCGACGATCTGACCTCCGTTACGCATGGGCGCTCGCTCGGTCTGACGCCGCATGCCAAGATGATCGGCCTAACCATTATCTGTGTCACCTTTACGGTGCTTGCCGTCAACTGGTGCGGCGTCGCCCCCGAGATTCGTTTTCCCGGTGGGTTGACGATTGACCTTGGCGTGCTTTCGACTACCATCTGCGGCTATTCGTTCCCGTGGCTCTATATTGTCTTTTGCTGGCTGATGATTGCCGGTCTTTCTAATGCCGTGAACTTGACCGATGGCCTTGACGGTCTTGCTGGCGGCACCTCCATGATCGCCATGCTCGCCATGGCTGCCATGGCGTTTTTGCACGGAGACGTGAACCTGTCCATCTTCTGCACCGCGTGTGCCGGTGCCTGCCTGGGCTTTCTGTGGTTCAACTGCTATCCGGCGAGCATCTTTATGGGTGATACCGGCTCGCTTGCTCTGGGCGCCGCGTTTGCCTGTACGTCCATCATGACTAACACCGAGGTCGTCTCCCTCATCATCGGTGGCCTGTTTATCGTTGAGACCCTGTCGGTCATGATTCAGGTTGTCTACTTCCACTTTACGCACAAGCGCGTCTTCCTTATGGCGCCCATCCATCATCATTTCGAAAAGAAGGGTTGGGCCGAGACCAAGGTCGTCATCCGTTTTTGGATTATCGCTGCGGCATTTGGTGCCGTTGGCCTTGCCCTGTTCTTCCAGTTGGGATAGTGGTCTTTCATGCCTCTTGCTGATGTCTTTAGCCTGCTCGTTTTGGGTCAGGGCAAATCCGGTCTCGATGTCGCCCGCTGGGCGCTGGCACATCCAGAGCGCGTAAGCGCCGTTACCGTGTATGGCGGCGGCACCTCTGAGCCCAATGACGCCACGCGTGCGCTCGAGGCTGCCGGTGCGTCGTTTGTCTATGGGACCGAACAGGTCGAGGGCGCCTATGACGTATGCGTGACGTGCCCGGGCATCTCGGAGTTCTCGGGCTTCTTTAAGGCCGGGCGCGAGCATACCGCCCAGATTATGGGTGAGCCCGAGTTTGCCTATCGCCTGTCGCCCGATAACTGGATTGCCATCACGGGCACCAACGGCAAGACGACCACCACGTCGCTGACCGATTATCTGCTCAAGGCTTCCGGTGAGGCCAGTGTAGCTGTCGGCAACATCGGTGAGCCGCCTATCAACGAGATTGACGGCCGAGCCCACAACGAGTGGTTTGTGGCCGAGCTCTCGAGCTATCAGATTGCTACGACCACCGAGCTCCACCCTCGCGTGGCGGTGCTGCTCAACATCACTCCCGACCACTTGGGCTGGCATAAGAGCCATAAGAACTATGCGCTTGCCAAGATCAAACTGTTTGACAATATGGTCGATGACGATCTGGTGGTCGTCGACGTCGAAGACGCCGGCATTCACGAGTTCGATGAGTACATCTACACGCCGGGTCGTCGCATCTGCAAGGTTGCCTTTGACGAGCCAGAGGGTGAGGATGTCGCCTTTGTGCGCGATGGCAAGATGATCGTGCGCCTGAAGGGCGTCGAGACCCCGCTCATCGCTACATCCGAGCTCAAGATCTCGGGCCATCATAATGTTATCAATGCCCTGTGCGCTGCCACGGCTGTCCTGGCCGTCGGTGCCAATCCCGAGGGCATTTGCCGCGGTCTGGCCTCGTTCCAGCCGCTCGAGCACCGCGTGGAGCCGTGCGGCGAGATTGACGGAGTGCGCTACGTCAACGATTCCAAGGCGACCAACACCGACGCGGTCGAGAAGGCACTGACGGCATTTCCCGATGACAACGTGATCTTGCTGCTCGGCGGCCACGATAAGGGCACGCCGCTCACGGACTTCGCGCGCGTCGTTATGGATAACGTGCGCTCGGTCGTCTGCTTTGGCGATGCGCGCGAGCGCTTTACCGCCGCTATGGACGAGGCCGATGTCGATGGCGATGTGGATATCGCCCAAGCGGATGACCTACGCGATGCCGTGGACGTTGCCCGTTCGCTGTCGAGCCGTGGCGACGTGATCTTACTTTCTCCTGCCTGCTCTTCGTTCGATGAGTTCTCGGGCTATGAGGAGCGCGGCCGCGTGTTTAAGGACTACGTGGCTCAGCTTGCCGCTGCAGCGAAATCGCAAATGGAATAGGGGTTGCCGGTGAGAGAGGAGAGCCCCCGACAAGGTATGAAGAGGCCCGACTCGGACCGTGCTTCCTCGCGGCGTAGCACACCGCGTTCCGGTCGCGGCGGGCAGTCGTTTAGCGAACGCTATATTGCCGGCGTTCCCGCCCGCATCATGCGCCCCCGTCTGATATTTATGGCCTGCCTGTTTACTTTGGTGTGCTTTGGTCTGCTGATGGTGTACTCGGCGTCTTCGGTCGAGGCGCTGCACGAGAATGGCTCGGCGACGTTTTTCCTGGGTCGACAGGCCGCGTTTGCCGTGGCTGGTGTTCTGGCGCTGATTGCCATCGTGCGCGTTTTGCCGGACAGCTGGTTTGGGGAGGATGTGCTCAGGATCTTCCTTATCGGCATGATAGGGCTACTGTTTCTGGTGTTCTTGGTGGGCAGCGGCAGCCGTGGCGCCACGCGCTGGCTCAACATCGCCGGTATTCAGTTCCAGCCTTCCGAGTTTTTAAAGCCATTTGCCATTGCGTATTCGGCCATCATGCTTGATCGCTTCTTTTCGCCCGGTGGCAACATCAACGAATTCCTTCGCAAGATGGGCATCTACCTGGGTATTTCGCTCTTTCTGATCTTTATCCAGCCCGATTTCGGTACTGTCCTGATCATCCTGTTGACCCTCATGTGCATGGCGTTGTTTGCGGGTCTCGACCCGAGATTTATCATCGGCGTGCTAATCTTCGGCATTCTCGTGATCGTGATTGCACTTGTCGCAGAGCCGTACCGTATGGTGCGTATTCAGGTTGCCTTGAACCCTTGGGCTGACGAGTATGGTGACGGCTATCAGGCCACGCTTGCCATCATGGCCTTTGCCTCGGGCGGTCTGTTCGGCCGTGGCATCGGCAACTCAACCATGAAGTACTCGTATCTGCCCGAGGCGCACAATGACTACATCCTGGCCATCATTGGCGAGGAAGTCGGCTTTGTCGGAACCGTGCTGTTCTTCTTGGTGTTTGCGATGCTGATCTACTCGGCGTTTCGCATTGCCGAGCAGGCGACCGATCGTCGGGGCGCGCTTATGGCGTCTGGCTCCGCGGTCATTCTCGCGGTGCAGTTTTTGATTAACGCGCTGGGCATCCTCAACGTGTTTCCCATGACGGGCAAACCGTTGCCGTTTATTAGCTACGGCGGTTCGTCGATTATTGTGTCGCTTATGCTTGCCGGGTTGATCCTGCGCGTTTCGTACGAGAGCGCCCGCCGCGATGAGTATGACCGTCGCCGCGAGAGCTTTGCCGTTATGGATGAGAGTACCGCCGGCGTGCCCCACGTGCGCGGCGGGCGGTCTTCGCGTAACGGCTTTACCGTTCTGGATGGCTCTGCGACCGAGCCGGCAGCCCGTCCGCGTCAGCGAACGGCGCCGCAAGGTCGTCCGCAGCGCCCAACTCCTCGCAATGCGGGCGGCGGATATAATCGAATCGATTTGAACTCGGACCCGTCGGCGCGTTTGCGCACCGACGACCAGGGACCGCGTGTACGAAGGGACTACCATGACCGATAAAATGACCGTTGCTATTGCAGCCGGCGGCACGGCAGGACACATCAACCCCGCGCTCGCCTTGGCCGAAGAACTGCGTGACCGTGGCCACCACGTTGTGTTCGTGGGCCAGTCGCGCAAGCTCGAGGGTCGTTTGGTCCCCGAGGCTGGGTTTGATTTTGTGCCCATTACGGTCACGGGCTTCGACCGCTCCCGTCCTTGGACGGCGCTGACCTCGCTGTGGCGTGTCAATAAGGCCAAGCGTGCGCTCGCCCGTCATTTCTCAAAGGTCGGCAAGCCCGATGCCGCCATCGGTTTTGGTGCCTATGTCGAGGTTCCGCTGCTGGGGTGGTGCAAGGGCGCAGGCGTTCCGTATCTGCTGCATGAGCAGAACTCTGTTCCGGGCCTGGCCAACAAGATGATGAACTCCCACGCCGCCCGCGTGTGCATCTCGGTGCCGGCAGCGCGTTCGGTCTTTGAGCGCGAAGGTGGCCCTGACCACGTGCTCATGACCGGCAACCCCGTACGTCGCTCGGTGATCGAGGGCGATCGCGCTCGCGGCCGCAAGGCACTTGGCGTTCCCGAGGACGCTACGCTGCTGCTCGTCTTTGGCGGTTCACTTGGCGCCCAGCACCTCAACGAGCGCGTGACTTCGCTCAAAAACGAGCTGCTTTCGCGCAAGAACCTCTATGTGTTGCATTCGACGGGTGCCGACGGCTTTGAGGAGACCGAGCGCGCTTTGGCGCTGACGCCCGAGGAGGCGAAGCGTTACCGCGTCCAGCCTTACATCGACAACATGGGCGATATGCTGGCTGCTGCCGATTTGGTGCTCTCGCGTTCGGGTGCATCGAGCGTGGCCGAGATCGCTGCGCTCGCCGTGCCCTCGGTGCTCGTGCCGTATCCGCATGCGACGGCCGACCACCAAACCACCAATGCTCGTTATCTGGTCGACGCCGGGGCCGGCGTGCTCTGCGCCGATGCCGATATCGACGGTTCTGCCTTTGCCGATGAGCTGCTGCACCTGGTCGATGACGCGGCGGCGCGCGACGCCATGCGTCAGGCGGCGCGTGGTCTGGCTCAGGATAGAGCCGCCGCTCTTCTGGCGGATGCGGTAGAGGGTTTGCGTTAGTTAGACGGGATATCTTCGGTCGCCCTCGCGCTGATGCGGTAGGTGCGGTACAGTTAACGGGTTACAGGCAGTGTTTACGCAAGGAGTACACGAGCACATGGCTGATTCCCAGACTGCAACCTCCGCGCCCGAGTTTAAGAGCGCCCACTTTATCGGTATCGGCGGCGCCGGCATGAGCGGCATCGCCCTCGTTCTGCACGAGCGCGGTTATGCCGTTACCGGCTCCGACCTTAAGACGTCACGTTATATCCGCCAGCTTACCCGCGCTGGTGTGAAGGTGCATGTGGGCCATGAGGCCGCCACGATCGACGAGGTCAAGCCCGACGTGGTTGTTGTCTCCACCGCTATTCCGGAGTCCAACCCTGAACTCGTGCGCGCTCGCGAGCTTGGTATTCCCGTGTGGCCCCGTGCCAAGATGCTCTCTGCTTTGGGCCACGGCTACACCACCGTCGCTGTTGCCGGCACGCATGGCAAGACCACCACGTCTTCGATGTGCGCCACCATGCTCGACCGCATGGGTCTGGATCCGAGCTTCCTGATCGGTGGCATCGTCGAGGGCTATGACACGAACGGCAAGAACGGCTCGGGCGACTACTTTGTCGCCGAGGCCGACGAGTCCGACAGCTCCTTCCTGTTCCTGAACCCCAACGTGGTCATTGTGACCAACGTCGAGGCCGACCACCTCGATCACTACTCTGGTATCGAGGAGATCGAGGCAACTTTCGCCAAATTCATGAGCCTGGTGGGCGAGGACGGCACCGTCATCGTCTGCGGTGAGGACCCGCATCTGGTCGAGCTCGCCAAGTCGACGGGCCGTCACGTGCTTTCCTACGGCTTTGCCGAGAGCAACGACATCGTCTGCATGCACCCGGATGTCAAGGGCATCCAGAGTGACTTTATCGTTCGCTTTGAGGACGGCACTGAGCGCGCTGTGGAGATCAAGAGCAATCCCGGTCGCCACAACATGCTCAACGCCACGGCGGTGCTCACCGTCGCCCATGTCCTGGGCCTTGACATCGACGCCGCCGCCAAGGCGCTCTCGAGCTTTGAGGGCGTCCGCCGTCGCTTTACCCACGTGGGCGATATCGATGGCATCACCGTGGTCGATGATTACGGCCATCACCCCACCGAGATCAAGGCGACGCTTGCTGCCGCTTTCTCGCTGGGCTACAAGCACGTCGATGTCGTGTTCCAGCCGCACCGCTATTCGCGCCTGCAGGCCCTGTGCGACGACTTTGCCGATGCATTTGCCAATGCCGATAAACTGCTGCTGATTGATGTGTTCTCGGCTGGCGAGATGCCCATTCCGGGTGTCACCTCTAAGATGCTCGCCGATACCGTGCGCGCCAAGCATCCTGGCAAGGAGGTCGTGTACTGCTCCAGCCGTCTTGAGCTCAATCAGGAGCTCGAGCAGATGGTGGGCGAGGGCGACCTGCTGCTCACCATGGGTGCCGGCGACGTTACGACCGTCGGTCCCGAGTTCATTGAGTATCTGACTGCCAAGAAAGACGCTTAAGTCTAATGGGTCTGTTTAACGCCGTCATGGCGCTCTCGGGCATGATCGACACGGATGTGATCGAGGACGAGCGCCTTGCGCGTCATACGAGCTATCGTATCGGCGGCAAGGCCGACCTCTTTGTGACGTGCCATAGCTATCATGCCCTCCGCCGCGCCGTGGCGGTGCTCGATCGCGAGCAGGTGCCGTGGGTCATCATCGGCAAGGGCTCCAATCTGCTGGTTGCCGATGGCGGTTATCGCGGTGCCGTCATTTCGCTCGGACGTGAGTTTCAGCGCACGGTTGTTGCCGATGACGGTTGTACGCTGACGGTCGGTGCGGGCGTGATGTTTGCGCGCCTGGTCAACGATGCCCTGTCGCGTAGCCTCTCGGGCCTTGAGTTTGCCGTTGGCATTCCTGGTTCGGTCGGCGGTGCGATATCTATGAATGCCGGCACACGGACCGAGTGGATTGGCTCGCTGGTTGAGGATGTCGTAACGTTTGACCCGGCATCCGGTATCAAGCATTATGCGGGGTCCGAGATCACTTGGGGCTACCGCGAATGTAGCCTTCCCCGCAATGAGATCATCCTCGAGTGCGTGTTCAAGCTTAAACCGGCGCCCAAGGCCGACATTCGCGAGCGCATGGAGCGGTACCTGACGAGGCGCAAGCGTACGCAGCCCATGGGTCGCGCATCCTGCGGGTCTGTCTTTCGCAACCCGCCCGATGCGAGTGTGGGCAAGCTTATCGAGGATTGTGGATTAAAGGGTTTTTCGATTGGCGGCGCGGAAGTTTCGCCCGTTCACGCTAATTTTATCGTTAATAACGGAACTGCCTCGGCCGATGACGTTGCCGCGGTTATCAGACATGTGCACGAAAAGGTGAGGGAGGCGTATGGCATCGAGCTCAGACCGGAAGTTAAATTCCTCGGCTTCTAGAGCATCGAAACCCACCTTCCGCCGCGCCGGAGGGCGTTCCGGCGCGCCTGCCAAACCTCAACGCAATACCGTCGCGCACTCTAAGTCTGTCGGGCATGCTCGACAGACCAGTCGTCCGGTCGTCGGCTCGCAGCTCGGTAATCGTCCGGCCGCAAAAAAGTCCTCGCGTCCCTCGACGACGTCAAAGCCTGTTATGGGCGCCAAGCCTGCCCGTCCCATGGCAGCTCCCAAGCCCTCGACGGGAACTAAAGCGGCGCGTCCAGGTCGCACGCTGGGCGCATCGAAACCGCGCTCGCTGACATCGGTGCCGGCTACCGCCAAGAAGCCTTCGAGTAAAAAAGGTTTCAACCCGTTATCTTCACTTGGAGCGATGGCAAATAAAACATCAGACGCCGCTTCTGTCGTTACAGGCAAAGGCAAAATCGTGGGCGGCGTTCTGGCCGTCTTGGCCGTGCTCGTCGTCGTTGCCACCGTGGTGATCAACTCTGGACTGTTTACTGCCACTGATATTCAGATTCAAGGCAGCGAGCATGTGACGAAGCACGATGCTATCCAGCTGATCGACTTGCCCGAGGGAACGTCGCTTTTTAACGTCGATCCCGACCAGATTACCGAGGATCTCAAGCAGAACCCGTGGGTTTCGGGCGTGGATGTCCAGCGCCAGTTTCCCCATACGCTTATCATCACGCCGACGGAGCGTAAAGTTATCGCCATTGCGTATATCAGCTCCGATGACCTTGCCTGGGCTATCGGAGACGATGACACCTGGATCGCCCCGCTGTCGACGTCGGTCGAAGTGGACGACCAGGGCAACGTCATCACGACAGGGCAGGGCTCAAATACCTTGACCGGAATCGATGCCGCGCTGGCGCTCGCCAAGCATTATGGCGCGGTGTTGTTGACTGATGTCTCGGCGGATGTCGCTCCGGTTTCCGGCCAGGCGGTGAACTCCAAAGCCGTTAAGGCCGGCCTGGATTATGTGCGTGGTTTTTCGAGCGAGTTCTTGGGACAAGTCAAGGATATTTCCACGCCTTCGGTCGAAGCCATCTCGGCAAACCTCAATAACGGCATTGAGGTGTCGCTGGGCGATTCGGACGATATCGCCAAGAAGGAACGCGTAGTCACCAAGTTGCTTTCGCAGGTAGAGGGCGTAACGTATATCAATGTGCGCTCTCCGGGCAACTACACATTTAGGAATGCTCCGACCTCGTAGCGCTGGTTGATGCTTTGTTGAGGGGCCATACCACGCCGTTTATCTGGTTTGTTTGGTTTTCACGGTCAATTATTTGACTGATACGTTCATAATGTGCAAACATAATACGGTTTACCTTTGCATTTACTTTCAACCTGAAGGTTAATGTGCGCAGGGGTCGACCCATGCTATGGCTATAACCTTTGTTCGGAGGACCGACATGCACGAGACAGAGATCAACAACTACCTTGCCGTCATTAAGGTGGTCGGCGTCGGCGGCGGCGGTACCAACGCGGTCAATCGAATGATCGAAGAGGGCATCCGCGGCGTCGAGTTTGTTGCCATCAACACCGATGCTCAGGCACTCGCGATCTCTGATGCCGATATCAAGGTGCACATCGGCACCGACCTTACCCGCGGCCTGGGCGCCGGCGCCAATCCCGAGGTTGGCCGCAAGGCTGCCGATGAGTCCCGCGACGACATCGCCGAGGCGCTCGCTGGCGCCGACATGGTGTTTATCACCTGCGGCGAGGGCGGCGGCACCGGTACCGGCGCTGCTCCCATCGTTGCCGATATCGCGATGAACGAGGTCGGCGCACTGACCGTCGCCGTCGTGACCAAGCCCTTCACCTTCGAGGGCCGCAAGCGTAAGAAGAGCGCCGAGGAGGGCATCAAGACCCTCTCCGATTGCGTCGACACCATGATCGTCATTCCTAACGATAAGCTGCTCGACATCGCCGAGAAGAAGACCACCATGCTCGAGGCCTTCGCGATTGCCGATGGCGTCCTTTCCCAGGGCACCCAGGGCATCACCGACCTCATCACCGTCCCCGGTATCATCAACTTGGACTTCGCCGATGTTAAGACCATCATGAAGCAGGCCGGTACCGCCATGATGGGTATCGGTACCTCTTCTGGGGATACTCGTGCCGTCGACGCTGCCCAGCAGGCCATCTCCAGCCCGCTGCTCGAGAGCTCCATCGATGGTGCCACGCGCGTGCTGCTCTCCATCGCCGGTTCCAAGGACCTGGGCATCCAGGAGATCAGCGACGCCGCCGACGTTGTCGCCAACGCCGTCGACCCCGAGGCCAACATCATCTTCGGTACCGTTGTCGACGAGTCCCTGGGCGATCAGGTGCGTATCACCGTCATCGCTACGGGCTTCTCCGACTCCAACGTCAACCGTCAGGACGAGCTCTTTGCTGCTCAGCAGTCTCAGAGCAAGGCCGCTGCCTCCGCTGAGCCGCAGCGCACCGCTCCGGCTGCCAGCCCGGCTCAGGCCGCTCCGACCCGCAACGTCGGTGGTACTGAGCTGCCCAACTTTGGCAACGACCAGTTCGAGCTTCCCGACTTCCTGAAGCGCGGTAGCTTCTAGTTCGTTTTTCTCAACGACCTGCACGGGGTGTGTCCATTTGGATGCACCCCGTTTTGTTTCTCGTTTGTAAACGAAAGCCTCCAATCTCCTTACGTTCCCTTTACGTTTGGTCCCTACCGCTGCGGGTATCCTTTTAAGGAAGTATGACAGCCGTATAAACGCGGACTGCGCGGCGACGCCGCGGTACTTGTGTTATTAGGAGGCTTTAGTATGGCAGCACGTGCGGACAACGTTTCGCGTGTCGACCATGATGGAGTTACGTTGGTGGAGGGCGCGACATCCGATGTCCGCTTTGCCTTTACCGAGCGCACCGGTGGCGTTTCTGAAGATGCGTACTCCTCGCTCAACCTGGGCTCGCATGTTGGCGATGACCCCTTTGCTGTTCAAGAAAATCGTCGTCGAGCGCTCGAAGCTATGGGCGCCACTGAGTGCGAGCATAATCTGCTCGTGCCCAATCAGGTACATGGTGACCATATCGTTACGGTGACTTCGAACGGCGCCGACGATCTTGAGGCTGTTCGCGAGCAGATTGCCGAGGGCTGCGATGCCATCGTCTGTACGGCCCATGACGTGCCCGTGCTGCTCTGCTTTGCCGACTGCGTTCCCGTGGTGCTGGTGGCCCCTGGCGGATTTGCCGTGGTGCACTCCGGTTGGAAGGGCACGATTGCACGTATTTCTGCCAAGGCGTGCCAGGCGCTTTGCGATGCTGCCGGCTGCGATGCGAGCGACGTTTCCGCCTATATCGGCCCCCATATCTTGGCTGACGAATATGAGGTATCCCAGGAACTCATGGATCGCTTTGCCGTCGAGTTCTCTTGCATCGATGCGAGTGCCTCTCGTATGCTCGATCTTTCCGCTGCCATTTGTGAGGCGCTGGTAGATGCCGGTGTGGACGCGGATAATATCGTGGATACCCAGCTTTCGACTGTGCGTCAGAACGACCGCTTTTATTCCTACCGTAACGAGGACGGCACCTGTGGGCGCCATGCTGCGATCGGCGTGATGCTATGAGAAAGATCGTATCGGTCCTGAGCGCCGCTGTGCTCACGCTTACGCTGTGCGCCTGTTCTTCGGGATCTTCTACCTCTTCCATTACCGTGGCCGGCTCCACGACCTGCCTTCCTATCGCCGAAATTGCGGCAGAGGGCTTTAAGGAGGAGACCGGCATCGACGTGCTCGTTTCCGGTTTGGGCTCTTCCGCTGGCATCGAAGCCGTCAGCGCTGGCACGGCCGATATCGCCAGCTCCTCCCGTGGACTCAATGCCGACGAACAGGATCTGGGCCTGACTCCCATCGTCATTGCCCACGACGGTATCGCGGTCATCGTGAACGAAGACAACCCCGTCGATAACCTCTCGACCGAGCAGCTCCGCGATATCTATGCCGGCAAGATCACCAACTGGAAAGAAGTTGGTGGCGAGGACCTGAGGATTCAGGTTATCAACCGAGATGAGGCGTCTGGCACGCGTGAAGCCTTCCGCACCATCGTGATGGACGGCACCCCGTTCGATCGCCGCTCCGCCGTTCTTTCGGGCACGGGCCAGGTGCGCGACGTGGTATCTCGTTCGCGCGGGGCTATCGGCTACATTTCGCTGGGCTTCGTCGATAGCCTCAACGCCAAGACCTCGGTCAAGGCCGTCTCGGTCAATCATGTTGAGGCGTCCGAGAAGACGGTCGCGAGTGGCGGCTATCCCATCTCGCGCGACCTTTACTTCTTTGTGAAGGGTGCGCCTTCGCAACAGGCGCAGGATTACATCGACTACGTGACGTCCGAAAAGATGGACAAGCAGATTCGCGAGGCGGGCTTTATCCCCGTCACCAACGACGAGAAGGGGAGTGAGTAGCATGGAAGCACAGGAAAACTCCCAGACTGAGCGGAATGTTCAGACGCCCAAGAAGCGCGAGCTGGCGCTCGTATCGCGCAGTACCTATATCAAGGAGAAGGCGCTGCAGTGGATCTTCTTTGCCTGCGCGTTCTTGGCGGTCGTTACCGTCATCCTGATTTTTGTCTTTACCACGTACTCGGCGCTGCCCGTCTTTACCGACATCGGTCTGGCGGACTTCTTTAGCTTTACGTGGGCGCCCTCTGAGGGTCACTACGGCATCGTGTCGCTGCTTGCCGGCTCGGGTCTGGTGACCGTCGGTGCGCTCGCCATGGGTGTGCCCCTAGGCGTGGGCACGGCCGTGTATCTGGTCGAGATCGCCAGCAAGCGCGTGTGCAAGCTCATCAGCCCTGCCGTTGACCTGTTGGCCGGCATCCCTTCTATCATCTATGGCTTCTTTGGCATGATCATCATCCGTCCATTTATCGCGCAGTTGACCGGTGGTCTTGGTTTTGGTGCGCTGACGGCGTGGTTCGTGCTTGCCATCATGATCGTCCCTACCATCACCACGCTCACCATCGATGCCCTCAATTCCATTCCCATGGGCATTCGCGAGGCATCGTATGCCATGGGCGCCACCAAGTGGCAGACCATCTATAAGGTCGTGTTACCTGCCGCCAAGCTGGGTATCGTGGATGCCATCGTGCTGGGTATGGGCCGTGCCATCGGCGAGACCATGGCCGTGCTCATGGTCGTGGGTAACGCCCCGGTTATTCCCGACAGCATTGCGAGTCCCATCTCGACGCTCACGAGCCAGATTGCGCTCGACATGAGCTATTCCTCGGGTCTGCATCGCTCGGCGCTGTTCGGCATGGGCGTGGTCCTGTTTATCATTTCCGCCACGCTGGTGGGCATCGTCCGTCTGATTTCCAAGAAGAAGAGGGGGTAGGCTATGTCCGATTCCGTTGACACGACGGTCGATACGACCTCGTCGCGCGAGCGCATCAAGCGTGCCCTTTCCCACGGCAAGAAGGGCCGCATCAACAAGGACCTGTCCAACAAGATCATGCTTGGCGTGTTCCGTGCCGCGGCATACATCACCACGCTGGTGCTGGTCGCTATCATCGCCTACGTGGTCATTAACGGCCTGCCACACATCTCGCTCGACTTTATCTTCGGTTGGCCCCAGGGCGTCAACGCCGAGGGCGGTATTTGGCCCACGATCGTCTCGACCGTCTATGTGACGGCGCTCGCCATGCTTATCTGCACGCCGATCGCTGTGCTGGCAGCCGTCTATCTGGCCGAGTACGCCAAGCAGGGCAAGATCGTCGAGCTCATTCGCTACGCTGCTGACGCTTTGGCCTCGGTGCCCTCCATCGTTATGGGCCTGTTTGGCTACGCCTTGTTTGTCGAGGCTATGGGTCTGGGCCTTTCGATGGTCTCGGCCGCTCTGGCGCTCGCGCTCTTGATGCTTCCCATCGTCATGCGCACCACCGAAGAGGCCATTCGCGCCGTTCCGCGCTATATCCGTTGGGGCGCGTATGGCCTGGGCGCCACCAAGTGGCAGGTTGTCTCCAAGATCGTGCTTCCTTCTGCCTTTGGCCGTATTGCCACGGGCATTGTCCTTGCCATCGGCCGTGCCATTGGCGAGACCGCCGTGGTGCTCTACACCATGGGCCAGGCCATCAATCTACCTATCTCGCCGCTCGATTCCGGCCGCCCCATGACCGTTCACCTGTACCTGCTTGCCAACGACGGCATCAACATGAACGCAGCCTACGGCACCGCGCTCTTGCTGATGGTGATCATTCTGGCCTTCAACCTGTTTGCGCGCTTCCTGTCGCGCAAGCGTCGCTAGTTAAGGAGTCCCATGTCCGTTTATCAGTCCGCTCCCACGCTGGAGCAAGCGGCCATTACGGCCAAGGATTTCAACTTTTGGTACGGTGACTTTCATGCGCTGACGGGGCTCGACCTCAACATCGCCAAAAACGCCATCACCTCCTTCATTGGCCCTTCGGGCTGCGGTAAGTCGACGTTTTTGCGCTGCATCAACCGCATGAATGACCTGATCGAGGGTACGCGCGTCGAGGGCACCATGACGCTCGACGGCAACGATATCTATGCCGAGGGCGTCGACCCGGTCGACCTCCGTCGCCGCGTGGGCATGATTTTTCAGCAGCCCAACCCGTTTCCCAAATCCATCTACGAGAATGTCGCCTTTGGCCCTCGTCTGCAGGGCGTGACTAGCAAAAGCGACCTCGATGACATCGTGGAAGAATCGCTCAAGCGCGCCAACCTCTGGAAAGAGGTATCCAATCAGCTCAACAAGGATGGTTTGGCGCTCTCGGGCGGTCAGCAGCAGCGTCTGTGCATCGCGCGCGTGCTTGCGGTGCAACCCGATGTCCTCCTGATGGATGAGCCCTGCTCCGCCATCGACCCCACGTCCGTCTCTAAGGTCGAGGATTTGATGGCCGAGCTGGCGCCCGAGATGACGATCATCATCGTCACGCATTCAATGCAGCAGGCAGCTCGTATCAGCGACTACACCGCATTCTTCTTGCAGGAAGTTGCCGGTGAGCCTGCCACGCTCATCGAGTATGGTCAAACCGACGCGATCTTCACCAGCCCGGTGGACTCGCGGACGGAAGACTATATCACCGGCCGCTTTGGCTGATCGGTGCGACTAGTCCCAAGCCGATCGGACCTGGTCCGGTGCGTATTCACTGTGCGGGCGGCATGACCGCACCCAACTGATTGGAGTGAACCATGCGTAAACTGTTTTCCCGTCAGCTCATCGAGGCCCGCCACGAGATGCTGAGCATCTACGAGGCCGTCGATCTGGCTCTCCACGATGCCGTTAAGGCCTATGTGACCGACGACCGCAAGCTCGCCACCAAGACCAAGAAGCGCACGCTTTCGATTGACGCGCGCTGCGCCAACTTGGAGGCCGTGTGCTACAACCTGATCGCCACGCAGTCGCCGGTCGCCTCCGACTTCCGCTTGCTGCAGACGATTATCTACGTCGACTTTAACCTGCAGCGCATGACCGATAAGGTTCGCCAGATCTGCCGCGCCACGCGTCACATGGTCAAGGCCGACATCTCGCTGCCCCAGGAGCTCGTCGGTACGGTTGAGGCCGAGGCCGAAGCTGTTTACCAGGTGCTGGGCTCTTCGCTTTCTGCGCTCGTCACCAATGACATGTCCATCATCTGCAACTTGGCCGTCGAGGACGAGCCAGTGCACGCTGCCTACGAGAAGTTCTTCCGCACCTTTAACCGTATGGATACGGGCGACTTTATGGACGACGACAGCAACTATGACGACCTGCGCCGCGCCATCATGGTTTCGCGCTACCTCGATCGCATCGCTTCGATTTCCATCGATGCCGCTTGCCGTCTGACCTTCCTGTTGACTGGTCAGCGTATGAACGCCGGCGATATCGCCCGCACTGATGAGGACGAGCTCGAGAGCATGCGCGTGCCTTCGGGCGAGGGTGTTATCATGAGGCCCGCCGTCGACGCGCGCTACGTTGCCAAGGTGCCCGCCAACGAGGTCAGCGAGGGTCTTCGCTACCTGCTCGATCATCTTGAGGACGAGGACGATGGCGAGGACGACGAGGAGTAAGTAGCCCCGTTCGTCGAAAGATTGTAAATACCTAAGTGAGCGCGGCCTTGCACATGCGGGGCCGCGCTCTTGCGTTAGCATGGGACTACTTGTTTGGCTGTCAGCGGAGGCGATTAGCAATGGATAACTATTTGGATTTGATGCGCGAGATCGGAAGAGAACACGTCTGAACTCCAGTCACTAGCTTATCTCGTAT
>URBS01000023.1 GCA_900546085.1 uncultured Collinsella sp.
AGGCGGGTGCGCAGGCTTTTGAGGAGCTCGACGCCGCGGGTGTAGCTCTCGAGCGACTCCTCAAGCTCCATATCGCCCGACTCCAGGCTGCGGATGATGAGCTCCAGCTCCTGCGAGGCCTGCTTGTACGTAAGCTGCTCGACCGGGGTCTTCTCTGCCATATCTGTTTCCTTTCCTAAGGGTCTATCACTGCGAAACGCGGTCTACTCGACCGTATCGACCGTTGCTGCCACGTTGCCGTCTGCCATGCGCACGCGAATGGCGTCGCCAGGCTTAAAGGTCTTGGCACTCGTAGCCACACCATCATCGCTGTACGCGATGGAATAGCCGCGAGCAAGCACTTTGAGCGGCGACAGGGCATCGAGCGACGCTGCCGCACGGCTGAGGTCGGACGCTGGCTTGCTGAGCATCGTGCGCCCTTGATGCTCTAGGCGGGAACTCGCAAGCGTGAGCGCATGGCGCTTACCACCGAGCCCCGAGGTGCTTGTAATCAGACGCTCGGACAAGCGCTCAAAGTTGGAGCGGAATGTCCCGACCGAGCGTACTATGGCGCCCGACAGGCGATCGGCAGTCAGCGCAAGCTCCGATTCGCGACGCTCGACCATAAATGTGGGGTCGTTGAGGCACGGGCGACACGCAGCGGCATCGAGCGCATCACCCAAGCGAGCCGTATAGGTATCCCAGGCACGGCGACCGCGCTGATCGAGCATCTCCAGGTCGACCTGGGCCGACCCAATCATCGATGCCATCGCGGCACCCAGACGCTGATGGCGCGCCTCGAGCACATCGGCCAACTCCGTCATAGCCGGCGCCACCGATTCTGCCGCCGCCGTGGGCGTGGAGGCGCGTCGGTCGCTCACCATGTCGCAAATCGAGGTATCGGGCTCATGGCCAATGCCGGTCACCACGGGCACAGGACAAGCCGCCACCGCGCGGGCAAGCTCCTCGTCATTAAAGGTCATAAGGTCCTCAAAGGAGCCGCCGCCGCGCACCAGCAAAATACAGTCGGGCGCCGGCGTAATGGAAGCGGCGCGGCGCAAGCCATCAATGAGCTCGGCCGGCGCACCCTCGCCTTGAACCTTGGCGCCCACGCAGACAAGCTCGACGAGCGGGTTGCGACGGCGCAGCGTACGCTTGACGTCGTCGATTACCGCACCGGAAAGCGAGGTGACGACCGCCACGCGTGAGCAAAACACCGGGATGCGGCGTTTGCGGGACTCGTCCATCAGTCCCGCGCGGCGTAGCTTTTCGGCCAACTGCGCCACCTGTTGACGCAGCAGACCCTCCCCCGCCAGCGAAAACGAGCGAGCGACAAAGCTCATGCGGCCCGTGGCCTTATAGAGATTGAAGCTGCCCTTAAAGCTCACCTGCATGCCGTCACGCAGATCGAAGGTACGCTTGAGATAGGCGCCCTTCCAGATGATGCAGTCGACGGCGGCCGAGTCGTCTTTAATCTGGAAGTAGCAGTGGCCGCTTCGGGCATTGGGACCACGGAAACCCGTGACCTCGCCCAGGACGGTCAGTTGCGGAATAGCATCGAGCGCACCGGCGGCGATCTCTACCGCCTGGCTCACGCTGAGCTCTTTACGCTCTTGCTCGTCCGAACCGTCGAACTCGGCGGAAACGGCATTGCCGGTTAGATTCCAGCCTGCCACGCAGCCTCCTTTCGTCATCGTGCACAAAGGCTCTGGCCCTGCGCAAATTCAAGTCCAACACATAGTACAGCGCCGCGGGGACACTAATCCCCGCGGCGCCTGTCGGTCCAATTTGTTATCGGTCGGAGTTTCTGCTGTAGCGAGCCATCAGATAGAGCAGCTGAATAATCGAGGTGAGCGCCGCCGCCACGTAGGTAAGCGCGGCTGCCGTCAAGACCTTCTTGGCACCGTTGACCTGCTTGGAGCTCATGCCCGACTGCTCAATATACGCCACGGCGCGCCGACTAGCATCAATCTCGACCGGTAGCGTAACCAGTTGGAACAGCACGCTAAACGAGAAGAAGATCAGTGCGAGGGTCGTGAGTCCCGCGATGTTCATAAACAGGCCCATGAGCAGCACGATGGTCCAAGTGTTCTGGGTAAAGTTGACGACCGGCACGAGGGCGGTGCGTACCTTCATCATGGCATAGCCGCTTTGACGCTGCGCGGCATGGCCTGCCTCGTGACAAGCGACAGCAACGCTTGCGACCGAGCCGCCCGAACGGTTGGAATCCGACAGATACAGGTTATTGTCCTGCGGGTTGTAATGGTCGGTAAGCTCACCAGCGACGCCCTTGATACCCACGGCATTGCAGCCGTTGGCGTCGAGCATGCGGCGAGCGACCGTGGCACCCGTGTCGCCGTCCGAGCGAACCTTGGACCACGTCTTGTACGTCGAATTGATATAGCTCTGCGCAGCAAGGCCAAGCACCGTGCAGACAAGAACAACCAGCAGGTACAGCGGGTCGATGCCAAAGCCATATCCATAGTAATAGGGCATGCGAATTCCTCCAAATCGAGTTACACGTTGGAGGCATTCTACCCACTCGCCCAGCAGGCAAATCAACATCGATGTTTTGGCAATGTCAGCGAAAACGGCCGAGAGCGAGCAAGGTGACGTGAAAGAGAAGCGACGCGTACTTTGGTACGCGAGCGACGATTGAACGTCAGATTGCCGCTCTCGGCCGTTTGCAGCGTCGAGCTGTTACGCGGTTTGGTAAAACCGCGTAACTACAGAGCCTCGAGTGCGTTGGCGATGCGCTTCATGGCGGCATCGGCGGATGCCTGGTCGGGGGCTTCGGCCAAAATGCGAATCACCGACTCGGTTCCGCTCTTGCGCACGAGCACGCGTCCCTCGCCCGCCAGCGATGCCTCGGCCTCGGCGATGGCGGCCTGCACACCCATGTTGCCCAGCGCGGCGTCCTTGTCCGCCACGTGCACGGCCACCTGCGCCTGCGGCAGCAGCTTGCACGGAGCCGTGAGCTGCGAGAGGGTCTCGCGCTCGGCGCGAATCACTTCCATCACGCGCAGCGAGGTCATAATGCCGTCGCCCGTGCGCTCGATATCGCCAAAGATCGTATGGCCCGTCTGCTCGCCGCCCAGGCTGTAGCCGCCCTCGCGCATCTTGGCATACACGTGACGGTCGCCCACGCCGCTGGTCACGGCACTTAGGCCGGCAAGCTCCAGCGATTTAATCAGGCCAAAGTTGCTGGCAATCGTCGGCACCACGGTACCGCCCGAAAGGCGCCCGTGCTTGTTCAGATACACGCCACACACGTACAGGATCTGGTCGCCGTCTACCACGCGACCGCGCTCGTCCACGGCCAAGCAGCGATCGGCATCGCCGTCATAGGCAAAGCCCACGTCCAGGCCCTGCTCCACCACATGGCGCTGCAGGCGCTCTATATGCGTGGAGCCGCAGTCGACGTTGATGTTAAAGCCATCGGGCGCGGCGTTGATCACGCGCACGTCGGCACCGAGCGCGTCAAACACCGGCTTGGCCACCGAGGAAGCCGAGCCGTTGGCGCAGTCGATACCGATCTTGACGCCCTGCAACGAAAAGTTCGCGCTGGCGATGAGCGAAGCAATGTAGCGGTTGCGGCCCTGCATATAGTCCACCGTGGCGCCGATGTGGTTGCCCGTGGCCAGCGGTACCTCGCTCTTACCATCGATGTAGTCCTCGATGAGCTCCAGTACGTCCTCGTCCATCTTAAAACCGTCGCTATTGACGAGCTTAATGCCGTTATCGCAAAACGGGTTGTGGCTCGCGCTGATCATGATGCCGCAATCGAAGCAGCCTTCCACGGTCTGATGCGCTACGCCCGGCGTGGGGATCACGTGCAGCATATAGGCGTCCGCACCGCTCGCGACCAGGCCGCTCACCAGCGCCGCCTCGAACATATAGCTCGAGCGACGAGTGTCCTTGCCCACGATCACGCGCGCCTTGCGCTCGCGGTTGGCGCCGTAATACCAGCCCACAAAACGGCCAATCTTATAAGCGTGCTCTACCGTCAGCCCAACGTTGGCCTCACCGCGAAAGCCATCGGTGCCAAAGTACTTCATATCTTACTTATCCTGTTCGAACGTTTGAGCGGTTGGCGTGGTACGAATCTTAAGCTCTTTGTGCCCAGAGTCCTTCGAAGTCGTGACCGTGTACTCGACCTTTACGTCTTGTCCAAGAAGCATGTGGACACCGCCCCATGCAACCTTCAGGCCATCGTGCGTCGCTTCGTTCATCTCGATAGAACCGGAGCCCGAAGTCTTAATGTCCGAAATGCTGCCTCCCGCAGGAGCATAGAGATAAAGCCTCAGCACCTCATCATCAATATCCTGGCTAATGCCGTTATGGCCCTGGAAATAACCAGGCATCTCGGCCTTCTCCTGAGGGGTCATCGTGTTCTTGAGCGAGGTGGTCACTCGATACGTCGTCGAGCCATCGGCATTTTCAACCGAAGAATCGATGGTGACTCGCTTATCGAGGAACCAATCCATCTTTGAATAGCTGTAGTTGTTCACATAGACGCCCAAAATCGGAGCCTCCGACGTATCGGTTTGGAGGGCGCCCGATATTCCAAGAGCCTTCGCGGCCTTTTCCTCGTCATCGTTTCTCGAATACATAAGGATGCGGCCCTCGGAAGCACCCTTTTCGATGGCTCCAGCAATCTTAGCAATATCGCTGGAGCCCAGTTCGTCCACGATCTTGTTAAAAGCCGATCCGGCAACCGCCGCAAAAATGGCGTCCTGTTCCTCTACCGGGTAATTCCAATAAATATCGTGCAGCAGCACCTTTGCAGCGTTGCTTCCATCAACGACGGTACCGTCAGGAAGTTGTGTGCCGCCTACAATGCCGAGCATATACTGCAAGAATACCGGATCGACTGCAAATACGCCGTCGATGTCATCTCCGACAATGGCCTTCTGCATATCGCTGGCAAGCTGTGCCGCACGCGGATAATCGGGCGTCATCGTAACGTCGCCCATCGTGTATCCGAGCGTGTTGAATCCGGTCAGGCCCCATCCGGTCGTGAACAAGTTTGCCTCTTCATCGGTGATGGGAAGCGGACTCAAAGGCTCTTTCATCATGTCGACTTTGACAAAATCGCCCAGTTCGAGCTTACCGTCAGTCACCGACATCACGCCGCGAGAACCGGGGAAACCGCCGCAGGCGCGGATCTCGACATTGCTCATCGC
This sequence comes from uncultured Collinsella sp., assembly GCA_900546085.1. Lineage (GTDB taxonomy): Bacteria > Actinomycetota > Coriobacteriia > Coriobacteriales > Coriobacteriaceae > Collinsella. The sequence continues at coordinate 5,166 of URBS01000023.1, forward strand.
GAGCACAAGATAATGACGCGTCTGGCCGTTGGCGCCGAGCATCTGGGGAAGGACGGGGGCGACCTTCTCCGCCGCGTCAACCGCGCCGTTGAGGGTGGCAAAGCCGTCCTTGGCCTTATCGACCAACTCGGTCACCTGGGAAATATGAGTATCGCCAATGCCCTGGATCTTCTCGTTGACGCTCTTGAACACCTTCGAGCTATCGGAGAGCGAATCGGCGACCGCCTGCAGTGCGGACACGTTGATGGTCCCATCCTGGAACAGCTTGCCGGGCGTGGCCTGCGAAAGGTTATCGGCCATGGGAACCAGCGCGTTGCTCGAGACATCGGACAGGGCGTCGATCATGGTGCGGGCCGCATTGATATCGCTGCCATACACCGGGATAAATGAAGCCGCCGTCCACAGCGGGCTCGAGGTCTCCGCCTTCATGCTGTCGCAGAGCTCATCGATCTTCTTCGCGTCGTCAGGCAGCGTCGAAAAATCGCCCGACGTGACCTTGTCCTTAAGGCCACCGACGATCTCGACAGCCTCCTTCGCTTCGCTCTTTACGGTCTTTGCCGAGTTAAGCAGCATAAAGACGCTTGCGCCAAGCGCAACGAGAAGCACCGCGACTACAGCGGCAATAATGGCGCCAGTGTGACGCTTTTTGCGCTCGCCCTTGCGATGGCGATGACGGACCAGACCGTCAGAGGTCGAACTCGACGAAGCGTCGCCACCGTAGTTCAAGCCAAAATCGTAATAATCTTCCTTGGAACCCGAGCCCGCAAACTCGACACCGCTATCATCCAGGCGGGCGAACGTGCCAGTCTCGGAGGCGCCGGTGTAAATCGTGCCAAGGTTACCCGTAAGCCCCACGCCACCGGAAGAGGAAGTATTGTTGGCGGCCCTGCCGGCATTAACGTTGCCGTCGGTATTCGCGGCGTTGACAGCACCTGCGTTGTTCGCAGGTGCCGAAGGAGCCCCGCTCGGCTGCGACGTGGAGGTTGCACCGCCCGCAAAGACATTCCCTCTTGCACGGCCGGTCTTTTTTGCCTTTTGAGACTGCTCGTACAGAGCGGTAAACATCGCCGTCTCGCCCGGGGACACGCGCTTACCAGAACCGCCCTGTCCAGCGCCGCCCGGCGTGCCGGCCTTACCAGCCCCGTTCGGACGCGGCGGAACTGCAGGACGGCCGCTATCGCTGCCCTTAAAGTGATTACCAGCCATAAAGAAATCCTCGCAATTGAGTCGCAATGAAAAAGTCCATAACGTTGCTAGTTTATGGCATTTTGGGCATCGACAGCTAAACTCCAGACACGGACATCAATTGGCGAAAATGTGGCACAACACCTTTTCTGTCTTGGCGGCGGCGCCAGCTACACCGTGAGGAACATCATCACGATGATCATGGCAAAGCCGATAAGGTCGGTCGGCAAAAACACCGTGCCCAGCATAACGGCGCTGGTGATGGTCGCCGAAACCGGCTCCACAGTTCCGATGAGGCTCGCACGTACCGAGCCGATGTCCTTAACGCCCTGCATATAGAGCATGTAAGCAAAAAACGAGCCGATAACCACGAACACCGCGAGCGCCTCGACGCCGGCAGCGTCGAGCGCCGGCATATGCGCCCAAGGCTGCACGAAGAAACACGAGACCACGCCCGCCGTGAGCATTGCCGAGCCCGTGACGATGGGGCTGCCGTATTCGGGCAGGATCTTGGCGGGAATCACCGCCATGCATGTAGCGCTGACCGCACACATGAGACCCGCGATCAGGCCGAGCGGCGAGATATTCAGGCTGGTGGGGTCGCCACCGGTGGCGATTAAAAAGGTGCCACCCAGAGCCAGACCGATGCCGATGACTTCGCGAGTACGCGGCATGCGGCGATCGGTCACGCAGGTGTAGCCCATGATGATAACGAGCTGCAGGCACTGGAGCACCGTCGCGGTTCCGGCGTTCGTCAGACGCACGGCCGAAAGATAGCAAAACTGATTGAACAGCAGGCCAAAGGCGGTAAAGAGCAGCAGCTGCCTGCGATCGGCGGCTGTGGTCCAGAGCTTAATCAGGCGCTCGCGGTCGCGCGTAACAACCACGGCCATAAAGAGTAGACCGGCGAGAATCTGGCGCACGCTCATAAGCCACAAGGTGTCGACGTGATAGGTATCGAACAGAAAACTCGCGCTGGTGCCCGAGAAGCCCCAAAACGAACCGCCCACCAGCGTAGCCAAGACGCCCATGATCAACTTGCGCGTCGAAGCGCTGTTCAGGCGGTCGCGCCATGCACGGCGGGTGCTGCGGCTGAGCTCGTCGGTGCCCTCGGGCACATCAATGTTCGATATATCGGTCATCGGCACCGAAGCTCCTGCGCCTTCGACCTGCTCGACGCACTCTTTGCTCATTCCACTCCCCCGAAACAGCCTGGAAACAATTCGGCTTACCTTACCACGGCGAAGGCACCAGCCGGAGGCTTGTCCGCTTATCGGTAGGACAATTCCGCAGGCGTCTTTCCATAGCTCGGTACCGCAATGGCCTTGCATTATGCGACAGTCAAATCGCGGCAGCAGGCTCTTTTGAAATGGATATGACAAAGCCCCCGAATTCCACAATGCAAGGGTTGATTTCCGATCTCAGCCGAACACATTGAGCAGATAGGCCGTTCCCGCACCTAGCCGAACGCCCCCGCGGCCCCTCCCGGGGCCCGGGGGCGCCGTTTTCCCAGTTGAAGGAACGGTGGAGATGTGTTTCGATGGGTCCGGTGGCCATGCTCCGCCCGCCGCCCGGCGCCTCTTCCCAGACTCAGCCGGACGGTCGGTTCCGTCTATTCCGTTTTCCCTTAGGCTAGGACAGCGGGGCATCGCCCCTTTCCGCGCGCGCCCGCGCGATGAGCCCCGGCGTCAGGTCGAGCTCGCCGATGGGCACGTCCTCCACGCCGTACGCATCCAGCAGCGCCTCCGCGTCGGCGCCGAGCATCGCCCGGAAGGCGCGGGCGGGCGTCGCGAAGCCGAGCGCGCCGCGCAGCTCGGAGTTCACGTGCGACATCGCCAACGACAGGTCCGCCGGGGCCAGCCGGTCGAACCTGAGGCCGCGGCCCTTGGGGGCTGCTCGAAGCAAAAACGAACGATCCCACGGACCTCGCGCGCGCCGTCGAGCTCATCGAGATCGGCGGGGGCATCGACGCGTGTCGTGATCTCGCACTCAAGCTCGCGCAAGAGGCGCAAGACACCAGCCGTGCGCTCGCCGAGAACGGCGTCATTTCGCACAACGCCGCTGACCTGCTCTGCTCCATGGCCGATTTCTTCATCAATCGGAGCGTATAGCGGAGTCGCAAGCGCGTAAACCCTCGAAACCTCCCCCAGCAGTGCATTTTGCTCGCGTTTCCGCAAGATTTCGATTTCAGAATGCACATGTTGGGGAGGTTTTGGATTGCTGTGGCGACCGGCGGTCCGATGTAGCCGCAAAAGGCCCATCAGCCGCCGTACATCCTCGCCGGCCGCCTCAGCTCGCCTTGGCACGCAGGCGACGATACAGCAAGCCGCCCAACGCCACGCACAGCAGTGACACGGCAACGACGACACCAACCACCAGCCAGTTTCCGCTGCCCGCAGCGGATGCCGCGGCCGTCGAAGTCACAATGGAGGGAATGCGCCCAAACGTTGCGATGAGCACCACGGGGGCGAAGCGCATCTTGGTGAGGCCGGCGAAATACGTCAAGAAGTCCTTCGGGGTTCCCGGGATCAAGAAAATCACCAGCATGACCAGCTCGAGTCGCTTCGCATTATTGAGCCACGAAAACCGGTCGAGAAGGCTGCGGTCGAAGAAGAGGCCAACCAGGCTCCAGCCCCATCGACGCGTCGCCCAATAAATCGCCGACGTCGCCAGCCCCGAGGCGACGAGACACAGCGCCGTCCCCTCCCAGAAGCCAAACGCGTAACCACTCGCCAGCTCCACAGGCTCGCCGGGCAAAAAGGCCAAGAAGATCTGAGTGACGTTGATTCCAAGCATGACGAGACGACTTATCACGCTGTGGTCGGTGACGAACGACCGAACCGCCTGAGGGTCTGCAAGCCATGCCAAGATCCCCGGAAGATATTCCCAGCATGCAGTCGCGAGGATCGCGGCCGAGGCCGCAAGCGCCAAAAGCACGCGACGGCGCAGGATTCGACGGCGGGCATCGAGGCCATCGTCCTCTGCGACGGCCTCGGCCGACATTGCCGCAGCGGTCGCGAATGAGGGGGCGTTTGCGGTCCGCGCGCCGGCAGAAGAGGCGTCGTCCAGCGCGTCATGAGCGCCCGCGACTCGATTGCGAAGCTCGCTCAAAGCGCTTACGTCAAGACGGCGAGCGGCGCCCCCGCAAGAAACCTGATCGGAATACCCTTCGGCTTCGGGCTGCATCCTCATCATCGCGTTACCTCCTTGTGTACCTGACAAGGACAGTTTCGCAACTTGGTGTCTATGTTTTGTCTACCAGCAATGACAATTCAGTAAGCCTTACGTTAAGGTAAGTCATTCTTAAGGTAATAGCAGGTAACTGGTTCGCCGACGGCTCGATGAGCCCGGCGACGCCCGCGCAGCGCGCGCCCTCGTCACAACTCCCCCGTTTCGTCCCCATCGCCGCCCGTGCTAAACGTCGCCGTCACACGTGCCCCGCCGGTCGAACCATTCCCTAACTCAAGCGCTCCCCCGTGTAAACCGCACAAAATGCTCGACACATTCAAGCCCAGCCCAAAATGCTCGGCAGATTTGTTCTCGCTAAAGAACGGATCGCACCCGCGCCGCAGGGCTTCGGGCGTAAAGCCCGGACCATCATCGGCAACGCTCAGAGCCAACCTGCCCTCGCGAACAGAAATCTCAACCTCGATGACGCCCTTCGCATGGCCGCACGCATTGCTCAAAAGGTTGTCGAGGACCTCTTCGACCAGGGGTAGGTCGATGTAGACCATGTCGGGACGGGCGCCATCTTCACCCTCGTCGATTGCAACCCTCAACGCGAGCCCTTCCCCGCGCGCCGCAACAACCTCGTTCGCATGCGACTCGAGCTCATCCACAAGAGACCGCGACGCCAGCGGCTTGCGGTCTACAGGCCGATCTTCGAGCTTGCTCAGCCCTCCCATCTCCGTTGCGTACCGCTCCAAACGCACCACCTGGGCCGACAGGGCATCCAACGAACCAACATCGAGCTCATCGCCGCGACGCAGGCGCATCTGCGCCATCTCGACCGTCCCCTTGAGCACCGTGATCGGCGTTCGGAGGTCGTGCGCAAACGCCGCATTGAGCTGACGCCGCCCTTCGGCGGTGCGCCACAGCTCGCGCTGGGCATCGAGCAGCGACGCCCTCATATTCTCCAGCGTCTCGGACAGGCGACCAAGTTCTTTGCCCCGCACGCGCTCGATCGAGAAATCCAAATCCTGACCGGCGATGCGCCCCGCGGCGCTCGCCAGCTCCCCCAAGGGCCCGGCGATGTGAACGCGGTAGAAGTGCTTGAACGTGAGCCAACCCAGGCCGCCGTACGCCAAAACGGGCACAAGCCCCGTCGCAAGCGTGAGGACCCAAGGCATCGGACCATCGGGAGGCGGTGAAGCCGCATAATAGGCAGTGTTCGAGACGAGCCCTTCGCCAAACGTCTCCTCAAGATCGGCTCCCGTCATGTTTTCAAACAGCTCCACGCTCTGCGCGCGGCCCGCGCGGCTCAACGCGTCATAGCGGGCGAGGTTCTCCGCCGGAATCGTGCTGTTCACCTCGAGGATCTCCTCCTGCGGATAACCCTCGTTGTAATTGAGCCCCCAGTCGTAGAGGTGCACCTGGCCGCTACGAACCATGTCGACGGTCGCGTACAGCGTGCTGATGGTGCGCCCGCCCTCCGGCACGTAATCGCTACCAGTCCCCCAATCGCCCGTCGCAATGAAGACCGCGTACGGCCCATCGCCTGGCAAGTTGAGCTCGGATGCGGGAAGCAGCTGCTGAGAGGTGGGGTCGTAGATGTATGGGCCCGAATCGATCACGCCGTGCTCGGTCAAACCGTTATCGAGCGTCACCTCAAGTTCGTAATATCCATTATTCCAAGCCGCGAGCACCTCGATGGCACTCAGCGCAAGCACCGTGGCCACAACAAGATAGGCGACCAGATACGCCGTGAAGATCACGCCCAACGGCCGCAGGCTCCACCAGGTACGCAGGCGCTCTTTTCGCGGCAGACGTTTCAGCTGTTCGCGCTCAAGCTCGCGGGCCGCGCGTCGCTCGGCGCGGCGAGCTGCGCGGCGGTCGCGCCTGCGGACAGAACCGCCATTGTCCCGACAACCGTCCTCGCAAGCGACAACTCGGCCGTCTTCGTGAGGCGCATGGCGCCCGCGTGGGCCCTTACCAAAACCTGTCACTTTGCCACCCACTTGTAGCCCACGCCCCATACCGTTGCGATCGGATCGTCCGCGATCCCCGCCGACGTAAACTTGTTGCGAATGCGGCGAATGTGCTCGCGCACCTGCGACGGGTCACCCGCGGCGTCCCATCCCCACACGCGCTCGTAAATCACATCGTGGTCAAACACCTGGCCAGGGCGCTTGCTCAACAGGGCGATGATGTCGAACTCGAGCTTGGTCAAGTCGACGGTCACCGCGTTCGAATCGCCCCCGGCGGACGAATCCCGATTACCACCCGCACCGTGAACCTCAACGATGCGTTGAGCGTAATCGATGGTCATCTCGCCAAAAAAGCGGACGGCGCCGTCGCTTTGCCGATCGCGAGCCCTTCCCTCGCGCGCCATGTGCGCCGCCACGCGACGACCCAGGACCTCGAGAGAAAAAGGCTTGAGCACGTAGTCGTCGGCACCCGCCGCAAAACCATCAAGCTGGTCCATATCCTCAACGCGCGCCGTTAGAAAGATGATCGGGCAGCTCACATGCTTCCGCACGCGGCGGCAGACCTCGAAGCCGTCCATCCCCGGCATGTTTACATCGAGCAGCATGATATCGGGGGCGGGGCCAGAAGAAGCCGCCGCCAGGGCCGACGGCCCATCATGGGCAACCGAAACCTCGTAGCCCTCCATGTAGAAAAACTCCGCGAGCATATTTGCGATATCAGCCTCATCATCTACGACCAGCATGTTCATTGTCGGCCCCCATACTACTCAAACAACGGCACACGCCTCGTGCAATCGTGCGCAAGACGGCGAAGCCAGCACATACTTCCCTGAAACCTTGCCACAAACCTGTCTACGCTTTGTCGATAATTTGACCGCAAACGGTCACCTGCAGGCGGCGAGCGGCTTTTTCTCACCAGACCACAATGCAAGCGATTTTTAAAAATGTTCTTGCCACCGAGTTCAGGCTCCGTTATATTATCCCTTGCGCACTTGCGCACCCTTGATCGGGCGTTTAGCTCAGGGGGAGAGCGCTTCCCTGACACGGAAGAGGTCAGAAGTTCAAATCTTCTAACGCCCACCAAATGTTCACAGCTCAGAGGCTATGTCTCTGGGCTGTTTTGTTTTATGTTGCCAAATCCGCTGGCAGCTCCAACCATCATCGCAACGTAGCATCAATTCACCTGACGAATGGCTGCCAAATAAATACAATACCCCAACATCAACAATAGCCAGGCACAAAACTGCGCCGCAAACTGCTCCAACCGCCCAATAGCCACCGAGGCCGAGACCAACGCGTCTCGAACCCATCCGAGCCGCAGCTTCTCAGCAAAACGCCGCGATGTCTGCGCTCTGCGGTATCCTTGAGCCACTTGCACCTGCAGCACCAAGGAGCCGCCATGCGCACCGAGCTCGATGTCCCCTTTTCGCACAAAGAAGAAGCCAAGGCGCTGGGCGCCAAATGGGACCGGACCAAGAAGATCTGGTATGTACCCAGCGGCGTCAACCCCGAGCCCTTTGCCGAGTGGCTGCCCGGTGTTGACCGATCCGACCTCTCGGCGCCGTATATATATCTAGTACTGGGCAAGCGCGAGTGCTGGAAGTGTCACAAAGAGACCTCGGTCGCGGCCTTCGGCATTCCCTATCGAACCGATAACGACGAGAGCATCGCCATCGCGCACGCGGCCAACGAAGCCGGGCACATTGCCATCGACACGGCCAACGCCAACGCACTCGCCATCGTGCCCGCTCTTGGCTGCGTGCCGGGCGAGATCCGCGACTACCTTCATAAGCGCTGCGGTTACAAGCCCGTAGGCGCGCGAGCCTCCAAAGCCCCGTCGCTCGGCAACACGTGCACCAGTTGCGACGCGCTGCAAGGCAGTCGCTATCTGTTCGAGGAGCCCTCGTCCCCGTTTGCCCTCACTGCCATCAACAAGCTGCCGGCACTGGAGTTTGTGCGCGTCGAAGTTGCCGGCGTCTTTGGCGTCCCGGCTACGCGCACTGACTTTGACCAGGCGCTCTTTACCTGGGCACGTGACCATCACGCCGAGTTCCACAAGCAACTCGGTGAGGGGATTTATTTGTAGGGACGGAGAGGCCTTCACAGCCAGCTCCTCCGCATCACCTATCCCTCGTCGCCGGCGTCGTACACGATATCGAGGCCACAAACAGGGCATTTCTCCGGGTACACCGGCATATGAACGCCTGTCCGTTTTCTCACTTCGTCGCTGAGTCTGTCGCGCGCATCGATGAACCGAATGTCGAGACACGGTATTTGCGAGCCGCAACAAGGACAGGCGACGACAAACGACCCGCAATCAACTTCTACGCTCGGAAACATATTGTTGTCGATAAGGGCACGCGGCAGTTTTCCGTACTTCCCCATCACGACATCGCCTCGCCAGCTCACGCTCGCTCCCTTCCCGTAATTGAAACCAGGAAGAGCATGCACCAGCAAGTGCGCGCGAAATTGCATCGCCACGCGATCCGATCAAACAACACGATCTTAAAAGACCACCAAAGCCAAATACGCTAATACGGCAGAATCCCCGCCTTTTCACGCTTCTTTTCCGAGCGATCGAACTCAATGCGATGGGCCTCAAGAAACGCCGTATTGGGTCGCCACTGACGCTCATTCGGCTGCCTTAGCGTCGCACCTGCAAAGGAAGCGTAGTCGGTCTTATCCAGCAGGTACGATCCGCACAGCCGATATTCACCGCAAACAGGCTCAAACGAAATCAGATGAGCATCAAATAGGGAATGTAAGTCGCGCCGAAGCAGAATGCCATTGCTGGCAACTTGCGATTTAGGGCCCGAGTAATTCTCGATATGTGCAGCCTCCAGAGCTTCGCTGACGCCGCAGTCCGACACCGCGCAACGGCCGTCATAGGCGGCAACGAGCTGCTTGCGGAACCATTGTTGCCCCAGTCGCTCGCGCCTTAACGCATAGCGAACTTTTTCGTCATCGGTCGCATCCCGTCCGGCAAACTCAATGTCGACTGGCATGTGCTTCAGATAGCTCATGTCGGACGCAAAACGAGGGTCAGGCCCGCCTTTATGAACGGGACCATGCAGAACAAACCAGCCGTTTTCGGGCTCGAACCGTTCAACAAACGCAAGGCCAAGCACCTTATAGCCCACCTCAGTTGCAAATATGACTCCAACTGGAACGCCACATTCCATGCAGTTGAGCATTTTCCGGTTATAGTCTTGGTCTCGAGAACCAACGGTGCCCGGCGCTTGAACCGAATACTTAATGACCCACGTGCCGTCATCCAAATAGAGCGGAGGAACATCGGTATAGAAACTCTTTTTAGAGTTATGAACCGAGAGCGCAAAGATCTTATCGGGATCTTGCTTCACCCGATCCTGGCCCGGCCAGAAGATCCCTGAATCCCGCGTTACGGGAAAGAAGTCCGAGCCAATTCTCAAACGATACTGATACTGAGGGCTATCTTCCTTGGTGTGGTGCGGAAGGCTGGTCCAAACGCCGCCGCGCTGTTCCTCACCCAGAAACCACTCCCATGCCTCAACGTATTCGGAAGGCACGAGACTGCAGGCGCGGTCATAGCTTGGTCCATCCATCAACGGAACAGCAAGGTCAATGTCGTTCATCGCCAGCACCTACAACCATACGAACGCGAATCATGCCCCTCAATAATATGGCCGAGAGTCAATTATTACGAGGTCTCATTCCGCGATCGGCACGTCGTTGATGCTCTCGGTTTGCCGCTGGCGCGCTTGTACCCCGCTGTCCCACTTCCCTGTATACTGATGTAGCACGTGTTTCATCCGGGCTTGTTGGACCGGGTCGTTCATGGGAGGGCCTTATAGCTGCTTCGAATCCGCCTAAGGGGAGCGTTTCTTCTTCGTCCATCAAGCCGGTTACACGCAAGGCCGTGCGCTGCCAGCGCGAGGTCGCCTGGCTTGTCACGCAGGCAGCAGGCAGACTCGTGGCGAGCACGGAGGACGTCAATGCGCCTACGCCGAGCTTTGTGTTAGCGGCGGCGCTGGATTTTGTGCGCCAATTGGAGCTTGCCGCACAGGATGTCAGCGGCCACCTCGACTACCAGAATGTTATGGCACCCGACCTGTTGACCTTTTGCCGCATGGCCAAGTTGCCCGCCGCACCCAATGCGCTTTCGGACGCAGGCTATATGTTTACGCTTTCGGGCGCGGACCTTATCCGCGACATCTATGCATACTGCAGCGAGCTCGCCGAGCGCCACGTCTTTGACGCGGCAGAAGTCAAACCGGGATATGTCATCAAACTGGTTCTTAGGCTGTTCTTGATGGGCGGGTTCGGGGCCATGCCGGCGTAAGCCGAGTCTTTAGCATCACCGTCGACTGGGCAACAACTGCTTTACCCTGGTGGGCGCCAATCGAGAGTCGATTAATGGGTCGCCTCGTCCACTAACGCATTTATTCCACGCGCTCTGACAGTCGATATTTGCGGTTGCGGCTTGTCGACGGCGCCGTCGGCTCAAGCTCACCCTGCGCAATGAGTGCATTGACGCGTGCCCTAACCTGGGAAACCGTGAGTCCCGTGCGCTCCGCCAGTTCGCGCGTCCCCAATTCGCCGTAGCGCTTGAGTGCCGTCATAATCAAGTCCCCGCCATGATCGACCGGCTCAACCTTTGAACGGTAAAGTACGACCTTGAACCGATCGAACCCCGGGCAGAACAGGGGATCGGCCAGACCATGCGCGCGCATGGCATCGATCATCATCGGGATGCCCGAGCCATTTCCCTCAGCCGGCGAGCCTGCGCCATCCGGCAGTGGAACAATCGACATGAGTTTCACGAGCGTTGCATTACGACATCGGGAGCTGCCGTCAAACAAGTTCTCGCGAGTCTTCCCTCCATAAAGGCCGCCGGGATTCGTCACCTCGATACGGTCGTCAAAAACGTCGACGGCGATCGATTGCCCACAGAACCGATCCCCGTATTCCCTGTGGATAACCGCGTTGGCGACTGCCTCGCGCAGGACCTCCTCGGGAATCTCCAGCGAGTCGATACGCGAGATGCCTTGGACGGTCGAGGTGCGGCGCAGGTTTTTGGCGACAGCCGCGACGGCATCCGAGATCATTTCGCCCAACGTTCCCTCGCAGATCGTACGGTCCATGAACCTCAACGACCCCGCCGCGCCCTTCTGCGTTCCGGCATAGACCGCCACATCGATAAAGAGCTTGGGATAGAACTGCTGAGGATAGGCACCCGCGGCCAGGAGCCCGGCCTTAGTAACATTGCCCTGGGAGTCGAGGAAATTCAGGCGCTCCAGCTTCGTTTTCTTGTCCGGCGCGCCGCGCATTGCACGGGGTGTCAGCGAGAAAGCACGCTCTATCGTGCGGTCGACCAGGGCCTCGTCAAGATCGCCTGCGACCGCGCCGGGTACTGCATCGCGATCACTGGGGCTCGTCCGTTCATACGATGACAAGGACAGGACCTCAGTCGACGAAAGCGGGACATCTTTGTCATCGATGCGTTTGTAGCTGCCGCCTTGAGCGCCCCGCTCTATGACATAACAAGGCTTGCTCGACGGGTCGAGCTCCTCAATCGCGATGACCAGAACCACGGTGCCCTGAAGCTCCACGCGTTCAATGGTGTATTTGGGCGGATTGGCCAGTTTTCCGCGGCCGCCGGCATCACCCATGCCCGCTACGAATTGGTTGAGCACCTTCTCGGTCTCAAAGTTCTCAACCGGGACAAAGCCCGCGCGCTCGCTCACGCCGAGCACGATAATTCCGCCAGCGGTATTCGCGAATGCACTAACCGTTTCCCATACGTCGCGGGAAAGCGTCGTGGCGCTCTCCTTGACCTCGACGTTAAGATCGTCCGAGCCCATGCGCCTTAAAGACTCGAGCAGACCGGTCAGCTCGTTTTCGTTCATCTGCATGTCCTTTCGCTCGGCCCGGCGGAGAATGCCACGAATAGATTTCCTTCGTCTCTCAGTTATCTCTCGTAATTATCTCTCATCTTTCTGCTATCTCTCATATTAGAGATAAGTGAGAGATGAAAGAAAAGATGTCTGTCATCTGTTTCATTTAAACATGTTTTTGCTGGTAGAACAATCAGTATTGAGACAATACCATGATTGCTTGTCTCCTTGCTGCTCAGTTATCTCTCATATTTATCTCTCGTCTTTCAGTTATCTCTCGTATTAGTGACGAATGAGAGATGAGAGATACGTGAGTGATGCATGAGCCTGGATTTTTGGACGGTCGGAAAATCCCTCAAACAAAAAACGGGGCCGGCCTTACGCCGAACCCCGTTTTCAAACGGTCAGTTAGTTATCCAACGCGCGAGCATAGCAGTCAACATTACGCCGCCGCGAACACTCCCAAGCCCGTTCCGATGATGCAGATCGCAAAGATGCCCAAGATGATCCAAATGGTCTTGACACCCTTTTTGTACAGGGCGACGCAGGCAAAGGTTGCCAGCAAGGGCAGCAGACCGGGGAAGATCGAATCGAACAGATCCTGCAGGACAATCTCCGAACCACCCACGTCAAAGGTCAAAGCAGTGGACAGTGAGACCTGTGCAGCAATCATGGCGCCGATAACGGTCATTCCGAGGACACCGGCAGCATGCGTCATGCGAGACATAAGGTTGTTCTCTTCGGACTGCTGCAGGAACTTGGTTCCCAGGTCGTATCCCAGATGGGCGGCGACGATACGCGTTGCAAAGTTAATCACGGAGTAGATGAGCGCGTACACGATGGGGCCGAGCGGGTTGCCCGTCGAAGCGATGCCAATACCAATGCCGGCGGCGACCACGCGGAACGTACCCCAGTAGAACGAATCGCCAATGCCGGAAAGCGGTCCCATGAGGCCGACCTTCATGGCGTTAATCGAGGACGTGTCGAAGTTCTTATCGGCAGCCGCCTGCTCTTCCATCGAAACCGTTAGGCCGGCTACAAACGGAAGGACATGAGGCGTGATGTTAAAGAACTCGGTATGGCGATCGAGCGCCGCATAGTAATCGTCGTCGTTGGGATAGATCTTTCGCAGGGGCTTCTGAATGGTGTACATGAAGCCCATTGCCATCATCTTGTCGTACGACTGCGAGCACTGGCTCGTAAACTGGCGAAGGAACATGCTCCGATACATATCGGGGCTCATAATCGCGTCCTTCTTGGCCTCTTTGAGGTCGGTGTTCTGGGTAGCCATTAGAAGTCCTCCTCTTCATCTGCAGCAACCGTCTGCGGACCGGACGAGCCCTCGCGGAAGGCCAGGAGCAGTGCGACGCAAATGGCAGCTGCGGCGACGCCGATAACGTCCATCTTGAGGTAGATGACCATAATGAATCCCAGGAACAGCCAAGGAAGCAGCTTGTTATCGCCCATGGTCCTAATAAGAAGTGCGAAGCCGATGCAGACCATGACGCCGGACGCAACGTTGAGGCCGTCCATCACAAACTGCGGAATAGCGTTAAGCGCATTGTTGATGAGGTCGGCACCAAAGAACAGCGAGCAAAACACCAGCAGTGCAGACGGAATGCCAATCGACAGCGGCACGATGGTCAGATGGTACAGATTTGCCTTGGCAAGATCGCGATTTGCCAGAGCGGTCTCAATCTTCTTGCAGGCAAAGGCGCCCGGAACGGCGTAGCAGAAGTTGCGCCACACCTGAAGGAAGACGGAGACGGGAAGGGCGAGCGCGACGGCAGTTGCCGTGCCCGTACCCGTAATGACGGCAAACGCGCAGCCAAGCACGCCGGAGGCATAGACCTCGGGAGGAACCGCCGCGCCGACCATGATGGCACCCATGAACATGGACTCCAAAGCAGCGCCGACGATAACGCCCTGCTGGACATCGCCAAGGATCAAGCCGACAAACAGGCTTGTAAACAGCGGACGACCAAGCATCGTAATGCCAAATAATTGCTCGTCCATGGACGCAATAAATGCGACCAGTGCAACTAGAAGATACTGGACAACCATTTCGATCAACCCCAGAAACAGGTCTGCAGGCGAGGCGTTCTGCGCAGCTCGCCTGCAGACAACCGCAGCAATTTGAGAGGATTAGTAGTTCATCTGGTGATAGTAACGACGCGTGGTGAGCGGGTGGTTACGGACGTGCTCGAGATGGCAGCTCAGACGCTCGGTGATGGTGTAGGTGACCATCGGGGAGACGATCTTGCGGAACTCGGGGTCGCTGAACGGCAGCTCGACCTCGGCGGTGTCGAACTTGTTCACGCGGACATGGACGCCCTTCTCGTCGGCGAGCATGTGAGTGAAGTTGTCCACGCGGTCCATGAGCTTACGGGTGTCGTCCTCGCCGTAGAGCATGATGAGGCTCGTGCCCTCCTCGCACAGTTCGATGGTGCCGTGGAAGAACTCGGCGGCGTGGATAGACTTGGTCTTGATCCACTGCATCTCCTCGAGAATGCACATAGCGTAGTCGTAGGCCTCACCCCAGAGCATGCCGGAGCCGATCACCATGTGGTAATCGGTGTCCTTGAAGTCCTCGGCCATGGCGGCGCAGCGCTCGTCCTGAGCGTCCTTGGCCTTGATGAGGTACGGAGCGATGTTGCCGAACTCCTCCATGAAGGTGTCGTACTTGGGGAAGGCGCCGGCGTTCTTGAGGAAGCGGGCGACCAGCGTGATCTGGTAGGTGTAGATGGCCTCGCACAGAACGTCGTCCTCGGCGAAGCTGAAGAACTTGTAATCGGCGTACTCAGTGGCCGGGGTGTTGTCGTTGGAGACATACATCAGCGTGCGGGCACCCTGCTCCTGGCAGAACTTGGCGGCCTCG
>URBS01000024.1 GCA_900546085.1 uncultured Collinsella sp.
CCGAGATCTACACTCTTTCCCTACACGACGCTCTTCCGATCTCTGCCAAGGGCGGCTTCACCGGCGTGTGCGCCATGCCCAACACCGATCCCGTCACCGATAACGGCACCGTCGTGGAGTTCGTCAAGTCCCGCGCTGCCGAGGTCGGTCACTGCCGCGTCTATCCGTCGGGCGCCATGACCCGCGGTCTTAAGGGCGAGGCTATGTCCGAGATGGGCGATATGGTCGCCCACGGCGCCGTCGCCTTCACCGACGACGGTCGTGGCGTGCAGGGCGCGGGCATGCTCCGTCGCTGCATGGACTACGGCAAGATGTTCGGCAAGGTCTTTATGAGCCACTGCCAGGACGAGGACCTGGTCGGCCACGGCCAGATCAACGAGGGCAAGGTCTCGACCCGTCTGGCTCTCGAGGGCTGGCCGGCTGCCGGCGAGGAGCTCCAGATCGCCCGCGACATCGAGATTGCCAAGCTGACCGGTGCCAAGCTGCACATCCAGCACATCTCCACCGCCCATGGCCTGGAGATCGTGCGTGCCGGTAAGGCCGCTGGCGTTCAGGTTACCTGCGAGGCCACCCCGCACCACATGTTCCTGACCGAGAACGACCTGGACGAGACCTACAACACCTCGCTCAAGGTCAATCCGCCGCTGCGTACCGAGGAGGATGCCGAGGCCATCCGCCAGGGCGTCATCGACGGCACCGTCGACGTTATCGTCACCGATCACGCTCCCCACACCCCGTGGGAGAAGGCCCGCGAGTTCGAGCTTGCGCCCTTCGGCATGATCGGCCTCGAGACTTCGCTGTCGCTCGTCCTCACCGAGCTGGTCAACACGGGCAAGATGAGCATGGGCCGCATGGTCGAGCTCATGGCCATCAAGCCGCGTGAGATCCTGGGCCTCGACCAGGTTCAGGTCAAGGCGGGCTCCGTTGCCGACCTGACCGTGTTCGATCCCTCCGCAACCTGGACGGTTGGCGAGGACGGTTACGAGTCGCGCGCCGAGAACTCCGGTTTTGCCGGTCGCACGCTCACCGGTCGTGCCACCGATGTATTTGTCGGTGGCAAGCAGACGCTCGCCGACGGCTGCATCTGCTAGCATAGCCTTATCGCTTTTGTGCGCGGCGCCCTTGCGGTGCCGCGCTTTCTGTTCGCCTGAACCATGCAACCGCATGGGGGATTGGAGCGTCTATGCCCACACCTTCCACTGCACGCATGCACGACTTCGAGGTCGTCTCGAACCGGGAGATCGCCGACGGCATCTTCTCGCTCGTCATCTCGGCCCCCAAGCTTGCAAGTGCGCTCAAGCCCGGTCAGTTTGTGAACATCGCCGTCCCCGGCGATGCGTCTTCTCTGCTTCGTGTGCCCTTGAGTTTCTACCGCGCCGACGCCGAGGCCGGCACCGTCGAGCTGTGGTACGCCGTCGTGGGCGACGATACCCGCCGTTTGTCCCAGATGGGCCCTGGCTCCACCTCTAACCTGTTGGGCCCCGGTGGCCGTGGCTGGATGGTACTCGAGGGCACCAGGAAGGCACTGCTCGTCGCCGGTGGCATCGGCGTTCCGCCTGTGCTGTGTCTTGCCGGCATGCTTGCCGAGCAGGGTGTTGATGTGGACGTGTGCCTGGGCTTCGGCACCGCTTCCAAAGTCGTGGGTGTCGATGAGTTCCGTGCGCTGGGCGCCACGGTTAACGTGTGCACCGACGACGGTTCGCTCGGCACGCACGGTTTTTGCACCGATCCGGCAGCCGAGCTGCTTGGAGAGGGCGGCTACGACTACGTCGCCAGCTGCGGCCCCGCCGTCATGATGAAGAAGGTCGCCGCCGCTGCCGCCGAGGCCGGTGTGTACTGCGAGGTGTCGCTCGAGCGCATGATGAGCTGTGGCTTTGGCGCCTGCAACACCTGCAATGTCGAGACGGTCGACGGTATGAAGGGTGCTTGTATGTGCGGCCCCGTGTTCGATGCTTCAAAGGTGGTGGTCTTCTAGTGGGTACCGTGAACATGGCCGTCGATTTCGGCGGCGTCAAGATGCAGAACCCCATTAACACCGCAGCCGGTACCTTTGGCTACGGTTGGCAGTTCCAGAACTTCTTTGATGTTTCCCAGCTGGGCGCCATCACCACCAAGGGTTGCGCTGCCGAGCCCTGGCCCGGCAATCCCGCGCCCCGCATGGCCGAAATTCCCGGCGGTATGATCAACTCCGTGGGTCTTCAGAACCCCGGCGTGGCCGCCTTTGCCCGCGAGTCCGGTCCGTGGCTCGAACAGCTGTCCAAGGACGGCTGCCAGGTCATCTGTCAGGTTGCCGGTCACTCCGTTGACGAGTTTGTCCGCGCACTCGAGATGTATGTCGAGCTATGCCCCTGGGCTGCCGGCTACGAGATCAACGTGAGCTGCCCCAACATCGCCGCCGGCGGTGCCGCCATGGGCTCCACGCCCGAGGGCGCCTCTTCCGTCATGGCCGCCTGCCGCAAGGTGACTGATAAGCCGCTGTTCGTGAAGATGGCGCCGGTCAACGTCGCTGAGATCGCCAAGGCCCTCGAGGCTGCCGGCGCCGACGGCCTTTCGGTCATCAACTCCATCCAGGGCATGGCCATCGACGTCCATACCCGCAAGTCCCGCGTGGCCAAGCCCAAGGGCGGCCTTTCGGGCCCGCTGTGCCACCACATCGCCGTGCGCATGGTCTGGGAGGTTGCCCAGGCCGTCGATATCCCCATCAACGGTGTCGGCGGTGTCATGACTGGCGAGGATGCGGCTGAGTTTATCCTGGCCGGCGCCACCTGCGTGTCGGTCGGCATGGCCAACTTCGTCGATCCGTGTGCTTCGCTTAAGATCGCGCATGAGCTCGAGGCCTGGGCCGAGTCCCAGGGCGTAAAGGACATCAACGAGCTGGTGGGTGCTTTCGAATGCTAGAGAATGATGCCCGCGACCGTGTTATCGTCGCCCTCGACTGCGACCGTGAGCGCGCGCTCGAGCTCGCCCACGAGCTTTCGGGCCATGCCACCTGGCTCAAGGTCGGCATGACGCTCTATTACGCTGAGGGTCCCCAGATCGTCAAGACCTTTAAGGACCTTGGCTTTAAGGTCTTCCTCGACCTTAAGTTCCATGACATTCCGCATCAGGTGCGCGGCGCTGCCCGCTCGGCCTCGCTTGCCGGTGCCGACCTGCTTTCGGTCCACGGCCTGGGCTCGGGTGCTATGCTCGCTGCCTGCCGCGAGGGTGCCGAGGAGGCGCGTGAGGACCGCGCAAAGCTCGTCGCCATCACCGTGCTCACGAGCATGAATCAGGATGCCTTGAGCGAGATCGGCGTCGAGTCTCCCGTGGCCGAGGAGGCCGCCCGCTTGGCAAAGCTTGCTCAGGCCAACGGCATCGATGGCATCGTGTGCTCACCGATGGAGGCTCACGACATGCGTGAGCTGCTGGGTCCTGATGCCCTGATCGTGACTCCGGGTGTGCGTCCGGTGGGTGCCGCCCTTGGTGACCAGTCCCGCGTGGCGACGCCTTCCCAGGCTATCGAGCGTGGCGCAAGCCACATTGTGGTGGGCCGTCCCATCACCGGTGCCGACGATCCGGTTGCCGCCTTTGACGCCATCGTCGCCGAGCTGGTCGAAAACGTCGCGTAAAAGATTCCCCTAAGTCACCACTTTTGGGTCTCATTAGCACAAAATAGCCCCTGTGCCTGCGTAAACTTTCCCATCCTTTGTGTGGAATCGCAGGTCAGGGGCTTAACTTTGGGCGCAGTGTATTGCACTTTTTGCGGGTATCGTCTAACCTATGGAGCCGCGATTAGGCTTTTTGTGCGTTCTACGTGCTAAAATGCCAATTATTGAATCAGATATAACCCAACTATTTGGAGGTACGAATGGCACTCCCTCAGCTTACCGACGAGCAGCGCAAGCAGGCTCTTGAGAAGGCTGCTGCCGCACGTCACGCCCGCGCTGAGCTTCGCGAGCAGATCAAGAAGGGCGAGAAGTCCCTCGAGTCCGTGCTCAACTCCGATGACCCCATCGCTTCCCGCATGAAGGTTTCCACCCTCATCGAGTCTCTCCCCGGTTATGGCAAGGCCAAGGCCGCCAAGATCATGGAGGAGCTCGGTATCTCCGCTACTCGTCGCGTCCAGGGCCTCGGTGTCCGTCAGCGCGAGCAGCTCCTCGAGCAGCTGACCAAATAAGTGAGTGCTCAGGATTCCAAGCTCTTTGTGATTTCTGGACCGTCAGGCGCAGGCAAGGGTACGCTCGTCACTCGTGTGCGCGAGCGCCGCTCGAACCTGGGTCTGACGGTTTCGGCTACCACGCGAGCACCACGCAAAGGTGAGGTCGACGGCGTCAACTACTTTTTTCTGACGCGCGAGGAGTTCGACCGCCGCGTGGCAAACGGTGAGTTTGTTGAGTGGGCCGAGGTCCACGGTAACTGCTACGGCACGTTGGTGAGCGAGGTCACATCCAAGCTCGCCTCGGGCTCGTCTCTGATTTTGGAGATCGATGTCCAGGGCGCCCTGCAGGTGAAGGAGCGTTTCCCCGAGGCCGTGCTGATCTTTATCAAGCCGCCTTCGCTTGAGGTGCTCCGCGAGCGTCTAGTCGGTCGCGGTACCGAGACGCCCGAGACGATTGAGCTGCGTATGGCAAACGCCGCCGATGAGCTTGCCCTTGCCGACCGCTACGACGACGTCGTGGTGAATGACGATCTCGACCGCGCGACCGATGAGCTCGTTCGCGTTCTCGATATGCATGAAAGGATCTGAGGTCCGTGTCCGTTGTAAAGCCTTGCATTGACGATCTTCTGGAGAAGACCGATCACAACCGCTTCCTGCTCGCTTCGCTTGCCTCCAAGCGCGCCTGCGACATCAATAGCATGCTGCGTGGCCAGCACAACCGCGTGCTTGCCGTCCAGGATGTCGATGACATCACCATCGGGCTTTCCGGTGCCGATACCATCTCGATGGCTATGGACGAGATTGTCGACGGCGACATCTCTTACGACGAGGCCCGTTACGAGAAGGCGCTCGGCCACAAGGTTGCTGAAGCCTAAATGGCGGCTCGCGTCTGCCTAGTCCACTATCACGAGGTTGGGCTGAAGGGCAAGAACCGCGCACATTTTGAGCATATCCTCATGGATAACATCAAGGCGGCCTTGGCCGCCTTTTCCGTGAACGCCGTGTCTCGAATTTCCGGTTATATCCTCGTGACCTTTAACGAGCATCAGGCCGACGAGGCGGCGCGTGTCATCCGCACCGTCCCCGGCGTTGCCCGTGTGTCTTTGGCGTATCACACCAACCGCGACCCGCAGGAGTACTGCGCCGCTGCTGTGAAGGCGCTGCGCGAGTTTGGTTCCTTCGATTCGTTTAAGGTGCACGCCAAGCGCTCCAATACTGACTATGAGCTCACCTCGATCGATATCAATCGACAGGTTGGCGAGGTGCTGTGTGAGGCGTTTCCCGATAAAAAGGTCCAGATGCACGACCCCGACGCGATGGTGCACGTTCTGGTGGTTCAGGGTAGTGTCTACGTGTATGCGCGCTCCGAGCGCGGCGTTGGCGGCCTTCCGGTGGGTTCTGCCGGCAAGGTCGTGACGCTGCTGTCGTCGGGTATCGATTCTCCGGTGGCGACTTGGATGCTCGCGCGTCGCGGCGCGGTCTGCGTGCCGGTGCATTTCTCCGGTCGTCCGCAGACGCCCGATACGAGCGAGTATTTGGTGCAGGATATCATCCGTGCGCTTGAGCCGGGTGTCCAGATCGGCCGCCTGTACGTGGTGCCGTTTGGCGACTGCCAGCGTGAGATTTCGGTCACCTGTCCCAGTAACCTGCGCGTGATCATGTATCGCCGCATTATGTATTCGGTTGCCGAGCGCATTGCACACATCGAGGGTGCCAGGGCCATCGTTACGGGCGAATCGCTTGGGCAGGTTGCCTCCCAAACGCTTGAGAACATCATGGCCGTCAACGAAGCCGTGAAGATTCCCGTGTTCCGTCCTCTCATCGGTTCGGACAAACAGGAGATCATCGCACGCGCCGAGGAGATCGGTACGTTCGATATCTCGACTGAGGCCGCTCCCGACTGCTGTACGCTGTTTATGCCGCGCCGTCCCGAGACGCACGCTAAACTCGATGCCGTGCATGAGGCCTGGGAACTGTTTGATCACGAGGAGATGATTGAGCGTCTGCTCAAGCAGACCGAGTACATCGACTTCGAGAGCAACACGTACAAGGCCCCTAAGACCTTAAAACGCAAACATTCTGAGCTTGCTCCGCGTGAGATTTACCAAGATTACGAGTAATTGCCTGCATAGACCGACGATGCGCCTGTATCGTCGGTCTTTTGCTATCTGGGCAAATGATGCCAAGATGTTCATTCGCTGACGTGTGTCTGAATAAATGGACATTTTTTCGCAAGGTTTTGGTCAGCTTTTGGTTTGACCGCGAAAACTGGTGTGGACGTGCGGAAGCTGCGGCGTTCGTTTCCTGACACGATGGTGTTGGGAGGTTTTGCTATGGCGCAGCGCGAACAACACGAACGAGTCAAAAAGATGGACCGCTGGGCGGGCAAACTGCTCGGTCATAAGGCAGTGGTGATGGCGATACTGGTCGTCATTGCGATGGCGAGTGGACTGGCAATGGCGAACTTTGGCGGCGGTGCCGGCGGTGTGTCGTTTGAGCGCACTGATGGTTCGGGCACGTTAGTGGAGCCGGGATCCGGTGATGCTTCGAGTGGAAAGACATCTGAAGGCTCTTCGCCTAAGGCGTCTGCCGCGGCAGAGGTCTATGTCGATGTTGATGGCGCCGTGGTGTCACCCGGTGTATATCGCCTCAAAGACGGGGCGCGGGTGGCTCAGGCGATTGATGCCGCCGGCGGGCTGGCGCCCGAAGCAGACGTTACGGGGCTTAATCGTGCATCCAAGGTCACTGATGGACAAAAAATTCACGTTCCAACGGTAGGGGAGCAGCAGGTGCCCATTGCGGAAGCCGGTGTTGATGGTGGGACTTCCGCATCATCAGGCGTCGGTGGCGCAACAGGCCTAGTAAACATTAATACGGCAAGCTCGGCAGAGCTGCAGACGCTCTCGGGAATCGGTCCCTCAATGGCACAGTCGATTATCGATGAGCGGACAAAGAACGGTGCTTTTGCTTCGGTTGACGATCTGATGCGCGTGTCGGGAATCGGCGAGAAGAAGCTTGCCAAAATCAAAGATTGCATCTGCGTATGAGTGCGACCGAGCGAGAGCACGTGATGCCTCCGCGGCCCCTGATTCCGTGGACGATGACCCTGTGTGCCGGCATGTGCGTGAGCTGCGCCTTGGTGCTCAGCATAGCCGCTGATGCGCTGCTGAGGGAGCGGGCGACGGCGGTCGGGCCGCTATGGGCCATTCCCGTTGCGGCAGCGGTTTTCGTTGTGCTGGCTCACTCTTGTGCGAGGCTTGCCCCTTTGAAGCGGTGGCTGTATGCCGCGTCCGTCGGTCTCGTGGCGGGAGCGGTCGTCTCGGCGTGGTGGGCTGTGGGTGCGCTAAGCGCCTCGAGGGCGCTCGACGGTCGAGCGGCAAGCGGCCTCGAGTTTGTCGTGCAGGGTGATCCATCCATAAACGACGACGTGTATTCCTATACCTGCGAGGCACGCGCGGACGGTAAGAACTTGGCAACGGTTCGCCTATCGTGTGATCGTGAGCTCAAGGTCGGGGCGCACGTGCGTGTTATCGGTCGCGTTTCACGTTTTGAGAACGATGCATATGGACGATCGCGTGTGCTCCGAGGCGAGGTGCGCAAGGTTAAAGCCGTTCGGATTGTGTCAGTCGATGAAGGCTCTCCGGTGCCGCTGCTTCGGCTGAGAAATGGGCTGCTTGCGTCCATCGCGCCTGCGACAGGCCCGGCGCGTGCGCTCATAGCCGGTGTCGTCTGCGGTCGTTCGGCCGAGCTGCGCGCCCAGCCGGCGGGCGACTGGTTTTCTGTGACGGGAACGGCGCATCTTATCGCCGTCTCGGGCAGCCATTTGGCTATCGTGGGGTTTGTTATCGAGGGTGTATTGCAAAAGACTCGGTGCTCACGTGGTCTTCAGCGGGCGATATTGGCGATAACGCTTGTGGGCTATGCTGCCTTTACGGGCGCGTCTCCCTCGGCCGTGCGTGCGTGCTGCATGGTGTTCGCGACGCTTGTCGTAAACGGCGCGGGGCGTCGTCGGCACGGCCTTTCGGCACTCTTCGTAACCATGTCCATCTTTGTGCTACTGCGGCCGACGGTGCTGTTCGAGATGGGCTTTCAGCTTTCATGCGCCAGCGTCTTAGCCATTCTGTGCTTTTGCCCCTATGCGACCTACGCTTTGGGTGAGCTGGGTGTGCCATCGGGCGTTGCCAGCATGCTTTCCGTCACGCTGTGCTCGCAACTGGCGACACTTCCCATTACCATTCCTGCCTTCGGTACGTTCTCGCTCATTGCTCCGCTGGCAAATGCGGTCATCGGTCCGGTGGTGAGCGTACTGCTCGCTGTGTCGATCGTGCTGGCTCCCTTTTCGCTCGTGGGACCGTTGCGGACTTGGGCGCTCGTTGTGCCCATGATTGCCGCCCGTTGCGCGCTGTTCTTCGAGCAGCTGTTTGCCGCCATGCCGGGTGCATCCGTGAGCGTGCCGCCCGATAGCATGTGGATTTACCTAGTGCCGTGTTTTCTGGCGGTTCTGCTGGTCTGGTGGCCGCGTCCCCGAGCACGTCCTATGGCGGTGGGGCTTGCATGCCTGATGCTCTTGGCTGCGATTCCGTACGTCTATTGGGATCGATTCGCTCCGCCTTCGGTGACGGTGCTCGATGTGGGCCAGGCCGATGCGATTCTTATCCGCCAAGGCGGCGCAGTTGCACTTGTCGACTGCGGGCTCGACGAGCGTGTGGTTGCGGCGTTGGTTCGCAATAACGTGCACCATATCGATGCCGTTTTTGTGACGCATTGGGATGAGGACCACTGGGGTGGTTTGCCTGCCGTGCTCGAACAGTTTTCGGTCGGAACGATTGCCGTGGCGGCGGATGCGCTGGAGGATGCTCCTGCCGAGGTATTGAACCGACCTGGCGTGGAGTATCGGCAGGTGCGCCGTGGGGATACGGTCGATATCGGCTCATTTTGCGCTCGCGTGATGTGGCCATTCGAGTCCGTGGATGGCGAGGGAAATGAGGACTCGCTTGTCCTGCTGCTCTCTTATGTTCAGGAAGGCAAGGGCCTGCGAATACTTCTCACCGGTGATGCCGAGCTCGACCAAGAGCGGGAATTCGTGCAGGAGGTGGGGGATATCGATGTCCTTAAACTTGGGCATCACGGCTCCAAGGTTTCAGTCGATGGCGAGTTGCTGGACGTCCTGAAGCCCGAGCTTTCCCTCGCAAGCGCCGGTGAGGGGAATCGATACGGCCATCCGTCCGATGCCTGCATCGATGCCGTTAAGGAAGCGGGTGGTGATTTCGCGTGTACCATCGAACACGGCGACATTACCGTCACACCGACTGCGAATGGCTTTGCGATGCGATGCCAGCGACCGTGACGACGTCGTTGGCGTGTGGTGGGCCCCTGGGCTAGAATGGCACGGAACGAATACGAAGGCCTGCGGGAGGGGAGCGCAATGTCCGAAACCGGTTTGCTGCCGGCATATCTGATCGTCGGTACCGACGGAGTTAAGCGCGACCACGCCGTCTCGCGTATGAAAGCGCGTCTGGAAAAGTCGGGTATGGTCGAGTTCAACCTCGACGAGCGAGACATGACCAAGGACCCCGATATCGAGTCCATTATCGGATCGCTTAACACCTTTCCGATGGGCAGCGAGTTTCGTCTGGTAATCCTCGATGGCTGCTCAAAGCTCGCTAAGGCGGTCTCGGAGCCGCTCGTTGGGTATCTGGCGAGTCCCAGCCCCACAACGGTCTGCCTCATCATCGCCGACTCACTTGCCAAGAATACGCGCCTGTATAAGGCAATCGCCAAGATCGACAAGAAGGCTATCGTCGATTGCTCGGGTACCAAGCGCTGGGAACTGCCGCGCCGTGTTCAGCAGATGGCGACGCAGCGCGGTAAGTCGATTTCGACGGCGGCCGCCGAGGAGCTCGTCTCGCGTTCGGGCGAAAACACGCGCATGCTCGATAACGACTTGACTAAGCTTGCCCAGATGGTCGAGTCGCCCCAGATTGAACTTGCCGATGTTGATCGCTGGATTGTACGTACGGCCGAGGTCCAACCCTGGGACTTCCTCAACGCCGTCTCGGCTCGCGATATGCGGCGTTCGCTCGAGCTCTTTAAGCTCCTGCCCTCCAAGAGCTACGTGTGGACTTACACATTGCTGTGCGGTCGCATTCGCGAGCTTATCGTCGCCAAGGCGCTCGACGCGCGTGGGCAGGGTCGCGAGCTGGCCGCAACGCTCAAGCTCCAGTCCTGGCAGGTCAAGAATCACCTTACCTGGGCGCGTCGTTTTTCGATGACCGAGCTCGTCGCAGCGCTCGAGGGTGCCGTTGATGTGGAGCTCGCGCTCAAGGGTTCGGCCGATTCTCAGACGGCGCTTTTGCTCTGGATTACGAACATCTTGAGAAAATCGTGATGATACCTGCCTATTTGACAAATTCGTTCTATCCCTTTGAGAGGGAGCGTGCTATAGTAGGCGCTTGCATGACCTCACCGTGTCTCAGAGGTGTCATACATTTTTTGCAAGGAACTCGAAAGGAACTCCAGAAGTGGCAAACATCAAGTCTCAGAAGAAGCGTATCCGCACCAATGAGGCAGCTCGCATGCGTAACAAGGCTGTCAAGTCCGAGCTCAAGACGCTGACCAAGCACGTCCAGTCCGCCGTCGTCGAGGGCGACGCCGAGAAGGCCCAGGCTGCCCTCAAGACCGTCACCAAGCGTCTCGACATGGCTGCCGCCAAGCATGTTATCCACAAGAACCAGGCTTCCAACCGCAAGTCCGGTCTTGCCAAGCTCGTGAACAGCATCAACGCCTAAGTTGTAAATTTCACACCACACAGATTACGCGCATAAATGGAGCCTGTTTTATGGAACAGGCTCCATTTTTTGTACCGCTCGGGTAAGATAGTCCGCATGAATACTTCAATTGACATTTCCCACATCCGCAACTTCTCAATCGTTGCGCACATTGACCATGGCAAGTCTACGATCAGCGACCGCATCCTCGAGCTCACCCATACCGTCGACGAGCGCGACATGGAGTCGCAGCTGCTCGACACCATGGATATCGAGCGCGAGCGCGGCATCACGATCAAGTCCAACGCCGTCCGCGTGTCCTATGACGCCGACGACGGCGAGACGTATCAGTTCAACCTCATCGATACGCCGGGCCATGTAGACTTTACCTACGAGGTCTCGCGTTCGCTGGCCGCTTGTGAGGGCGCGGTGCTCGTCGTCGACGCCACTCAGGGTGTCGAGGCACAGACCGTCTCCAACGCGACGCTCGCCATGAACGCCAATCTGGACATTGTGCCCGCCATCAACAAGATCGACCTGCCCTCGGCCCATCCCGACGAGGTTAAGACCGAGATCGAGGACGACCTGGCGATTCCCGCCGATGATGCCGTGTGCGTCTCGGGCAAGACCGGCGAGGGCATTCACGATCTGCTGGAGTCCATCGTCTTTTTGATTTCGCCGCCTAAGGGCGATGCAAACGCTCCGCTCAAAGCGCTCATTTTGGATTCGTACTTTGACGAGTATCGCGGTGTGGTGGCTACGGTGCGCGTCTTCGATGGTTCCATCAAAAAGGGCGATACCCTGCTTATGATGCAGGCCAAGGGCGACTTTTTGGTCGACGGCGTGGGCGTCAAGCGTCCTGCCGAGACCCCGGTCGACGCGCTGACCGTCGGCGAGGTTGGCTATGTGGTCACGGGTCTGAAGGACCCCGAGGCTGTGCGCGTGGGCGATACCCTTACGTGGGCTTCGAACCCCTGCCCCGAGCCTCTGCCGGGCTACCGCGAGGCCAAGCCCATGGTCTACACGGGCCTGTTCCCGATCGACAACAAGGACTACGAGAACCTGCGTGACGCCCTCGATAAGCTGCACGTCAACGACCCGTCGTTGGTGTGGGAGCCCGAGACCTCGGTGGCGCTCGGCTTTGGCTTCCGTGTGGGCTTCCTGGGCCTGCTGCACATGGAAGTCGTCAAGGAACGCCTGGAGCGCGAGTTCAACCTGGACCTCATTGCCACGAGTCCCTCGGTCGACTATCACGTCTACAAGACCGACGGCGAAATGATCGATGTCCGCAGTCCGCAGGACCTTCCCGAGGCCACACGCATCGATCGTATCGAGGAACCCTACCTCAAGGCAAAGATCATCTGCCCGCCTGAGTACACGGGTGCCGTCATGCAGCTCGCCATCGAGCACCGCGGCGTCACAACCGACATGATCCACCTGACGAGCAAATCGGTCGAGATGCGCTTCGATATGCCGCTCGCCGAGCTCATCTTGGACTTCTTCGATCAGCTCAAGAGCCGCACCAAGGGTTACGCCTCGCTCGACTATGAGTTCAACGAATATCGCCCCTCTGAGCTCGTCAAGCTCGACATCCTGCTTTCGGGCGACGAGGTGGACGCGCTTTCGTTTATCGTCCATAAGGACAAGGCATATGGCCTGGCCCGTGGCCTGTGCGACAGGCTCAAGGAGATCATCCCGCGTCAGCTGTTCGAGGTGCCCATCCAGGGTGCTATCGGCAACAAGATCATCGCCCGTTCCACCGTCAAGGCGCGTCGCAAGGACGTTCTTGCTAAGTGCTACGGCGGCGATATCTCGCGTAAGCGCAAGCTGCTCGAGAAGCAGAAAGAGGGCAAGAAGCGTATGAAGGCCATCGGATCGGTCGAGGTCCCGCAGGAGGCCTTTATGGCGATCCTCAAGGTGGACGAGTAGGTCTATGGCTCTTTCCGAATATAGTCTGCGGCTGCTGGGCGCCTATGCCGAGCAGCCGTTCCTTATGGCTCCCATGGCGGGCGTGACCGACCCTGCCTATCGCATCATGTGTCGCCGCCGCGGTGCCAACCTTGCCTACAGCGAGATGGTGAGCGTGGCAGGCCTTGCCTATGCCAGTAATAAGACGTGGCGCCTGGTGCTACCGGCCGACGAGGAGCAGCAGATTTGCGTGCAGCTCTTTGGCTCCAAGCCCGATCAGTTTGCGAGCGCCGTCGCCGCCGTCGAGGAGCGCGTTGGCGATCGCCTGTCATTGATTGATATCAACATGGCCTGTCCGGCTCGCAAGGTCGTTACCAAGGGCGAGGGCTCGGCGCTTATGCGCACGCCCGACCTGGCCGAAAGAATCGTCGAGGCAGCGGTGGGCGCGGCGCATGTTCCCGTGACCGTGAAGATCCGCAAGGGCTTTTATGCCGAGGACCGCAATGCCGCGACGTTTGCCCAGATGCTTGAGGGCGCAGGGGCTGCCGCAGTCGCCGTGCATGGTCGTTGCGCCACGCAGCTCTACACGGGCCAGGCCGATTGGTCGGTCGTCGATGAGGTTGCCGACGCTGTCGAGATTCCCGTGATTGGCTCGGGCGATGTGTTCTCGGCCGAGGACGCTGCTGAGCATCTGCACGGCTCGGGTGCCAGCGCGGTGTTTATCGCGCGCGGCATCTACGGCAATCCGTGGGTGTTCGGCGATGCCCGAGCCCTTGCACTCGATGGCACGCCGGTTCCTTCTCGCTCCTCGGTCGAGCGCCTGGAGGCTCTGCGCGAGCACCTGACGTTGACGCACGAGCTTCTGCCGCTCATGTCGCGTGCTCGCACGTACGCAAGCTGGTACTTAAAGGGCATGCCCCATGCCGCCGCCTGGCGCGCTCAGGTGGTGCGTTGCTCTACGTACGAGGAGTTCATGGCGCTGGTCGATGATATCGAGCGCGATGTGGTGGCCTGCGAGGCCGCGCTTGCCGCCGGTGAGTCGGTGCCCGCTCATCCGCTGGAGGCTTAAGGGTGGCCGTTACCGCGCTGTACGTGCACGTGCCGTTTTGCGCTCAAAAATGCCGCTATTGCGACTTTGACTCGCGCAGCTTTGCTCTGTGTGATTTGGATGCCGCGCTCGATTCCTATTTTGAGCAGTTGTATGCGCGCCTCGATTCCTTTGGCGACGCCGGGGCGCTTGCGCAGGTCCGCACGGTCTATACTGGCGGCGGCACGCCATCGCTGGCAGGGGAGCGCTTGGTGGAACTTGCCCGGCGTATCTCCATGTGGTGCAAACCCGTTGAATTTACTTGCGAAGCCAATCCTGAGTCCCTGACCGCTGAGCTCGCCTCAGCGCTTGCCGAGGCGGGTGTCACGCGCATCTCTCTGGGCGTGCAAACCCTCGACAATACCGAGCTGGCTGCTATTGGCCGCATTCACGATGCCAATCGGGCACTTGCGGCTATCGCGACGGTGAAGGACGCTGGCCTCGATGCGTCGTGCGACCTGATGTGCGGCCTTCCCGGGCAGACGGCCGCAAGCTGGCGGAGCACGCTCGATGGCGTGCTGGCGGCGGCGCCGCATCATGTATCGGTGTACCCGCTCACGCTCGAGGAGGGCACACCACTCTATCGCATGGCATGCCGTGACGAGTCGCTTGAGCCCGATGAGGATTTCCAGGCCGCATGCATGGACGTTGCGCGCCAGCGGCTGAGTTCGGCCGGCTACCATCCGTATGAGGTGGCGAGCTACGCGCTCGATGGGCATGAATGTGCCCATAATATCGCCTACTGGACTGGTCGGGGCTACCTGGGCCTGGGTCGTTCTGCCGCGGGCATGCTCGACGACGAGGATTTCGACCGCTTGGCTGGACTGTTTTCCGGCGTGGCTCCCCGTGGTGACTTTCACCGCGTGCGTTTGGTACAACGCGACGATGCCGCGACGATGTTTGATGCCGAGTATCTGTCGCGGCGCGAGGCGGCGGCCGAGGACCTGATGCTCGCTTGTCGCATGACGCGCGGTGTTGATTCCGACCTGTTGGTTCGCGCGTCTCGTGTCATCCCTGCCGATGAACTGGCAGCGGCTTGTGATCGCGCTCTTGAGCTTGGGCTTGCCACTTGGGTGCCCGAGCACGGTGATACCCATGCGGGGCCTATCGCCTCTGTCGATGTCATCGCTGGCTGCTCCTGTGCCCGTCTGGCGCCGACCCATCTGGGCTGGCTCGATGGAAATGTTCTGTTCGAGCTGTTTTGGGATCTAGCTTAGGCCGCTCGGGTAGAATTACCGGAATATATACGCTGCTGTGAGCAGGAGGTTGCCGCGCATGGCGACGATGAACGAAAAAGATTACTACGAGATTCTGGGTGTCTCCAAGGACGCCACCTCGCGTGATATTCAAAAGGCCTTCCAGCAAAAGGCCCGTAAGCTCCATCCGGACGTCAATAAAGAGCCGGATGCCGAGGAAAAGTTTAAAGAGGTTTCCGAGGCCTACGCCGTGCTTTCGGATGAACAAAAACGTGCGCGCTACGACGCCATGCGTTCTGGCAATCCCTTTGCCGGTGCTCCTACGGCTTCGCCCTATGGTGGCGGCTACGCCGGCAGCACGGGCTATGGCAATCCCTTTGAGGGCGGCTTTCCCTTTGGTGGCGCCTGGGGCCAGCAGCGTCGCGGCCAGGCTGCCTACAATCCCGAGAACGGCGCCAACGTGGTCGTCGATATCAAACTCGACGCCAAGGAGGCCAAGGGCGGTGCCCGCAAGACCGTCCGCTACACGCGCTTCGATACCTGTAGCAACTGCGGCGGCTCGGGCTCCGTTTCGTCTGAGCATGCCCATACCTGCCCGAGCTGCGGTGGCCGCGGCCACATCGACGTCGACCTGTCCTTCCTGTTTGGTGCGGGCACGTTCCAGTCGGTCTGCCCCGAGTGCGGCGGTTCCGGTAAGGTCGTGGCCGACCCCTGCCCCGATTGCGGTGGCAGCGGGCGAACCCGTGTGACCTCCGAGCAGACGATTGAGTTTCCTGCCGGCACGCATGACGGCGACGAGGTCCGCATTGGCGGCATGGGCCATGCTGGCACTAACGGTGCCGCGGGCGGCGACCTGGTCGGCCGCGCCCATGTTGAGGCCGAGCGCTTGGAAGGCAAAGCTCGTACTGGCTTTTACCTGATGGGCATTGTGGCGCCGTTTTTGGTGCTGTCGGCCATCTCGGGCGTGTTCTCGGCCTTTGCCGTGATGTGCTTTATTCCGTTTACCATGGGCCTGTTCATGGTGCTTTCGGACGGTGTGCTTCATCGCAGCCTGCTGTGGTGGAAGCGCGGTGCGATGCAGTTTGCCAACGGTTTTGCCAACGGCTTCATGTTCGCGCTCGTGTCGGTTTGGTTCGCGAGCTGCTCGCAACGGGCCATGCTTTCGCCGTATCAAATGCAATAACATCAAACCCTTTGTTTGCGGTCGGCCCAGCTTGGGTATAGGACGCACTGTGACAATAATGAAAGTCGGAAGGATTCGGTCGTGTCGGAAAATAGGGATTACTACGAGGTGCTTGGCGTCGACAGGGATGCCGACGCGCGGACGATTAAGCGTGCGTTTCTAAAGAAGGCCCGTACCGTACATCCGGATGTTTCGGACGACCCCGAGGCCGAGGCCAAGTTCAAGGAGCTCAACGAGGCCTATTCCGTTCTTTCCGATGAGCAGAAGCGTGCTAACTACGACCGTTACGGCACCGCGGACGGCCCCGGTGGCTCTGGTTATGTCGACATCAACGATATCTTTGGTGGCATGGGCATGGACGACCTGTTCTCGTCGTTTTTTGGCGGCGGTGCCGGCGGTGGCGCCCGCAGCCGTCGTGAGCGTCGTCGCGGACGTGACATGGCCATCTCGCTTTCGGTGACGCTCGAGGAGGCGGCGCTCGGCTGCAAAAAGACGATCAGCTATGATCGCCTTGCTCCTTGCGAGGACTGCAACGGTACCGGTAGGGCCGAGGGTGCACAGGAAAAGCAGTGCAGTCGCTGCCACGGTACGGGCTACGTCACGACGGTTCAGCGATCGTTTTTGGGCCAGGTTCAGTCTTCCTCGCCTTGCCCCGACTGCCATGGCGAGGGCACGGTTATCGACCATCCCTGCGAGACCTGCGACGGTCAGGGCCGCACGCCTTCGCACGAAAAGATCGACATCGATATTCCCGCCGGCGTTTCGACCGGTCGCCAGCTGCGTGTGAGCGGCTTTGGCGAGGCCGGCCTTCGCGGCGAGCCTTCGGGCGACCTGATTGTCAACGTGCGCGTTGCCGACCATGAGCGCTTTAAGCGCAACAGTGACGACCTGTACCTGGTGAGCGATATCTCGATTGCGCAGGCTGCGCTCGGCTGCGAGATCGAGGTCGAGGGCATTATGCCCGACGAGGTCGTTAAGGTGACGGTTCCCGCCGGCGCCCAGTACGGCGACACCGTGAGCGTCAATAATTACGGCATGCCGCGCATTGGCGGTGGCGGTTCGCGTGGCCGCCTGATCGTGCAACTGCGCGTGGTCGTTCCCACCAATCTTTCCAATAAGCAACGCGAGCTGCTCCGTGCTTTTGCCGACGAGATGGGCGATGACGTCGCTTCCGGTAAGAAGTCGGTGACCGACCGTATTAAGAGTGCCCTCGACGATATCCTCGATTAAGGAGCCCGCGTGCTCGCACCCCATATTTCCGTCGTCAACCTCGGCTGCCGTGTCAACCGGGTTGAGTCTGACCGTATCACTGCCGATCTTATGCGCCTGGGCTTTGCTATTGTGGAGCCCCAGGATGCCGATTTGATCGTCATTAACACCTGTGCCGTTACGGGCGAGGCCGAGGCCAAGACCCGTAAGGCCGTCCGTCATGCGCTGGCCCATCCAAATGAGCCCTATGTGCTCGTGACCGGTTGCGTGGTCAATTTGCATCCCGAGGAGCTGTTGGAGCTTTCGGATCGCGTGATCGCCGAGCCGTCCAAGATCGATGTCGCCGAACGTGTCTGCGAGGTGCTGGGCGTTGAGTCCGATAGCGTTCCCGCCTGCAGCGATGGCGAGGTGGTCGATGCGCTCGGTCGCTCTCGCCTGGGCGTGAAGATCCAGGACGGTTGCAACCATCGCTGCACCTATTGCATTGTGTGGAAGGCGCGCGGCCCCGAGCGCTCCGTGCCTGTCGAGTCCGTGCTTGAGCAAGTTCGCGAGGCCCAGGAGGCCGGCGTGCCCGAGGTGGTGCTGACCGGTGTGAACCTGGGTGCCTACGATGGCAAGAGCGCGACCGACGAGCATGTCGAAATCGATGAGCTGCTCGAGGCCATCATGGAGCGCACGACTATTGCGCATGTGCGCATTTCCTCGGTCGAACCCATGGATATCTCTGAGCGCCTGCTTAAGGTTATGGCGCGCTATCCGCAGCGTATTGCCCCGTTTTTGCACCTGCCCGTGCAGTCCGGCTGTACGGCGACGCTGCATCGCATGGGTCGTCCCTATAGTGCCGAGGCCTTTGAGGACACGGTGCGCATGATTCGCGCCATCCTGCCGCAGGCGTCTCTTTCGTGCGACGTCATCGTCGGTTTTCCTGGTGAGACGGACGAGGAGTTCGAGGAGTCGCTGGCGCTGTGCCGCCGTGTGGGTTTCTCGCGTATGCACGTGTTCCGCTATAGCAAGCGTCCCGGTACCCTTGCTGCCGACATGCCCGACCAGGTGCCGCCCGAGGTTATGGCCGAGCGCAGCCGTCGTATGCGAGACACGGCGCAGGAGCTCGCTATTGCCGATGCTCGTCGTCGCGTGGGCACTGTCGAGCGTGCCGTGCTCGAGTATGGTGACAGCCTGACGCTCGGTTCGTTCCATCATGCCCGTCTTGACGATACCTGTGGACTTACAGCCCCGTGCCTGCTCGATGTTGCTATCATCGGAGTCGATGATTCCGGCTTGGTCCATGCGCGCAGGGAGGTCCATGGAAGCCTCGAAGATTAGACTTACCGTTCCCGAGGGAATTGATCCCTCGTGCGTTTTGGGCGCCGGCGACGGCGTCCTTCGTGCACTCGAGAGCTTGGTTCGCGCCCATGTGGTCGCCCGTGGCGATTGCATCGCCGTGAGCGGTGACCCGGACGAGGTCGAACTCGTGGCTCGCTTTTTCGAACATGCTTTTCGCGAGGCGGCGGCCGGTCGTACCCTGTCTGCCGACGATGTCTCTCGCTGCCTGGCCGTCTTGCGCGATGGTGAGCACGAGGCTACGTCGCTTCGCGATGACGTGCTGCTTTCGTATCGCGGTCGCGTCATTCGCCCCAAGACGCTCGGGCAAAAGCGCTATGTGGATGCCATTCGCTCGCATACCATCACCTTTGGCTTGGGTCCTGCCGGTACCGGTAAGACCTATCTGGCCATGGCGCTCGCCGTTGCCGCGCTCAAGCGCCATGAGGTGGGCCGTTTGATCTTGACGCGTCCTGTTGTCGAGGCGGGGGAGAACCTGGGCTTTTTGCCTGGCACCCTCGAGGAAAAGATCGATCCGTACATGCGTCCGCTCTACGACGCCCTTTTTGACATGATGGATCGCGAGCGCACCGATGAGCTTATGGAGCGCGGCGTGATCGAGATCGCCCCGCTTGCCTATATGCGCGGTCGTACGCTGAGCGATGCTTTCGTGGTGCTCGACGAGGCGCAAAATACTACGCCCGAGCAGATGAAGATGTTCCTGACACGCCTTGGATTCAACTCCAAGTTCGTGATTACCGGCGACCTCAGCCAGCGCGACCTGGTGGGTCGTCGTGGTGGCTTGGCGGATGTTGAGAAGATTTTGGGCCGTGTCGACGATGTGGCGTTTGCACACCTGGAGCGCGCCGACGTGGTGCGCCATGCCCTAGTGGGTCGTATCGTTGAGGCATATGATGCTTATGATGACGTGCGCGAGCAGCGCTCGCGCGACCGAAAGGAGTCCCGTTGAGTGTATTGATCAGCAACGATGCCGAGCTCGATACGCTGCTCGACGCGCAGGAGGTGGAGCACATCTGCGAGGTTGTGCTTGCCGCCGAGGGCGTTGAACGTGAAGTCGAGATTTCCCTTTCGTATGTCGACGAGGACGAGATGCACGAGCTCAACCACGAGTGGCGTGGCATCGACCGCACCACCGATGTGCTCTCGTTTGAATGCGACTCGGCCTTTGACGAGGATATTCCCGCCGACGAGACGCTCGAGCTCGGAGATCGGAAGAGCACACGTCTGAACTCCAGTCACTAGCTTATCTCGTATG
>URBS01000025.1 GCA_900546085.1 uncultured Collinsella sp.
CGTAGCGGGTGGTTTAAAGCTGGCCGCTGCGCGGCCAGCAGACTAAAGTCTTGAATTAGTTCCGCCGTTCTAACGAACGGCGGACCCGCTCGCAACTTATCTTGCCGATGGAGTTGTCGTCGTTTCGTTCGTGTGGGTCGTTTCGGCGCCGTCGCCCTGTTCGCCCTCGTCCTTTTGAGCGTCGGCGATGGTGGAGGCCGCCGCGACGATGCCGCGCTGGGGTGCGACGCCCGTCTGGGTCTGAGCGCCCTCGACAACTTCTGTGCCTGCATGCGCGAGCTCGGGCGATTTAAACACCGCGTCCAAGTTGGCGCCGCCGCCGGCGTAGCCAAGCGCAGCGAGTGCGATGACGATCACTGCAACGACGACCGCGATCGGCACATAACGATGCCAACCAGCAGGATTGAGCCCACTGCGGCGAGCCGCCCCGCGGCTGATGTAGCCGAGCGTGCCGTCGTGCTTGAGCTTTGAGCCCACCACGCGTTTGCGGCCCCACAGCGAGGACTCTGCCTGCATTGCCAAGCGGGCACCTGTCGAAGGATAGCCGTATTTAGTGCGCTTGAACGAGCCGTCAAACCCCGAGGCGTGTTTACCCCACGTCACCGATGTCGTGCGTCGGTTGACCGGCGCGGCGCTCCGCCTTCTGCGGCTCGGTTTTGTAGTCTCAGCCATACGCCCCCGCACGCCGTAACCAAATCGAAACAATAACGCTTTGGACTGTAGCACACGCGTCGCGCGCGGTCACGGGCGCCTCGCTCAACGGTCATCGTCCTTCAGCAAGCGCCACAGCGTTGTTCGGCTTATGCCCAGCACCTCCGCCGCACGGGTTCGGTTGCCGTGGAGATGATCTACAACCAGATGCGCGATATCTCGCTCGGTATCGGCCAACGGTCGCAGGATATACAGGTCGCTTTCGAGTGTCGGGGCGCCAAAGGTTGCGGTCTTAATCACGTCCTCTTGGGCTAGCACTTCCTCCACCACAGCGCGATCCACCGTGCCCGCCCCCACCAATATATACAGTCGTTCCGAGACCTCGCGGAGCTGCAGATAGTTGCGCGGCCAGCGGTAAGCATCGAGCGCCTTCGCCGCCGCGGCAGACAGCGTGGGCGCTGCCGTCCCAAATGCACCAGCGAGATATTCCAAATAGCGCGCAACCTTCGTCGACGCGGCTCCCTGCTCGACGATTGCCGGCGCCACGCTCACCGCACAGGCGAAGCGCTCGGTCACAAAGGCGGCTTGATCACTTTCGCTGCCGCCCGGCATGTCATTCGCCGTCAGCACCACATGGCAGCGCGTCGCCAACGCGGTGTCGGCCATCGTGGAAACGAGCTCGCGAAGGCGCTGGGGGCCAACCGCATTCCAGCCCGCAATGCAAAGTGTCAGCCCCGTTTGGAACAACGGCGATTCGGCGCTTTTGAGCACGTGGCGCCAACCGCGATCGGTAAGCTCATCGAGCGCAACGGCAACAAAGGGTTGATCGGCAAAAGGACCGTCCAGATAGAGGCGCTTGGCGATCTCGATCTGACCCGCTCCCAGCTCGCCCTCGAGCATAAGGGGCACACCGCGCGCGTAGCTCTCGGCGACCGGCGCAGCTACCGAGGCCGCCCCCTCAACGATGCCGTACGCGCTCGATTCGTAGCGGGCCTCAACTTCGTCGGCGTTGAGCCACTCGATGCCCGCATGTGCCGCGGCGCCGCGCACCTCGCGGACCACGACGACCCAAAGGCCCCCACCCTCTTTGTCGGTGGGGCGAACGGTCAGGCTCAGGCGCGTACCCGCGCGCCCCATAACCAGACGCGCGCCGTCTCCTATACGGTCGAGGCGCTCAGCGACAAAAGCCGCCACATCCCGCTCAAGCGCCGCGTCATTCATGGTCGAAATCACGACGTCCCCACGCGCATCGATTGCCAATGCCGAGGCCCCGGCAGCAGCCAGGGCCTCGGTCAAGATGTTCAGCTTGGCATCGCTATTCATGATTTGCCCCTGTCCGCGGCGACGTGCATCCGCCGACGGTCGCACGACCGAGTGTTTCAAAATT
This sequence comes from uncultured Collinsella sp., assembly GCA_900546085.1. Taxonomy (GTDB): domain Bacteria; phylum Actinomycetota; class Coriobacteriia; order Coriobacteriales; family Coriobacteriaceae; genus Collinsella. The sequence goes on from URBS01000025.1 coordinate 2,039, forward strand.
GAACGATATTGTTCACCAAACACTATAGGGCAGAAAGCGCCGTCCTGCGAGTATAAGTGTTGCCCCGCATCGCCATCCTGGCGGGGCGATAAGAGCTCTTCGGGATTTATAACCCTGCGGACAAGCCATACCCGCAAGAGCTCCTATCGCTCCACCGCAGGCTTGCGCTCACCAGCAACCAGCAACCAGCACGCGAGTAAGCTACTCCTCTACCAGATTCCCAGCACGTGCTGCATTCCCAAACTCATGCACGCAATGCCAATCCAGCAGCAAAAGCCCAGCGCGATGGGCTTGCCGCCCTTTTTGACCAGCTCGACGATATCGGTATTAAAGCCAATAGCCGCCATGGCCATCACGATAAAGAACTTCGACAGCTCCTTGATGGGCGCCGTGATGGACACGGGAAGCTGAAGCACCGTGGTGATTACGCTCGCCAGCACAAAGAACAGCACAAACATGGGAAACGCGCGTTTAAGCGAGAACGTGCTTTTGGCGTCGCCGCCGGCCTTGCGCGCCAGATGCATCTGCCAGCATGCGAGGACCAACGTGATGGGAATAATGGCCAGCGTCCTGGTGAGCTTGACCACCGTGGCGCTCTCGAGCACATTGGCGCCGGGATGCATGCTGTCCCAAGCGCTCGCTGCAGCCGTTACGGACGAGGTGTCGTTGATGGCGGTGCCGGCAAACAGGCCAAAGCCCTCGTTGGTCAGCCCGAGCATACCGCCGAGCGTCGGAAACACGAGCGCCGCGATAACGTTAAACAGGAAGATGACCGAAATAGCCTGGGCAATCTCGCGATCGTCGGCATCGATGACGGGCGCGGTCGCGGCGATGGCAGAACCGCCGCAAATCGACGAACCCACACCCACAAGCGTCGCGATCTTGCCCGGCACGTTCATAACGCGGCAGAGCACAAAGGCGATGACAAGCGAGGTCGAGATTGTCGCCACGATAATCGGTAGCGACTGGGCGCCCTTGGACAGAATCTGGGAGAGGTTCATGCCAAAGCCAAGCAGGATAACCGCGTACTGCAAGACTTTTTTAGACGTATAGGTGACACCGGCGGCGAGCTGTTCGCGGCGATTCTTGGGAAAGACGAGCGCCAGAACCATGCCAAAGAGGATGGCGAATACCGGCCCACCGACCACCTCAGTCTGTTTGCCGAGCAGCGTTGCGGGGATAGCGATGATCAGGCAGAACAAGACACCCTTCCAGCGCTCGCGTACGATATTCGCCAGTTGCATATGGGATTCCTTCTTTCTCTTTCACGTTTGCGACGGCTTATGATACGGCAACATTGGGCATAGCCTTGCGCAAATACAGACTAAGATGCCGCAATAGTTCTCGGGCGACAGCCGAATTACCCTCCGCGGAGAGCTGATTCGCGGCATAATTAACAACTGACATATGAGTTTGATAGAACAGTTGCGAGGCGCTATGGAAGAATCGATGCACGTCGGCGAGCAGGAAACGAGCCTACAGGACCAGTCCTACCACACCATTCGACGCAAAATCGTCTACCTGGACTATAAGCCGGGCGAAAAGCTGGGCGTCAAGCAGCTTTGCGATGACCTGGACATGGGTCGCACGCCCGTGCGCGAGGCTTTGGTTCGCTTGGCGCAGGAAGGCCTGGTGCGCACCGTGCCCCAGAGCGGCACCTACGTCTCACCCATCAACCTCACCCTTGCCGAGAGTGCCTGTTACATCCGCGAGCATCTGGAAAAGCAGGTGATTGTGGAGTGCTGTGCGCGCGCCACGTCGGCCGGCATCGAGCAGCTCGACCGCGCCATCGTGCTGCAGGAAAAGGCCATGGCCGAAGAGGATCGCATCGGCTTCTTTTTGAGCGACAACCTCATGCATCACATGATTTTTAGCATCGCATGCCGCAGCACCGTGTGGTTGTGGCTCGAGGAGACCAATGCCGACCTGGAGCGCTTCCGCTGGCTGCGCGCCGCCACGCAGGTTCTCGACAATCAGGACATCGTGAACGAGCACAAGCAGATTCGCCGCGCTATCGCCGGTCGCGACCCCATCGAAGCGAGCTTTTTGGTCAGCAAGCACCTGCACATGATGTTCCGCAACCAAACCGAGGTTCTGGACCAGTTCCCCGAGCACTTCGAGACCAGCAAGCTCCGCTAACCTGCCAAAACCACCACAAAGGGGACAGGCACCTTTGTGCTGGTCTCTCCGTACAAAAAGGCCCGGCTCCGTCTGATGACGCGGAGCCGGGCCTTGGTCGTTAGAACGGCGGAACCAACTACTCGACAGTAACGCTTTTCGCCAGGTTACGAGGTTGGTCAACGTCGCAACCGCGCAGGATGGCGACCTCGCGGGCGAGCAGCTGCAGCGGGACGCTCGCGGTGATGGGGCTGAACACGTCGCGGACGGCCGGCACGCGGATGATGCAATCGGCAATCTTGTTGATCTCCTCGTCACCCTCGGTGGCAACGACGATGACCTTGGCGCCACGCGCCTTGCACTCCATGAGGTTCGACACGGTCTTGTCGTAGGTGGCACTCTTGGTGGCCACAGCGATGACAGGGAAGCCCGGGTCGATCAGGGCAATGGGGCCGTGCTTCATCTCGCCGGCGGCGTAGGCCTCGGCATGCAGGTAGCTGACCTCCTTGAGCTTGAGTGCGCCCTCGTAGGAAATAGCGGCACCCATGCCACGGCCCACGAACAGCGCCGACTGCGCGTCCTTGCACAGCAGGGCGGCCTCATGAACGGCCTCGGTCTGGGTATCCAAAATCCACTGGATCTGCTCGGCCGTATCGGAAAGCTCGCGGAACAGCATGCGCGCCTGTTTGGTGGTCAGACGGTACTTAACCTGCGCCAACAGCAAAGCCAGCAGCGTCAGGCTCACGACCTGGCCGATGAAGCTCTTGGTCGAGGCGACCGCGATCTCCTTGTTGGCCTTGGTGTAGATGACGCCGTCGCTCTCACGCGCCACCGGGCTGCCCACCACGTTGGTGATGCCGAAGACCTTGGCGCCCTTGATGCGCGCGTCGCGAATGGCGGCAAGGGTGTCGGCCGTCTCGCCCGACTGGGACACAGCCACGACAAGCGTCGTCGGCGTGATGATGGGATTGCGATAGCGGAACTCGCTGGCCGCCTCAACCTCGGTGGGGATGCGAGCCCAGCCCTCAATAAGGTTCTTGGCGATGAGGCCAGCGTGATAGCTAGTGCCGCAAGCGATCACGTAGACGCGGTCGATGTCGTTGAGTTCCTCGAGGGACAGGCCCAGCTCGTCGATATCGAGCTCGCCGGCGGGGGTCATACGGCCCACCAGCGTATCGCGCACGACGCGCGGCTGCTCGTGGATTTCCTTGAGCATAAAGTCGGGATAACCGCCCTTTTCTGCCATGTCCAGGTCCCAGTCGATGTGGGTGACCTTGGGCTCGATGACGTTGCCGGCCTCGTCGGTGTACTCGACGCCCGCGGGCGTGAGCTTGGCAAACTGACCGTCCTCGAGCACCACGACATCGCGAGTGGCATCGATAAGCGCGATCACGTCGGAGGCAACGTAGGAGCCGGTCTCGCCCACGCCGACCACAATCGGGGAGTCCTTGCGCGCCACGGCGATCACGCCGGGCTCGTCAGCGCACACGGCGGCCAGACCATAGGCACCGACCACGTGGGTGCAAGCCTCGCGCACGGAGGCCATCAGGTCGTGCGTCTCGGCATAAGCCTCTTCGATCAGATGCGCGAAGACCTCGGTATCGGTCTCGCTCTTAAAGTGGTGGCCGCGGCCCTCCAGCTCTTCGCGCAGCTCGGCGAAGTTCTCGATGATGCCGTTGTGGACGATGGCGATACGACCGTCGCAGCTGGTGTGGGGATGGGCGTTAACGACGGAGGGCTTGCCGTGGGTGGCCCAACGGGTGTGGCCGATACCGCAGGTAGCGTCGCTGTCGATGTTGGAAAGCTCGCTCTCCAGGCCCGCGACCTTGCCCACGCGGCGGATGACGTCGAGGTGCGCCGCGGCGCCCTCACCCACCTCGAGCGCGACGCCCGAGGAGTCATAGCCGCGATACTCCATACGCTTGAGGCCCGTGACCAGGATGTTCTTTGCAATATCAGAGCCGGTGTAGCCGACAATTCCGCACATAGGATAAATCCCTTCGTTCGCGTGACTGCAAGACGTCCACGCACAGGGGGCGCTGAGACGTATAACGTTCGAGTATTGTACTCACGCAAGCGCAAGCTGATATACCAGAAGTGGTATCTCAACTTAGATACCACCCGATGCACACATGCCCAGCCGGTCCAAACCGCCACAATGGGGACAGGAACCTTTGTGGTGGCCGCGCTGGCAACGGCGTTTCCCCAGATAAAACCTGCCAAAATAAACCTGTCCCTTTTTGGTAGGTTTGGGATGCTACAATCTGGCTTGTACTTGAAACGCATCAAAGGGGCCGCTATGGCAAAGGTAAAAATCAGCGACGTCGCGCGCGAGGCCGGGGTTTCGCTGGGCACGGTTTCCAACGCGCTCAACCACCCCGAAAAGCTGCGCCCCGAGACCCTCAAACTCATCAACGAGACCATCAATCGCTTGGGCTACCTGCCCAACCAAAGCGCTCGCCAGCTGGCCGGCGGCACCACCAAGTCCTTTGGCCTGGTCCTCCCCCGTCTCGATCACGGCTTTTCGCTCCAGATTGCCAGCGGTGCCCACAACGAGGCACGCAAGCACGGCTATGACTTGCTCATCGCCAACGCCGACAACGACGACATTCTCGAAGACCATTACCTGCGCTACTTTATGGGCACTCAGATGTCCGGCGTCATGGTTCAGCCCATGGCATCCCCCGACTGGCACCCGGCCATGACTAAAATGCCCGTGCCGATCGTCCATCTGGACATCCACTGTTCCGAGCCCGGCCACTACGTGGCTGCCGATAACGAAGCCCAAGGTCGCATCATCGCCGAACTCGCCGTTGCCCGTGGCGCGCGCCATATCACCGTCGTGGGCAGAGCAGCATTTATGCAGCTCACCCTACGCGTGCTTGGCATTCACAAGGCCCTTGCCCTGCACCCCGATATCAAGATCGAAGTCATCGACGCCGGCGAATGGAATACCGCTGCCGACGGCTACGGCATCGGTGCCCAAATCGCCGAGCGCCCCGCGGACGAGCGCCCCGATTTTGTCGTCGGCCTGACCGACGTGTTGGCCTCGGGCGTTATCTCGGCGCTGGTCGACAAGGGCATCTCTGTACCCGGGCAAGTACGCGTAGCAGGTTGCGATGGCAACCCGCTCGCTTGGAGCGGATCGGTCCCGCTCACTACGGTAGCGCCCCCGGGCTACGAGATTGGCCGCAAGGGTGTCCAACTGCTGATGGAGCAAATCGAGAACAAGGCCCCGGCAAAGACCAAGCATATCCGCGTCGGCTCTGCAGCGCGCACCGTCACCACGGTCACGACCGCCGAGGACATTAACCGCCAGGAGCTCGTGCGCCCCTTCTTACTCGAGCGCGTGAGCACCCAAAAGGCCGAGCAGCACCCGACGGGCCCATCCGCGGCCCCAATAACCGACATCAACCTGGGCGCCTACTTGTAACAAAAAACGCCGCAACGGAAACAGGCCCGCTGCGGCGTTTTTGCTGACCCCACGGGCCTTCCCCGTTTAGCCGAACCTGCGGCTACGGATATTTATGGAATGTAATCCATTTTTCATTAACTTTTTTGTTAAAATAGACTCAATTCCATATTTTTAGATATTTCCTATAAGTATTGATTTTGCTCCAGTTTTTTCTCGCCAAGAAAGGGGTTTCATGAATCTGATTGATCGCAAACAGTACCTCGACTGGCTCATTTCGTGGAAAGACTCACACGTCATCAAGGTCGTTTCGGGCGTGCGAAGGTCCGGCAAATCAAAGCTATTCGAGATCTACCGTAGCTACCTGCGCGATCATGGAATCACAGGCGACCAGGTTATATCCCTCAACTTTGAAGACCTGGAGTTCGAGTCGCTTACGTCGTATAGAGCACTCTACGACTACATTTCCGCCAAACTCGTCCCCGATAAGATGAACTACGTTTTTCTGGACGAGATACAGCACGTCGAGCATTTCGAAAAAGCCGTCGACAGTCTTTTTATCAAGGACAATGTCGACCTTTACATAACCGGTTCCAACGCTTATCTGCTCTCGAGCGAGCTTGCAACTTTGCTCTCCGGCCGCTACGTAGAGCTCAAGATGCTGCCCCTATCCTTTAAAGAGTTTTGCTCGGCAAAAACCAATGACGGAAAGGCTCCCGCGCAGTTGTTTGACGAGTACATATCCAGGGGCTCTTTTCCCTTTATCGCCGAGACGGGTATTCAGGGACCCCAGGCGCGCGATTATCTTATGAGCCTCTACGATACCATCGTCATACGCGACGTTATCGAACGCCTGAAGGTCTCGGACGTCCCGACCCTGCGCGATATCACCAAGTTCCTACTCCATAGCATTGGAAACCGGATCTCGATTAAAAAAATCTCCGACACGCTCTCGTCCAACGGCAACAAAACCGACCAGAAAACCGTAGCCAAATACCTCAAAGGCTTAACAGACAGCCTTGTGCTGTACTTTGCTCCGCGCTATAACGTGCGCGGTCGGCAGCTTCTTTCAACAAACGGCAAATACTACGCCGTTGACCTTGGACTTAGAGGCGCTCTCGTCAAAACCCAAAGCAGCGATATCGGTCATATCCTCGAAAATGTTGTCTATCTCGAGCTCCTACGCCGTGGATACGACGTCTACGTGGGCGATATCGACGGCGGGGAAATCGATTTTGTTGCCCTAAAGTCAGACGAGACAGCCTATTTTCAGGTTTCAGCCACAACGCTCGACGAAACCACCCTCAATCGAGAGTTGGCCCCCTTTAAAAAAGTCCGAGACAACTACCCCAAGACGCTTCTTACGCTCGACACGCTGTTTGCGAACGCGAACTACGAAGGAGTCCGCAAGCGCAACGTGATCGACTGGCTCCTGGAATAACTTGTAGCGTCATAACCCTCCGCCAGCTCCTTACCAAGGCCGCAGCCCCAGTCGCTTAAAGCACAATGCCCCTCTTATCGGCCAAAACAGCAATCTTGGCGTGATAAAAGGGGCTGACTGCGTCAGCGCTTCCACGCAGGCGCCGTTGCCGTCACCGCCCCGCGGGATCGGGCGCGGGACATGGCGACTCGCGTACAAACGCTAGCGCACGGCCCTGACCGCCGCCATCAGATCGAACAACGTATCGAGCACGGCCTCGCAGCCATCTACCACGTCCTGCGGCAGCGGCACGATATCGGGCACGGCAAAGACATGGCAGCCGGCCGTGATGCCCGAGACGCAGCCGTTGCGCGAATCCTCGACCACGGCACATTCCTCGGGAGCAAAGCCCGCGCGCTCGCAGGCGAGCAGGTAGATCTCGGGATCGGGCTTGCCGTTCAGGGTATCCTCGTTGCAGGTCACCGTTTCAAACTTGTCAAAGAGGCCGACCATCTTAAGGTTGCGCCCGGCCGTTACGTGACGCGACGACGTCGCAAGGCCCACGTGATAGCCCGCAGCCAACAGCTCGTCCAGGCACTCGGCGGCGCCGGCTTTAAGCTCCAAATCGGTCTTGACCATCTCGTCGCGGATCTCCTTGTGGCGACGATAGACCGCCTCGGCGGTTTCGCGACTGCCGTAATGCGCCTCAAGGATGCCCATGACATCGGGCAGCGTGCGACCGATAAACTGATGGATCAGCGCATCGTCAATCGCGACCCCCAGCTCGGCAGCGCCCGCCTTCCATGCCTTAATGCCCAAACGCTCGGTATCGACCAGCGTTCCGTCCATGTCAAAAATAACAGCCTTGATCATATCGGTCCCCTCACCGGATTGCGTTACCGCCACTCTACCGCACTTTACAAACTTGTATATAACGTATATAGCATATTGCACTTTCGTTACATAGGTAGAAATCTTATGACAAGCAGCCCGGTAGGATTATAGTTTTCGACCGAGTACTCAATGGCAAGGATCGTTTCATGTTTTCAGACACCACCGCACCTGCAGAGGAGCTTCAGGACAAACTCGCAGCGCTCGAGCAGCTGCTTTTGGCATACGGACGCGTCGCCATCGGCTTTTCCGGTGGCGTCGACAGCAGCTTTTTGGCCGCGGTCTGCGCCCGCATCATGCCCGCCAGCACGCTTCTCGTTCACCTCACCACGCCGCTCATCGGCACGCCCGAGCAGGCTTCGTTTGAGCGGGCGGTTGACGGGCAGGCCGATGAGGGGCCGCATTTTAAGCTCCCCGTGCTCAACCTCTCGGTCGATCAGCTGCAGCTCCCCCAGGTAGCCCGCAACGACGCCAACCGCTGCTACCACTGCAAGCGCGCCGGCTTTACCGCCATCGTCAACCACGCCAAGTCGCTGGGCTTTCCCACCGTCATCGACGGCAGCAACGCAAGCGACCGCGGCGACTACCGCCCCGGCACGCGCGCCGCCCAGGAGCTCGGCGTGCGCTCGCCGCTTATGGAGGTCGGCTTTACCAAGGACGAGGAGCGCGAGCTGCTACGCGCCTGGGGCTATCCCGTCTGGAACCTGCCGGCAGGAGCCTGCCTGGCCACGCGAGTCCCCACGGGCGAGGAGCTCACGCGCGAGAAGGTCGATGTAATCCGCACCTGTGAGGACTACCTGCACGACCTCGGCCTGGGCCAGGTCCGCGCACGCCTCGTCGGCGGCTGCATGCATATCGAGGCCGCGCCGGCAGACGTCGCCAAGATCGCCGCCCTCGGCAGCACCGCGGTCAACGACGAGGGCAAGGCCCCGCTGCCCGCCGCCATCGAGTCCGCGCTGCGCGAGCTGGGCTGCGGCCATATCTCCCCCGAGGCAACTCCCTACATCCACGGCAACATGAACCAGTAACCCACCAAAAAGGGACAGGTTTATTTTGGCAGGTTTTATCTGGGTAAATATCGCGGAGCCATCGCCTCTCTAGTATCCATCTAACTTCGAGAGACACTAGAGAGGCGACTCGGCTGCATCTACCTCTTCCGATAGCGGCGGTTGTGGCTCGTCGATGAACCCATTACTTCAATGAGTCCTTTATCCGCCATTTTTGGCAGATGGTAACGGACGGACGAAATCTTGACCCCCGATGCAACCGCTATTTCTCGCGCCGTCATATCCATTCCGGCGCCGAGAGCCTCCAAAATCCTATCCGCCGTCGAAGCTGACGATTCTCTGCTCATATCGATAATTTCAAACGTGTCTTTGCCACATTTTGACAGGACATGTTTATCGACAAGGCCCCCGCAGATCAGGCGAATGTCATCCGAATCCCACTTCAAAGCCTCTCGTATTTTTTGAACATCGCATACGCACCCATGCTCCCGCATAAACATGAGCAATGTTTCCTCGCGATGCGTCAGTTCGGTGTCCACATGGCCCTGAATCCACATGCGGTTTTCAGCAAGCTCCGCCCCGTGCCGGGAAAGCAACACCGTAAACGAATCGGCCTTAACGATAAATTTCGGCCTGCCAAGCGAACGAGACTCCATCTCGCGAATCATAGCCGGGATGCCAGATCCCTGACTTTCCGCAACAGCCCCCTCAGCATGCTCTAACGGCGTCGCCCCCATCAGACTCATGAGCTTTGGGTTTCGGCAGCGCGATTCCCCGTCCGCAAGATTGTCCACCGTCTTTCCGCCCCAAAGCCCGCCGGGGTTTTTGATTTCTATTCTGTCTGGGTAGATATCGACGCTCACGGCCTGCCCCACAAACATGGGCGAATACTCTCGATGGATACAGGCATTCGCCAAGGCCTCGCGCAAAACCTCCTGGGGTACTTCCCAATCTTCCCTTCTACCAGCGCCTCGCACTATCGCCGCTTTGCGCAAGTTTCGTCCGATCGCAGCGAGGGCATCTTCGATGCAAGCCGGAATCGGGCCATCGCACAACTGGCGGTCAATAAACCGGGGTTGCCCAGGAGCAGATTTTTCCACATCAGAATGAACGGCGACATCGATCATCAGCTTGGGATAGAACTGCTGGGGGTAAATCCCCGCCGACAGCAGCCCCGCGAGCTTCACAGCTCCATCCTTTGTAGTGATATTGAGTCTGGCCAGCTGTTTTTCCAGCGTATCGGCCCCGCGCAAAACGCGCGGGGTCTGCAGCCGACGATTTGCGATAATGGACCGCACGACATCTGGATCCAAATCCTCGACTGTTGCCTCCGAAACCACCGTACCGTCTGCATCACTCGGAAGCAGCGCACTCTGTAGCTCATATAGCTCAGCGGGCGACATCTTGATATCTTTATCATCCACGCGCTTGTAGCTACCGTTCTGCACGCCGCGCGCGCCGATATAGCATGGCTTTGCTTTGAGCTCAAGTTCAAAGATGCGCACCAGAAGTACCTGGAGCCCGTCGACCTCGCCTCGATCAAGCTCATACCGCGGCGCATGGGTCACCACCGCCGCTGAGCCTCCGTCTCCGATACCCGAAACAAACTGGTCGCGCACCCTGTCGATAGCAAAGTTGGCAGAAGGAACAAATCCTTCGGCTTCGTTCAGGCCCAAAATAATGAGCCCGCCTGCAGTGTTCGCAAAAGCACTCACTGTCTCCCATACGTCTGCACTCAATTTATTCGTGCAGGCTTTAACTTCTACCGATGCGTCATCGGTCCCCCGCCTGCGAAGGCGCTCAACGATGAGGCCAAGAGGTTCATCCAGCAGCATTGGCATTCCGTCTCTCTAAAACAATAGATTTATCTCTCTAGAGTTTAGTATATCTCTCTAACTTTAGAGAGATAAGCGCCTAATTTTAGAGAGTTATTTAGAGAGATGTATCAAATTCACTGCTAGATTATCTAAGGCCATCTCTCTAACCGACTTTCTCTTTAGAGAGACGTTTAGAGAGACGAGCGCATCTCTCTAACCATGTGCTCCGCTCTTTAAAGCGTACACATCCCAACCGTGCCATAAGTTGCGGCGGGCATTACCCCGCCAACCCGCCAAAAGAGGACGGGTTTATTTTGGCAGGTTTTATCTGGGAAAACGCAAGCGAGGCCACGCCGAAGCCACCGTCATCGGCCTCGGCGCATACCTTTAGCGCACGGCCCTGACCGCCGCCGTCAGATCGAACAGCGTATCGAGCACGGCCTCGCAGTCATCTACCACGTCCTGCGGCAGCGGCAAGATATCAGGCACAGCAAAGACATGGCAGCCGGCCGCGATGCCAGAGACGCAGCCGTTGCGTGAGTCCTCGACCACGGCACATTCCTCGGGAGCAAAGCCCGCGCGCTCGCAGGCGAGCAGGTAGATCTCGGGATCGGGCTTGCCGTTCAGGGTATCCTCGTTGCAGGTCACCGTTTCAAACTTGTCAAAGAGGCCGACCGTCTTAAGGTTGCGCTCGGCCGCAACGCGGCGCGACGACGTCGCAAGACCCACGTGATAGCCCGCAGCCAGCAGCTCGTCCAGGCACTCGGCAGCGCCGGCCTTAAGCTCCAGATCGGTCTTGACCATCTCGTCGAGAGCATTCCTGTAGCGAGCTTCGACCGTCTCGACGATTTCGCGGCTGCCGTAATGCTCCTCAAGGATGTCCCTGACATCGGGCATCGAGCGACCGATAAACTGATGGACCAGCGCATTGTCAATCGCAATCCCCAGCTCGGCAGCGCCCACCTTCCATGCCCTCATGTCCAAACGCTCGGTATCGACCAGCGTTCCGTCCATGTCAAAAACGACAGCCTTGATCATATCGGCCCCCTTCGCCGGCTTGTATTGCCGCCACTCTACCACGCTTTCCAACTTGTATATAACGTATATAGCATATTGGGCTTTTGTTACATGAATCAATAACCCACCAAAAAGGGACAGGTTTATTTTGGCAGGTTTTATCTGGGAAAACGGTCTGCGGCGTCTCCTGCTAGACTGGTAGATTCGCAACCGATTACCCAGGAGCCCCCATGTCACGCAAGTCCGCCTACAAGCAAGTACTTTCCATCGGCACCGCCGTGGTGCTGGGATTTGCGCTGTTTACGGGATCGCTCGACGGGGCGCCCAAGCTGCTGTCGCCGCAAAGCGATGAGCAGGCGGCGGCCCTGGCCGAGAAGCAAAACGAGAGCCCCAGCCGCACCGATGACGAGGCGGACTTGGTCGCCCGGCTCGAATCGGGAACAGCGAGCTCCGAGGACTCCGGCGATGGCTCCGAATCCGCCACGACCAACACCAACGGCAACGTTGCCGAGGACAGCTCCACCACCCCCATCGACGAGGTCGAAAACCCCGACCTCAACCGCGCGCGCGGCGTATACCTCACCAGCATTCCCGACTACGCCGGTAACCCCTACGTCGCCCTTCGCGCCGATGGTACGCACTCGCTCGGCACGCCGTCGTTCACGCTCGATGAATACGAGCGCGCCACCGAACAAGGCTGCTTTAAGAAGTTCTCTAAACTCGACAGCCTGGGCCGTGCCCGCAAAGCACTCGCCTGCATCGGACCCGAATCGCTCGGTCAGGGCAAGCGCGGCGATATCTCGCGTATCCACCCCGCCGGATGGCACCAGCAGCGCTACGACTTTATTCCAGGCCAGAGCCTCTATAACCGCTGCCACCTTATCGCTTGGTCGCTCTGCGGCGAAAACGCCAACCGCAAAAATCTCCTGACCGGCACGCGTTATCTCAACGAAACGGGCATGCTGCCCTTTGAGGAGCAGATCCTCGACTACATCCGCGACACTGGTAACCATGTGCTCTACCGCGTCACGCCCATGTACAACGAAGAGGAACTTCTCTGCCGCGGCGTGCGCCTTGAGGCCCAATCGGTCGAGGATCACGGCAAGACGCTGTGCTTCCACGTGTACTGTTATAACCTGCAACCGCATGTGCAGATCGACTACGCCACCGGCCGCAACCAGGCCTCAGGGGACTAGCCCTACCCACGACAAGAACCGATTTGCAATCCCCTAGGGATCAAAAAAGGCCGCTCCGAATCACCCAGAGCGGCCCTTGCATCGACATGCGTGGCGCAGGCAAAGCCACGCGCTACTTGGCGCGACCCTCCTCATAGCGCTCGACCAGCTTGGCCTGAACGTCATAAGGCACCTGCTCATAGCCTGCAGGCTTCATGGTAAAGTCGCCCGTGCCGCGCGTGATAGAGCGCAGGCGCGTCGAGTAATCCGTTAGCTCGGCCAGCGGCGCCTGGGCAATGACCACGGTATCACCGCGTTCGTCGGTCTCCATGCCCGTCACGCGACCGCGCGAGGCCGAGATGTCGCCCATCACGGCGCCGGCGTAGCTCTCGGGGATAGTCACCGTGATTTCCTCGATGGGCTCCAGCACCACCGGGTCGGCATCGGCGCACGCCTTGCGCAGGCCGATGCGAGCCGCCGCGCGGAACGCCATCTCGTTGGAGTCGACGCTGTGATACGAGCCATCGTACACAGCCACGCGAATGCCCGTGAGCGGGTAGCCGGCAATGATGCCGTCCTTCATAGTCTCCTGGACGCCCTTGTCCACGGCGGGAATCAGCGAGCGCGGAATGCGGCCGCCCACGACCTCGTCCACGAACTCATAGCCGTCGCTCGTGCCGTCGGGCCCGATGAGCGGCTCCACGCGCAGCCAGCAGTCGCCGTACTGACCGGCGCCGCCGGTCTGCTTCTTGTGGCGACCCTGGGCGCTCGCCGTGCGGCGGATGGTCTCGCGATACGGAATGCGGATCGGCACGCTCTTGGCGGCGACCTTGGTGCGGTCCTCCAGACGGTTGAGCAGCACCGAAACCTGTGCCTCACCAACGGCGGAGATAATGGTCTGGCCAGTCTCCTCGTCGCGGTCGATGCTCATGGTCGGGTCTGCCTTGCAGGCCTTCTCGATAAACGTGTAGAGCTTCTCTTCGTCGCCGCGATTCTCGGCCTCAATGGCGATGCGGTACTGCGAGTTGGGGAACTTAAACGCCGCAGCCTCGACCTTGCCGGTAATCGAGAGCGTATCGCCCGTCTCGGCAGCCAGCTTGGGCGCCACGATGATGTCGCCGGCATAGGCATGGCCAACCTCGGTCATATCGCGGCCGCACATCACATACAGATGAGCCAGACGGTCGCTCTTGCGCGTGCGGGCGTTGATTAGCTCAAGACCCGGCTCAAGCGTGCCCGTCAGCACCTTGATAAAGCTGATGCGGCCCTGCTGCGGATCGGCCAGTGTCTTAAACACAAACGCCACCGGACGGTCATCGTCACTCGAGATCTTAAGCGAATCACCGTCGATGAGCGGCATCTCGCCGTAGTCGGTCGGCGCCGGGAAGTACGTGGCGATGTCGTCCATCAGCGAGTTGACGCCCTGCTCCTTAATGCAATCGCCCGCAAAGACCGGCACAAAGATGCGCTCGGCGATCGCCTTAGACAGCAGGCCTTCAAGCTCCTCCTGCGTCAGCGTCTCCTCGCCTTCCAAGTACTTCATCATCAGTTCGTCGTCAGCCTCGGCCACCAGCTCGCACAGATGGTCATGGGCTTCCTCGGCCTGGGCACGATACTCCTCGGGAATCTCCGACTCAACGGCCTCGGCGCCGTTGCAGTGGCGTGCCTTCATGCGCACCAGGTCGATGATGCCGTCAAAGTCCTCGCCCTCGCCCCAGGGAAGGGTCACGGCGCCCAGGCGCGTACCAAAGCGCTCCTGCAGCAGGTCCATCGTGGTCGTAAAGCTGGCCTCGGAGCGCGACAGGCGGTTTACAAACACCGCACGCGCCAGACGCAGGTCCTCGGCGGCATACCAGAGTTTAACCGTTGTAGGCTGCGGGCCGGCCTCGGCGTCGACCACAAACAGAGCCGTCTCGCAGACGCTCATCGCGGCATAGGCGTCGCCGATAAAATCGGGATAGCACGGGGCATCGAGCACGTTGATGCGCGCGCCCTTCCAGTCTATCGGCGCAATGGTCGTCGAGATGGAAAATGCACGCTTGACCTCTTCGGGGTCATAGTCGAGCGTGGGCTTGGTGCCGTCGTGGCCGCCCAGGCGGGCGGTCTTGCCGGAAAGGTGGAGCATGGCCTCGGCGAGTGAAGTCTTGCCCACCCCGCCTTGGCCTACGAGCACCACGTTCCTTACGTTACCGGTCTTGGGAGCACCCATGATGACCTCCTTGCAGGGCCGCGCGCAATGCGCGACGCCAACGGGGAGAGTTCGCGGTCGGTGCCGTCCCAGGAGCAGCATGGTCGGCAGCCGAGCCGACTCACCCTCCAAATGTCCTATGCCACCACCCTACCCTCACGGGCGGCTGTCCATGCATACCTTTCGGCGCACGTATGAATACAGGCGGCGAGAGGAAGAGACAAGCTTGTGAGTCGATTATTGAACCCCGTCGACGCAAACAAAAAGCCGCCACAGACCGTAAGACCTGCGGCGGCTTCGCCTCAATTAATAGTTGAGTAAATACCTGAGCCTATCCCTCGATACGGCTCAAGAACTCACGCGTGCGCTGCTCGCGCGGATGGTCGACGACCTGCTCGGCAGGTCCCTCCTCGACAATACGACCGCCGTCCATAAAGACCACGCGGTCGGCAACATCGCGCGCAAACTGCATTGCGTGGGTCACGATCACCATCGTCATGTTCTGCGCCGCAAGGTCTTTAATGACACGCAGCACCTCGGCCGTCAGCTCTGGATCGAGCGCCGAGGTCGGCTCATCAAAGAACAAGATTTCCGGGTCGAGCGCCAGGGCGCGGGCAATACTCACGCGCTGCTGCTGGCCGCCCGAAAGCTCACATGGCACCTTGTTCTCATTGCCCGTAAGCCCCATCTGCGCGATCAGCTCGCACGCACGTGCCTCCACCTGCTCGCGCGGGCGCTTGAGCACACGGATCGGAGCGTCGGTGATGTTTTTCATCACGGTATAGTGCGGAAACAGATTGTAGTTCTGAAACACCAAGCCAAACCGCGAGCGCGCCTGCTTGGGCACATCGCCTTTCGCATATACCGTGCCCGAGCCCGCATCCGTCGCAACGGCAAGGTCGCCAAACGAGAGCGAGCCTCCGTCGAGCGTCTCGAGCAGCGTGGCGCAACGCAGCAGCGTGGACTTGCCGCCACCCGAAGGCCCGATAATCGCCACGACCTCGCCACGCTTCACCTCAAGCGAGATATCCTTGAGCACCTCATTGCCGCCAAACGCCTTACGCGCGCTTTCGATTTTCATCACTGAGTTAGTCATGATAATAGTCCAGCTTCTTTTCGGCAGCGCCCAACAGCATCTCGACGACGAAGTTAAAGACCCAGTAAATCAGCGCCGCGATTGCAAACGGCACCATGCTCACCTGCGAGGCGACCAGCGCCTTGGCGGTCGAGAACATCTCGCCCACGCCGATGGCGAACGCCAGCGACGTGTCCTTGACCAGCGTGATGATCTCGTTGCCCATCGCCGGCAAAATGCGCTTGGCGACCTGCGGCATCACGATATACAGAAACGTCTGCATGCGCGAGTAGCCCAGCACCTCGGAGGCCTCATATTGACCGCGCGGAATCGACTGCAGGCCCGAGCGATAGATCTCGGC
Organism: uncultured Collinsella sp.; assembly: GCA_900546085.1. GTDB lineage: Bacteria > Actinomycetota > Coriobacteriia > Coriobacteriales > Coriobacteriaceae > Collinsella. Next base: position 18,520 of record URBS01000025.1, read on the forward strand.
AAAGTAGCCGGCGTAGTTGATGATGAATGCCACGACGCACGCCGTCCATTTGGAATCGGGCGTGAGCGAGATGCCAAACACGTAGTACGGGGCAAAGTAGATCGCAAACATCTGCAGCATAAGCGGCGTGCCGCGCATCACCGAAATATAGATGCGCGCAATCCAACGCAGCGGCGCGACCTTGCTCATGCGCATAAACGCCACGGGGATTCCCAGCGGAATCGACCCGAGCAACGTCAGCACAAACAGCTGCAAGCTGACCAAGAATCCCTGGCCAAGCATCTGCATCATGACTTGGATAGACAACCTACCCTCTCTTTCACAGCAACAGAACAGCAAACCCAATGCTAAAGCGGGTTTTCCAGGTGCCCGGGTTTGCCGTGAAAGAGGAGCGCCGCGTACTAAATGTACGCAAGCGACGGTTTGAACGGCAAAATCGGGTGCCTGGGAAAGCCGCTATTTGAGAACCCAGTTGTCGAAGGAAAGACCGTAATCTGCATATTTATCGCAGAGGTCCTTAACCGTGCCGTCCTCGTAGAGCGCCTTGAGCGACTCGGTCACAGCATCGGCCGACTTGGTGTCGCCTTTCTTAAAGCCAACGGCGTAGTGCTCGCTGGACAGCGGCTCATCAAGCTGCGTGTAGGCATCGGGCTTAGCGGCAAGCTGATACTGAGCGATCGAGAGGTCACAGGCAACGGCATCGACTGCACCACTCTCGAGCTGCATAAACGCCGTGTTGTACTCACCGATGGTATCGAGCGTGGCAAACGTCGCGGCCAGATCCTTCTGGTCGCCCTCGAGCACATCCTGTGCGGCGGAATCAGTCTGGGTAATCACGGTCTTGCCGGCAAGATCGTCCCAGCTCTTGATACCCGCGTCCTTCTTGACCACGAGCACCTGCTCGTTGAGCATGTAGGGATCGGAGAACGTGTAGTCGTCCTCGCGGCCCTCCATGGTAAAGCCGTTCCAGATGCAGTTGATGGCGCCTGAGTTAAGCAGCGTATCCTTGGCGTCCCAGTCGATGGCCTCGTATTTGACCTCCCAGCCCTGCTTATCGGCAACAGCCTTGGCCAGATCGAGATCAAAGCCGGTGTACTCGCCATCGTCGCCCACAAAGCCGTACGGAGGATAGGACTTATCAAAGCCCACCACGAGCTTCTTGGACTCCTCAGCGCCCTTCACATCCTTGGCCGCGGCAGAGCCAGCAGCGGAGCCCTTGCCAGCACCACCGCCGCAACCGACAAGACCAAGGCCAAGCACTGCGGCGAGCGAGCCGGCTAGACCAACAAACTGACGACGAGACATATCGGTGTTCATGGTATTCCCCCTTGATGGCACTTTAGTTAGGTAAAGTGAGTCATGTAACGTCCAGAATCATACACTTTACCTTGATAGAGTACAAGGGAGAGGTTGCCCGCCGGGCACCGGGGCAGGGGTTAAGTTTGCTGCTCTACAGTCCTGCTCACGACGGAGGC
>URBS01000026.1 GCA_900546085.1 uncultured Collinsella sp.
GATAAGCTAGTGACTGGAGTTCAGACGTGTGCTCTTCCGATCTACCCTCGATGATATTGGCATAAAACCCGTCGCCATGGCATGCTTTACCAGCATGACGACAGTCATCAGGCTTTCGAAAAAGCTCGGCTACCGTGGCTACCGCGAAATGATGTACGATCTCAAGCACCTTCAGCATGTCTCCCGCGAAATGAATCAATCACTCAAAGACAGTAGCGTCCACTTCGTATGCCACACCGGAGATGTAGACGTATTCATCGCCGCCCTGCATCGCAACAGAATGATCGGAGTAAACGGAGAGGGCTTCTCACGCATCGTTGCGCAGTACATGGCGACCAAGCTCGTTGGACTTGGCTTTTTGGCCGTTATACAGGACTTCCTAGAAACCGATCAGTTTGTCGAATCCAACCGAAATACGCTCAGCTGCATGATGCTCATATCCAAATCGGGCCAGACAGAAGCCATCCTGGAAACCGCAAGGGCATGCCACGACGCGGGCATTACGACCCTCGCGTTTACCGGCAACGAAGACAGCGAGCTCGCCAAGACGGCAGACGCGATCTTTACGATACATGACGATCACCCAATGGATCTTAAGAACGTTAAGCCTAACTGCTTTACCGGAAGTTGTATTCTCGCATTTGAAGAACTATTGAGTATCTGCCTTGACAATCTAAAACAAGAAGGCTTGGCCCCCTAAATCATGCGATAGGAAGCCAAGCCCTGGAATTGCGCTATGCAATTGAAAGCCACTTGCGCGTTTTACTCGTCACCGAGAACTTCGTGCACCTCGGAAGCGACTTCGCCGACACGAGGACCGTAAATGACCTGGATCGCCTTGTCGCTCAGACGGATAACGCCCATGGCTTCAAGATTCTTGGTGAACACCTCGTCATCCGCAACCTTAGAACCATCCTTGACAATCACGCGAAGACGTGAGATGCAGTTGTCAAGATCATCAATGTTGTCGGCTCCGCCAAGCGCTTCGACAATGCCAACAGCAAGCGCGCTGTCCTTGGTCGCACGGCCCTGGACTGCCTTCTCGGGAGTGCTACCAGACTCACCCTTTGCCTCAGCGGCCTTTGCCTCGAACTCAGCTCTGCTGTTGATCAACTCAATATCGTCACCATCATCTCGACCGGGCGTCTTGATATCGAACTTAGTAATAAAGAACCGGAAGAGGAAGAAAGCTGCCAAGAAAAAGGCGGGGAGCAGAATAAGGTACGGAAGCAGATTAAGCTTCTCGGGGCGGAATAAGAATGGGATCAGGTCCTTGATATTTCCCTGGTACACCGAAACGCCCATTGCCTCCGAGAGAACTTCACCCAGTCCGGAAAGCGGAGCGTAAACGCCAAAGTAAAGCCAGGGAGCGGCAAACAGGAACGTAAAGAGAATAGGCTCCGTAACGCCAAAGAAAACAGTCGAAATCACTGTGGGGATTAAAAGGCCAGCAACCTTCTTGCGGTTCTGGGGCTTGGCACAAGACCACATAGCAAGGGCGATGCCCGGGAACAACGCGTAATCGTTAATGCCATAGCCAGCCATGAAGGCCCTAACCAAGAGCTTGTCGCTGCTGGGAGAAGCGAGCTGTGCAAGCTGAATAGCGCTATTGCCCACCACGCGCGTTCCATCGACGACCATGGAGCCGCCAAGCTCAGTCCAATACATGGGCGTCTCGAGCAGCGGATGCAAGCCAAACGGCACAAGGCTCTCGAGCACCCAGCGATAGACAAACGTACCGACCAGACCGGAGCCTTTCACGAACGTCGCAATACCCGAAAAGCATCCACCGATGACGGGCCAAACGAAGTACATGATGCCGCCCAGGACGCCACCGGCGACCAGCGATACAATGGGGACCGTTCGACTGCCCGCAAAAAACGCCAGCGCCGTTGGAAGCTTGGTCTTGTAAAAACGGCCGGTGATCCAAGCGACCAGGCAGCCCACGATAATGCCGCCAAAGACACCAGAGCTGTAGCCAAAAAAGCCGAGCGAGGTAGTGTAGAGTGCGGACCGCTCACTCGCCTGAATGGACGTAAGGCCGACCTTCTGAAGAGCTTCCACCGTTGTATTGTCGGCAGCCAAGCCAGCTGCTCCAAGCAGAATCTCAACGGTCTTGAGCATGGTGAGATAGCAGACAAGGGCAGAAAAGGCAGCCCAGCCCTTCTCTTTGCGAGACAAGGAGAAGGCACAGCCGACGGCAAACAAAACACCGAGGTTTCCAATGATTACCTCGCCGAGACCCTTAAATACCGAGAAGAACGTAAAGAGCGGCGAAGCGGCATACCAGCCCCAATTAACGCCAAGGGACACAAGGGTCAGTTCGGTCGTAAAAACGCTACCGATACCCAAAAAGAGACCGGAAATGGCAATGAGCGTAATCGGAACGAGCATTGCCTTTCCGAACGATTGAAATTTTTCTTTCATCGATTCCCTCCTCAATGATCCTCTAAAAACGACTATTGCTCCCCACGTCCCCACACAGGCGAAACGGAAGGCATGTTCGGCAATAGAAACAAGGTGATTGTAGAAAGGGGCGCATAAAATGCGCATCGACATCGCGTAATACGGTTAAATCGACCGACGATTGCAAGTATTTACGAATCCGTAAACGGCAGCAAATAGGCAGCGAACGGCAATCTGCAGTGTAGGACAGTCCCCACAGGCCGATAATTGCCGGTTTTTTGGCTCATATTTATTGAATTGGTGCTCGCCCAAAAGTGCGGAGCACCAACGCGCCCCTAAGCCAACCCCAGCAATATGCCCGCCGAATGCACGACAAACGCCACGATCCAGGCGACCGTCACCTGAAACGCGAACACGGCAACGGCATAGCGCGCGCCCAGCTCGCTCTTGACGGCGCCGATGGACGCCACGCAGGGCGGGTACAGCAGCGTAAAGACCAGGAACACGTAAGCGGTAAACGGCGAAAACATAGTTGACAGCACCGCGGGCGACGTTGCGCCCAAAAGCACCGTGAGGGTCGAGATGACACTCTCCTTGGCGATAAGTCCGGTGACGAGCGCCGTGGATGCTCGCCAATCGCCAAACCCAAGCGGCGCCAGCGCCGGCGCGATGATGCTGCCGAGACCCGCAAGCAGGCTTTGCGACTGATCGGCGACCACATTAAAGCGAATGTCGAACGTCTGAAGGAACCAGATGACCACGGTAGCGGCAAAGATAATGGTAAAGGCCTTGGTAATAAAGTCCTTGGCCTTATCCCATGCCAGCATCACCGTCGTCTTGACGCTCGGCAGACGGTAATTGGGAAGCTCCATGATAAACGGCACCGGGTCGCCCTTAAATGCCGTGCGGTTGAGCACCAAAGCCGCGATGCAACCGATCGCAATGCCAATCAGATAGAGCGAGACCATGGCGGGAACCGTCGCCTGTGGGAAAAACGCCCCGCACAGCAGACCGTAGACCGGCAACTTGGCCGAGCAGCTCATGAACGGCGTGAGCATGACCGTCATCTTGCGGTCGTGCTCGGATGGGAGCGTACGGGTCGACATGATAGCCGGCACGGTGCAGCCAAAACCAACGAGCATGGGCACAAAGCTGCGGCCCGACAAACCAAAGCGACGCAGCACCTTATCCATGACAAAGGCAACGCGCGCCATGTAGCCCGAGTCTTCCAGAATGGAGAGGAACAAGAAGAGCACGACGATGATCGGCAGGAAGGCCAGCACGCTGCCCACGCCCGTAAGCACGCCGTCGACAGCCAGCGAGCGCACCACATCGTTGGTGCCGAACGCTTTGAGACCCGCATCGGCCGAGGCGATGATGGCAGCGATGCCGTCCTCCATGAGCCCCTGCAACGCCGCGCCGATCACGCCAAACGTCAGCCAAAAAACGAGGCCCATGATCACCAGGAACGCCGGGATGGCCGTATAGCGACCCGTCAGGATGCGGTCGATCTTGACGGAGCGCACGTGCTCGCGGCTCTCGTGCGGCTTGACGACGCAGCGCCCGCACACGTCGCCGATAAAGCTAAAGCGCATATCGGCCAGCGCGGACAGGCGGTCGGTACCCGCCTCGCCCTCCATCTGGGAAATAATGTGCTCGATGGCGTCGAGCTCGTTGCGGTCCAGGTGAAGCGCATCGGTCACCAGCTCGTCGCCCTCGACCAGCTTGGTCGCCGCAAAACGCACCGGGATATGCGCCGTCACGGCATGGTCCTCGATAAGGTTGGCGATACCGTGGATGCAGCGGTGCAGGGCTCCGCCGTCCGGGCCATCGGGCGCGCAAAAGTCCAGGCGGCCGGGACGCTCGCGGAACCGCGCCACGTGCAGAGCGTGTTCCACCAGCTCACCGATGCCCTCGTTGCGGGCGGCGCTAATGGGGACAACAGGCACGCCCAACAGGCTCTCGAGCAGGTTGACGTCGATGGCGCCGCCGTTAGCCGTCACCTCGTCCATCATGTTGAGCGCGATGACCATGGGGCGATCGAGCTCCATAAGCTGCAGCGTCAGGTACAGATTGCGCTCGATGTTGGTAGCGTCGATGATGTCGATGATGGCGTCGGGATGCTCATCCAGGATAAACTGGCGGCTCACGATCTCCTCGCCCGTGTACGGCGACAGGGAGTAAATGCCGGGCAGGTCGGTAACGCTTGCCTCGGGGTGGTTGCGGATGGTGCCATCTTTGCGGTCGACCGTCACGCCAGGAAAGTTACCGACATGCTGGTTGGAGCCCGTCAGCTGGTTGAACAGCGTGGTCTTGCCGCAGTTCTGGTTGCCGGCGAGGGCAAAATGCAGCGGTGCGCCCTCGGGCACGGCCGTCTTCGCGGCGCGGGGCGAATACGTCCCCTCGCCGAGTGCCGGATGCTCCGTCGTGCCGATTGCGGCGTTGGCGCGCGGACCCATATCGGTGTCGTGAACGCCCACGAGCTCGATGCGAGCGGCATCGTCCTTGCGCAGCGTCAACTCGTAGCCACGCAGGCGAATCTCGAGCGGGTCGCCCATAGGGGCGTACTTCATCATGGTGACTTCGGTGCCCGGCGTTAGGCCCATGTCCAAAATATGCTGTCGGAGCGCCTGATCGTCGGATGTCACCGATGCGACAACGGCGTCCTTTCCAATCTCGAGTGTATCGAGCTTCACGCGCTCATCCTTTCGTTAGACGCGGTTAACCGTTTACCGGGGCTAACCAACTCGTAACGACAAATGATAGCGCTCTGAACTATTTTATAAAGTCAAATACCGATGTTTACCTGCGCAAACTTTATGCGGTGCGCCCCGAAAGCTCTTTGCGCATACCGCTCAGCGAGATCGAAATGGAACCCGACCGCGCGGTAGCGGTGAGTCGATCACCCTCGACCGACCCCGTGCATGTAAAGGGCACCTTGCCCATCAAGACGTGGGAGATAGTACCCGAGAGCTCAAAGAAATCGCCCTCAGCGCGGGCACTCGAGAGAGCGATATTGAGACCCCTGACGTTTAGTACTGCCCTGAGCGCGCCGTTCACCCCATGTGCAAACGTCACCTCGCCGCGTTTACTCCCCACCGGCGTCTGGGCCGAAACCACATACGTACCCTCAAGCATGGCTCCTCCTCTGAGTAGGCTTTTAGAAATGGCCATCTAGTCTACTTTGCTGCGAGACGGCTTGCCCAGAAACCGCGAGCACACAATGACGTTCAATCAACAGATTGCTGCAAGGGGACCAAGCGTGCAAGGGGGACAGATTACATTTGGCACCATTTGCGCCAACGGACGGGATGCGGAGCGACGACCGTGCAGGTGGATTCCGGATCGTCGCTTCCTCCGTCCCCCAGCGAATCAAAACAAGTTGCGGTGGAATAGTTCCTGTTTGATGCTTTAACCAGCAAAAACAGGAACTATTTCACCGCAGCTGCAAAAGCCCGCGCTGGCAACATATGTCACCCGCGCGGACTTGGTGGGCACTCACAGAGGCACGTTATAGAGACCCACACCAGTTATGGAATGCCAAACAGCACCGATACGCGATGTCCGCCGGCCTACCAAGCAATAAAGCTCGCCATAGTCTTAGACAATCGGCGCAATGCCGGCAAAGTGCAGATACAGCGAGATGACTGCCACGACAATGACCACCGCTGCGATCAGCTTGTCGTGCAGGTGCGGAAGCACCTGCTTGCCACGGCCGCGCTCACCCAGAATATAGACGGGAATGGCCGGGGCAAAAAGGATCGTCGTGATCATAACGCCCTGAAGACCCGTCGACCACACAAGGAACAACGTGTAGATAAAACCGAGCGTACCGAAGAAGCGTGCCTTGCCAACGCTTGGCGCATGCGGCCCGTCCAGATGCTCGTTCTTCCAGCCGATCACCATGTAATAGGCAGCCGAACAGACATACGGAACTAAAATCGTGTTGACCGCGCAGCTATAGAAGAACTGGTAGGTGCTCGCCGCCACATACGAAACAATCAAGAAGAGCTGCGTGATGCCGGAGCTTACGAGAACCGTTACCACCGGGGCATCGTGCTTGTTCGTCTTAGCAAACGCCAGCGGGAAGGAGCCCTGACGCGCCGCCTCAAACGGCGTCTCGGATGCAATGATGACGTAGCCCAGCATCGCGCCGACCAGCGAGAGAATAACGCCAAGGTTTACGATGGCAGCACCAACCGGACCGATTGCGCACTCGAGAATTCCCGCCATGGAGGGCGTTGCGAGCTGTGCCATTTCCTCACGCGGCATAATACCGAGCGACAACATCGAGATGATCAAATACAGCGTAAACACGGCTGCAAATCCAAGCGCCGTCGAGCGACCGACGTCGCGTACATACTTTGCACGACCTGAGATGACGACAGCGCCCTCGATGCCCGTGAAGACCCAAACAAGGGCGATCATGGTCGAGACAACCTGCTCGCCAAAGCCAGGGCCAGCCGGCTCTCCCCAGAAGTTGTCCATAAAGATATCGATGTTGAACTTACCCAGGAGCACAATACTCAGCACAAAGAGCCCCAGCGGCACCAACTTCGCCAACGTGACGATCGTGTTAATGCCCGCAGCTTCCTTAACGCCGCGAAGCACAAGGGCGGTAAGGAACCACAAAAACACGCTGGCGCAGATGATGGAAAGCAGATTGTTGCCCGTGCCAAACGCGGGGAAGAAATAGCCCAGCGCGCTAAACAGCAAGAGCGCAAAGCTCACGTTGGAAAGGCATGCGCTGATCCAGTAGCCCCAAGCGGAGTTGAATCCAACGTAATCGCCAAAACCAGCCGCAGCGTATGCATAAATGCCGCCGGTCAGGTCGAGACGAGCCTGAGACAAACCGTTGAACACCATCATCAGCGCAAAGACGCCAATGAAGCAAATTCCCCACGAGACGATAACGGCGCCGGTATTGGCTCCGCCTGCCGCCATATCGCCGGCAAGAGAAAAGATGCCGCCGCAAATGCTCGCAGTGATGACCATCATGGTCAGTCGAAAGAGATCCAGACCATTGGGGTCGATAATCTCGTCGTTACAAGTTTTAGAGGCCATATATGTGCACCCCCTCAATCAAATAACCGCATAAAGATGGCCCGGACGTCCCGAATCGGGTGCCGGGCCATCGGTCAAGCGATTATTAAGCTAGTACAGCGACCGCTTTAGAAGCGCAGCGACAGGCAAGAGAGGCCACCGTCGACCTTGCGATACTCGGAGGTGTCGACAACGAGCGTCTTGTAGCCCAGATCCTGCACGGCCTTGAGCACGGTCGGATAGCCCTCGGCAACGATAACCGTACCGTTGACCCATATGCAGTTGGCGCCATAGGCCTCGTCCTCGGGCACGACGATCTTGTTGTACTGGGCAAAATCGGGCTTATCGATGAACTCACCGGAGACGAGCATGTTGTTGTCCTCGATGTAGTTGACGCCCGTCTTGAGGTGCAGGACCTCCTCCAGCGGAACCTCGGAACCCTCGAGGCCCCAGCCCTCGAGAATCTCGCAGAACTGGCGGATGCCCTCTTCGTTGGTGCGGGCAGAGCGACCGACGTAGAAATGGTCGCCGACCATCATGACGTCGCCACCGTCGAGCGTGCCGGGAGAAACAATGTGCTTCACATGCTCGTCGTCAAAGAAGCGACGGACGACCGGCTCGATCTCGTCCTTCTCGCCGTTGCGGCTGTCGGCACCGGGGTTGGTAATGATGGCGCCGCAGCGAGTAATAACGGCCGGATCCTCGACGAAGCAGCTATCGGGATGCTGCTCCAACGCCGGCAGCACTGACACGTCAACGCCGCACTGCTCGAGCGCGTGCTCGTAATCGTAGTGCTCCTCGATAGCGCGCTCGTAGATGGGCTGACCAAGCTCGGGGGCGCTCGTGATGCCATTGCTCAGGGACTTGCCGGGACGACGGATGATGACGTGGCTGAACTTGGTCATGATGATCCTCCTTGGATCTCTTAGCGAAGAGCGGACTTCCTTGCGCCCGCCTTCCTTTCGATAGCTTTATCTTATGGTGTCTTTACTGTTTTGTATATTGTATACAATCCTGAACGGTAGATATTTCTCGGTGAACGTATTTTTGCTTCCTAGGGTCAGGTAGCGCGATTTAGCTGGTCGTTCTATAATCCAATTAGCCTATTCAAACCAAACGTATTTAAAATTGAAAATATACAGTTAAGGTATATAAGCTCATGGAAACACTCAGAAGACCCTTGAAGGATCATGTATACGACTATATTTCGAGTTGCATAGACGCCGGCGAGCTTTCGGCCGGCGACCGTGTGAGCGAGCAAGCGATCTGCGATGCCATGGGCGTATCGCGCACGCCGGTTCGCGAGGCGCTCATCCAGCTGGCAAGCGACGGCTATCTGGACAACCTCCCCCGCCGCGGGTTCCGCGTCCGTGGATTCGATCAGCAAAACGCCGTCGAAGTCTTTGAGATTATGGGGCCGCTCGACGGGCAGGCGGCATACCTTGCCTGCCCCCTCCTGACCGAAGAGGACATCATGCAGCTAAAGTTCTTGGTTGGATCCATGGACCTAGCGATCCAAGGCGGTCTTATCCGAAAGTACGACGACATTCAGCGGGACTTTCACCTTACGTACTTCAACCGCTGCGGCAACGACCGTCTGCGCGACATGATTTCGCAACTCGAGCGTTGCTTTATCAAACGCGATTACGAGACCGTCGATCAGGAGACGGCGTGCAAACTGCTGGGTATAGCCAATACCGAGCATGCCCACATTCTTGAGCTGTTCGAAGCGCGGGATGCGGCGGCCGTGCGAGACTACGTTCGCGATGTCCATTGGAACACGGAGAACGCCCAGTTCACCGTTTGGTAGAAATATAACGATCGATGCCGGCCCAACCCTTGGCGGCCAGGGCAATGTCGATGTTTTGGCACCGAAAGCGAAAGCCCGCCAGAGCGAGCAAGGTGCCTTGAAACGAGGCGGCATTGACCTTCTGGTCATGCCGCCGAAGTTGAAAGGCAGATTGCCGCCCTGGCGGGCTTGCAGCGTCAAGTGGTTACGGCGTTTGGTAAAACGCCGTAACTAAAACCCGTGGCGCTCCAGGAAACGGAAGGCCAGACGGATCCAAGGACGGACTGCCACCTGCTTGTCCTCGTTGTCGACCGCGGTGTTGGCGTTGCCGAGCGAAAGGCCGTGGCCGCCCTGGTCAAAGACGTGCATCTCGCAAGCGACGCCCTCCTCGGCCATGCGCTGCGCAAACGGATAGACCTGTGCGATCGGCGCTGTCTTGTCGTCGGACACGCCCCACACAAAGGTCGGCGGCATCTGGCGCGAAACATGCGTGGTAGGGCAAATGTCGGTCAGGTGCTCGTCAGTTGCCTCGCCGCCCGTCACCATCGACAGGTAATCGTTGAGCAAATCGCGCCCCGTCTTGCCGCCCGTCTTGGGCACACGCAAGTCGATGCGCGGATCGCGCGTCTGCATGTCGCGCACATAGGCAAAGTCGAGCAATGGATAGCCCAGCACCACGGCATCAGGACGAATGTCGTCCGGACGCGCCCCGGCAAGTGCCGCAAAGGGGCCGGTCTTCCACTGTGTTGCCAGCGAGGCGCAAATCATGCCGCCAGCAGAAAAGCCCACGACGCACACGCGCTTGGGATCGACATGCCACTCGTCGGCATTCGCACGCACCGTGGCGACCATCTTGGCGAGATCTGCCTGGGGGTGCGGAAAGCTCACGTCACCCGTAGAACTCGTGACATAGTTGAGCACAAAGGCCTGGTAGCCGCGGTCCAAAAATGCAAACGCCACCGGGTCCTGCTCGTGCGGAGCGATATGCGTAAACCCGCCTCCGCCGCAGATAATCACGGCAGGGCGGCGGCCATTCGGTTTATCGGGCAGCGGCTCGGCACCCAAATACGTAAACGTCGCCGGATATTCCTCGGTCGGCTCCTCGCCCCACAGCGCATGGCTCTCGATAATCAATTGGTGCTCCCTTCGCGCAATTCGTGCGCACTATTTTTTCGTCCTCAAGCGTACCCCAGTTGGACCCATGGCGCAGAAACACTCCCGCAATAAGTTCACCTTTAACTGATATATCACATAATCCCAGCTCAGCGCTATCGTTTCACAGCGTAAAATAGGAGCGCTGACCGTGCCGGGAAACACATACGAAACGTTTCCGGCTTCATTACACGCGTGCCATATGCGCGCTTGATACGTTGGAGGCAACTATGGGTCTGCTCGATTCGCTTAAGTCCACCTTCACCTCGACGGGCGAGGCGTCCGTTCCGCCCGCAGCAAGCTTCGCCACCCGCGAAGGCGTCATCTATGCCCCCGTCAACGGCGTGCTCGTCAACCTGGACGAGGTCCCCGACGAGACCATCGCCTCGGGCATGCTCGGTCAGGGCTACGGCATCGAGCCCATCACTGGCACCATCTATGCGCCCGCCAACGGTCGCATCGGCGCCACCACCGTCACCAACCACTCCATCGGCATGATCACCGAGGACGGTCTTCGCGTGTTCATCCATGTTGGCCTGGGCACCGTGGAAATGAACGGCAAGGGTTTTGCCCGCTTTGTCGAGATGGGCGAAGTAGTCAAGGCCGGCCAGCCGCTCATCAGCTTCGACCGCGACGCCATTAAGGCCGCTGGCCACGAGGACATCGTGACCGTCATCATCTCTGAGCTCGACCGCCTCAAGAGCATCGACCACGTCGGCGAGTCTGGCACGCTTATCGGCGGCAATCCGCTCGTCAAGCTGGGCGACCCGCTGCTGGTAGCCAAGACCAAGTAGCAGACCGCTATCACATAACGGGCCAACCGCCTGTGCATCTTTGCCGCATCTGTGTTGTTGTTTTCTGCCTATGTAGAGGTTCTGAAACTTTTCTACCTAGACAGCTGAGCATCAACGCAGGTGCGGCTTTTGCGTAGCGAAACATCGCCCACGCGGCATGTTGTTCAACCGCACGAACCCCCTTCCCATGTCCGCGCAGAGCGCTAGACTGCTAGGTCGACATTGGAGGAAAGATCGATGCAAAACACACCCACGGGCGCCGCACATGCCGCGCCTCAACGCAACCAACGCATCGTCGCGCTCGACGGGCTCCGCGCCCTCGCCATCGCCGGCGTCGTCCTATATCACCTTCGCCCCAGCCGCCTGACCGGCGGTTTTTTGGGCGTTACACTCTTCTTTACGCTGAGTGGCTATCTCGCCACCAAAAGCATTATGCGAGCAACGGCACGCGACGGGTTCTCATACCCGCGCTATATCTGCCGCCGCGTCACGCGCCTTATGCCACCGATTCTTGTAACCATCGCGCTTACCGCCGTGGCCACCTATATCGCGGCTCCGAGCCTGCTGCCTAAGGTGCAGCAGGACGCTCTGCCGTCGGCATTGTTCTTGAGCAACTGGTTCTATATCTTTCGCAACGTCTCGTATTTTGCCGCCGCAGGACTCCCCTCGCCGCTCACGCACCTGTGGTTCTGCGGCGTCCAGATGCAGTTCTATCTGGTATGGCCACTCATCCTTATGGTGCTCTGTAGCAAAACTAGGTCGCGCAACACCGCTATCGGCGTCACGATCACGTTCATACTGATATCAACAGCAGCGATGGACCTCATGTTCGACCCCATGGCCGACACGTCGCGCGTCTACTACGGAACCGACGCCCGTGCCGCCGAGCTTCTATGCGGAGCCTTAGCCGCCATCGCCGCGCCGCGTCTGCGCGAGATGCTGAGCGGCGACGCCCGTACCCCCGGCGCCAGCAAGGGCATCTCGAAAGTTAACGTGGTCTCCGTCGCGTGGCTCGCTGCCGTCGTAGTCGGCGCGTTCACGCTGACCGGAGAGAACCCCCTGCTCTACCGCGGTGGCTTTTTGCTGCTCGCCCTGCTCACCGGGCTCCTTATCATCTGCGTGCAAAACACGGAATGTATCGTGCGTCGTCTGTTGTCGGTCAAGCCGCTCGTCTGGCTGGGCCAGCGCTCGTTCTCGGTCTATCTGGTGCACTATCCCCTATTGCTTCTTATGAACCCCGCAACCCGCACTACCCGCATCGCCTGGTGGGAGCAGGTATTACAGCTTGTATTGATCCTTGCGGTAGCCGAGGTTTTCTATCGCCTAGTCGAACGCCTTTGGTCCAACAGGCCGGCCCAACAGGACAGCGCGGCAAGAAAGCACGTCCTCGCGCCCGCCATGGTGCTCCCCGCGCTTGGCGCCGCATGCGTCGCTGCACTTGCCTTCGCGCCACTTGACTGGGCAGGCATCGCCACCGCCCGCGCCGAGCAGCTCCGCCCCGAGCTTGCCCAAAACGCGGCCTCGTCCAAGAACAACGGCGCCGGCGGCAAGAGCGCCGAGTCCGCATCCAACCAAGACGCTCAGCCCAACGACGCCGCTCAGCAAAAGTCCAAAGAAGGTCCTATCGCCGAAAAGGTCCCCAAGAACTTGGACTGGAAGAGCTTTACCTACGACGAGGCGACCGGAACCTGCGATGCCCATGTGCTCATGATCGGCGACTCGGTCACTGCGGGTGCACAGTCCGGTATTCAGGCGGCGCTTCCCAACGCCCACATCGACGGCGTGGTGAGCCGCCAGTTCTACACCTTCCAGGATGTCTATGCACAGGACACTGCCAACTACGATCCAAGCGTGGTCATCTGTGCGCTTGGCACCAACGGCCTCATCCGCGACCCCCAGCAGGTGCAGGACGTGATTAATGCCGTGGGCGGCAAGCCCATCTACTTTGTGACCGTGCGCGTACCGCTCGAGCTACAGGACCGCAATAACCAGACGATTCGTGACGTCTGTGCCCAAAATGACAACGCCGGCGTCATCGACTGGAACGGCGCCTCAGAGGGCCACAGCGAATACCTCGTCGACGACGGCACACACCTCACCCAGGCGGGAATCGACACCTACGCTGCTCTCATCCGCCAAGCCATCTGCGGGCACTAGGCACCGCAAAATCGGCGCTTGCGCGGTGCCCACGTCACGCTCATACATCGAGCTTGACGTTTTGCTACGCCCCCACTCGCGGGTTAGAATGGTTAACTGTTTGGAAATAATCCGTACAACCGTTATGGGAGGATACGTGAACCGCACCAAAATCGCGCAGCTTTACGCCGATGCCGAGTCGCTCGGCGGCCAGACCGTCACCGTCGCCGGCTGGGTCAAGTCCATCCGCGACATGAAGAACTTTGGCTTTGTCACGCTCAACGACGGCAGCTGCTTCCGCGACTTGCAGGTCGTCATGAACCGCGAGGCACTCGACAACTACGACGAGATCGCCCATCAAAACGTCTCGGCCGCACTCATTTGCACCGGCACCGTCAAGCTGACCCCCGATGCGCCCCAGCCTTTCGAGCTTTCTGCCACCTCCATCGAGGTCGAGGGCGTCAGCGCCCCGGATTACCCGCTGCAGAAGAAGCGCGCAACCGTCGAGTTCCTGCGCACCCAGCAGCACCTGCGCCCGCGCACCAACCTGTTCCGCGCCGTGTTCCGCATCCGTTCTGTCGCGGCTGCCGCCATCCACCGCTTCTTCCAGGAACAGGGCTTTGTCTACGTCAACACCCCTATCATCACCACGAGTGACTGCGAGGGCGCCGGCGAAATGTTCCGCGTGACCACGCTCGACCCCAAAAATCCGCCCCTCACCGAGTCCGGCGAGGTTGACTGGAGCCAGGACTTCTTTGGAAAGCACGCGAGCCTTACCGTATCCGGCCAGCTCAATGCCGAGAACTTTGCCATGGCCTTTGGCGACGTGTACACCTTTGGCCCCACCTTCCGCGCCGAAAACTCCAACACCACGCGCCACGCCGCCGAGTTTTGGATGATCGAGCCCGAGATGGCCTTTGCCGACCTTAACGACTACATGGATAACGCCGAGGCCATGCTCAAGTACGTCCTTAAGGACGTTATGGCCACCTGCCCCGACGAGCTCAACATGCTCAACAAGTTTGTGGACAAGGGCCTGATCGAGCGCCTGGACCACGTGGCAAACTCCGACTTTGCCCGCGTTACCTACACCGAGGCCGTCGAGATCCTGGAGCAGGCCGTCGCCGCCGGTCACAAGTTTGACTATCCCGTGAGCTGGGGCATCGACCTGCAGACCGAGCACGAGCGCTTCCTGACCGAGGAGCACTTTAAGCGCCCGACCTTCGTGACCGACTACCCGGCCGAGATCAAGGCGTTCTACATGCGCATGAACGAGGACGGCAAGACCGTCGCCGCCGCCGACTGTCTGGTTCCCGGTATCGGCGAGATTATCGGCGGCTCCCAGCGCGAGGAGCGCCTGGATCTGCTCGAAGCCCGCATCAAGGACCTGGGCATGAATCCCGAGCAGTACAAGTACTACCTTGACCTGCGCCGCTACGGTTCCTGCAAGCACGCCGGCTACGGTCTGGGCTTCGAGCGCTTGGTGATGTACCTCACCGGCGTGGGCAACATCCGCGACGTCCTGCCGCACCCGCGCACCGTGGGCAACGCCGACTTTTAATCGTCGGGCACTAGCTCGCGTCGCCACGCGCAACACTCATCGCACAAGCGCCTCTCGACATCGGCCGAGAGGCGCTTTTTCAACAGCATCCGTCAAGCTTTTGGCAAGGTTTTGGTCAGTAAGGCAGGGTTGTTGAAAACTCGACCCGCCGCTTGCCGACGGTTACCGACCGCCCAGGGCGTCCTGCACCCCTGGGAAAGCCCCGCGTCCTAGGCTCCATACCGTCGCCACCCAAAACGGAAAGGACGTGGGCGCCATGACCGAAACCGCTGTTGAAACTTACGAGACCACGACGAGGGGCGCCGCCTCGATGGCAGCCTATCGCGCCGTTCGTATCTTGCAACTATTAAGCGAAAACACCGGCGAGGACAAGGCCATGCTTTCCGATGAGTTGATCCGGCGCCTCGCCCATCCCGACGACCCCGCCCGCATGCCCATCTCGGCGGCGCGGCGCAGCATCTACACCGCCATCTCCGCACTTCGCCATGCCGGATACGAAATTGAGTACAAGCGCGGCGTGGGGTATCGGCTCTTGACCCGTCCGCTCACCGACGAAGAGATCATCCGGCTCCACGGCATGGTCATGCGCAACCGCTCTACACCCATCGCCATTCGAAAAAGCATGGCGCAGCACCTGGTCGCCATGGCGAGTGCCGACGTTCGCGGCTACCTCGATGCGCCCGAGCCTGCTCCAAGCGCAGACGGCAAATCCACCAAGGCCACACGCACGCCCGTCAAGCGCATCGATGCCTGCGAGCTCATCGAGCAGGCCATCGACCACGGAACCACGGTGAGTTTTGATATTTCGAGTGTCACGGCACGCGGAGAGGTCGAAGTGGCGCGGATGACACTCCGGCCCTTTGCCATCAAGCAACGAGACGGCATCTCGTATTTGCTGGGAACGGTCTATGACGCGCGAGGCGCCGATGACACGTTGCGTACCGTAGAGATCGGCCGAATGAGAAACGTCACCACACGTCTCCTCGACGGCAAGAAGCTCTTCGCCGCCCTGGACGAGGACGATGCCTCCTCCGCCGCATAAGACCCTCCGCCGCCCATTCGACTACCCGTACCGCCCATCCGATTCTGTATTAAAAAACCCGCCAGGCTGTTGTAAAAATGGACATCAGCGCTACTATAGTTCCACTTGCACTTTGTCCCAGTGCAGTGTTTCCAGCCATTTTTATACTGGGGGTAATGATATGAAGGACATCACCATCAGCCGCAGGAGCCTTCTGGTCTCCGCCGGTCTGCTCGCGCTCGCCCCGCTCGCCGGATGCGGCGGCAACTCTGGTTCCGGCTCTGCTGCCGCTGGTTCCGACTACACCATCGGCGTTCTGCAACTCACCGAGCACTCCGCACTCGATGCCGCCAACGACGGCTTTGTCAAGGCCATCAAGGAGAGCGGCCTTAAGGTCAAGATCGACCAGAAGAACGCCCAGAACGACCAGTCCACGTGTAAGTCCATTGCCGACAAGTTTGTGGGCGACAACGTCGACCTGATCTACGCCATCGCCACGCCTGCCGCGCAGGCCGCCGCCGGCGCCACGGCCGATATCCCCATCGTGGGCTGCGCCATCACCGACTACGCCGCCTCCGGCCTGGTCCAGGACAACGACAGGCCCGGCACCAACGTCACCGGTGCCTCCGACCTCACCCCGGTCGCCGAGCAGCTCGAGATGATGCAGAAGGTCCTGCCCGATGTAAAGAAGGTCGGTCTGCTCTACTGCACCGCCGAGTCCAACTCCGACGTCCAAATCAAGGCCGCCAAGAAGGAACTCGGCAAGCTGGGCCTGGAGTACACCGACTTCACCGTCTCGAGCTCCAACGAGATCCAGTCCGTCGTCGAGTCCGCCGTGGGCAAGGTCGACGCGCTCTACTCCCCCACCGACAACACCATCGCCGCGGGCGCTTCGCAGGTGGGCCAGATCTGCAAGGAAAACAAGCTTCCCTACGTGACTGGCGAGGAGGGCATGTGCATGGCCGGTGGCCTGTTCACCCTCTCCATCAACTACGAGGATCTGGGCTACGCCGCGGGCGAGATGGCCGTCAAGATCCTGAAGGGCGAGGCCAAGCCCGAGGATATGCCGATCAAGCACCTCTCGAGCAAGGACCTGGTCGTCGTCAAGAACGACGAGATGGCCGAGGCTCTGGGCATCGACCTTTCCGCTCTGGACGAGTAGCGCCATGCGCGGTAACGCGTCTAGGGCCCGCACGCGCGCCACAGCCGCGTTATTCAATATCTGAGTCCTTGGGGCGAACGCTAAAGACCGGCGTTCGCCCTGCTTGTTTCGGATGAGACAAAACATCCGTCCGCAGCTCTTTTATGCATTGGTACCGCTATTATGGAAAATCACGTGTCCACCCTATCCTAGGAGGTATGAAGCATGCTCATTGCGTTGCAGGGCGCCGTTTCGCAGGGCGTCCTCTGGGGCATTATGGTGCTTGGCGTGTTTATCACGTTCCGCCTGCTCGACATCCCCGATATGACCTGCGACGGCAGCTTTGCCCTCGGCGGCTGTGTCTGCGCCGTGCTCATCGTCAACAATAACGTCGACCCCTTGCTCGCCGTGCTGGCCGGCATGTGCGCCGGCGCCATCGCGGGCGCCGTCACGGGCATCTTGACCACCGTCTTTGAAATTCCCGCAATCCTCGCCGGAATCCTTACGCAGATCAGTCTGTGGTCCATCAACCTGCGCATCATGGGCAAGTCCAACACGCCCATCCTTGCCAAGGGCACCATCTTCTCGTCTGTCAGTCACATGACGGGCCTGCCGCAGTCCACTGTTGCCATTATCTTGGGCATTGTGCTGGCCGTGGCCATCGTCGCCATCCTGTACTGGTTCTTTGGTACCGAGATCGGCTCCGCACTGCGCGCCACCGGCAACAACGAGTACATGATCCGCGCCCTGGGCGTCAACACCAACTCCACCAAGATGATCGCCCTCGTGCTCTCCAACGCCCTCATCGGCCTCTCCGGCGCGCTTATCTGCCAGAGCCAAAAGTATGCCGACATTGGCATGGGTACCGGCGCCATCGTTATCGGTCTTGCCGCCATCGTCATCGGCGAGGTGCTCGGCCGCCTGCTGCCCGGCGGTCTCACGCAGTTCTCCGTCCGTCTGGCCTCCGCTGTCTTTGGCTCCGTGGTCTACTTCCTCATCCGCGCCATCGTGCTGCAGCTGGGCATGGACGCCAACGACATGAAGCTGCTCTCCGCCGTGATCGTCGCCGTTGCCCTGTGCGTACCTGTGGTTTGGGAGCGCTACAAGCTCCGCAGCTCCTACACGAGGGGAGATGAGGCAGATGCTTAAGCTCTCGCACGTCAAAAAGACCTTTAACAAGGGCACCGTCACCGAGAAGCGCGCCCTTACCGGCGTCGACCTCACCCTGAATGACGGCGACTTTGTAACCGTGATTGGCGGCAACGGCGCCGGCAAATCCACGCTGCTCAACATGATCGCCGGCGTGTATCCGCTCGATTCGGGTGTCATCGAGCTCGATGGCACCGATATCTCGCGTCTGAGCGAGTCGCAGCGCGCCAAGTACCTGGGCCGCGTGTTCCAGGACCCCATGCGCGGCACCGCTGCCGATATGCAGATCGCCGAGAACCTGGCCCTCGCCAAGCGCCGTGGCCAGCGTCGCGGCCTTTCGTGGGGCGTCACCAAAGCCGAGAAAGATGAGTACGTTGAGCTGCTCAAGCGTCTGGACCTTGGTCTGGATACGCGCCTCAACGCTAAGGTCGGCCTGCTCTCGGGCGGCCAGCGCCAGGCGCTCACCCTGCTCATGGCCACGCTCACTAAGCCGCGCCTGCTGCTGCTCGACGAGCACACCGCAGCACTCGACCCTAAGACGGCCTCTAAGGTGCTCAACCTGACCGAGGAGATCGTCGACGAGAACCACCTGACCACGCTCATGGTCACGCACAACATGAATGACGCCATCCGTCTGGGGAATCGCCTGATCATGATGCACGAGGGTCACGTGATCTACGACGTGGCGGGCGACGAGAAGAAGTCGCTTACCGTGGCCGACCTGCTGCAGAAGTTCGAGGAGGTCTCGGGCGGCGAGCTCGCCAACGACCGCATGCTGCTGAGCTAAAACCTGCCAATAAGGGACAGGTTTATTTTGGCAGGTTTTATCTGCGCAAACGTCAAAACCGCCGCAAAGGAGCAGATACCTTTGCGGCGGTTTTCGCTAACCCCCATATCGAGCACAGAAGCCCGTCCGAATTTGAACTGCCTCCCATTTCTTGGACATGAGAAATGGGAGGCTTTCTTTATGCGCGT
>URBS01000027.1 GCA_900546085.1 uncultured Collinsella sp.
TCGGTGTCGCCATCGAGGCCGAGGACCCCGAGGAGATCGCCATCTCCATCGCTGCCGAGATGATCCACCTGCGCCGCACCAAGCTCGTCCCCCGCAAGCGCTAATCGCATCCCCATATATGAGTTGCGGTGAAATACGGACTGTTAAAGCCTGTTAAGCCGTCAAACGGTCCCTATTTCACCGCAACTGCCATTTTCCTCCGTCCCCTAGGGATCAATATGTGCGGGGGAGTTGTGGAGTTGTGCAGGCAGACGAGGTTTTTCTGGAAATACGCTCCCGATGCGCGTATAGTACCGATTGTTTTGTCGGCTCCTGCTGTGTCGAGTCCAAACCGCGAAATGCCATGAGCGGCGCGGATGCAGCCAGGAGGCACGAGGACAACCCATCGTGGCCACGCCCCGTGCTTAAAACCCCAAGAAGGAGTGAACAATGGCAGAAGAGAAGTATGTGCCGCGTCTGAAGACCAAGTACAACAACGAGGTCAAGCAGCAGCTTCAGGACAAGTTCCAGTACGAGAACGTCATGATGATCCCCAAGTTTGAGAAGATCGTCGTGAACATGGGTGTCGGCGAGGCCGCTACCGATTCCAAGGCCATCGACGGTGCCGTGCGCGACCTGCGCGCCATCACCGGCCAGCAGCCGATGATCACCCGTGCCCGCAAGTCCATCGCTACCTTCCGCCTGCGCGCTGGTATGCCGATCGGCTGCAAGGTTACCCTGCGTGGCGACCGTATGTGGGAGTTCTTCGATCGTCTGACCTCCGTCGCGATCCCCCGTATCCGCGACTTCCGCGGCATCTCCGCCAAGAGCTTCGACGGCCGTGGTAACTTCTCCATGGGCGTCACCGAGCAGCTCATCTTCCCCGAGATCGACTTCGACTCCGTCGATCACCAGCGTGGTATGGACATCACTTTCGTGACCACCGCCAACACCGATGAGGAGGCCAAGGCCCTTCTGGACGCCTTCGGTTTCCCGTTCAAGAAATAGGTTCACCTGCCCTATGAGCGCCGTTCCCAGAAGGGGGCGGCGCTTGGGGCGAACAATACTCTATGTGAGGAGGATATAAGTGGCTAAGACATCGATGATCGTCAAGTGCAATCGCAAGCAGAAGTTCTCTACTCGTGAGTACACGCGCTGCCAGCGCTGCGGCCGTCCGCACTCTGTGTACCGCAAGTTCGGCCTGTGCCGTGTCTGCTTCCGCGAGCTTGCACTCAAGGGCGAGCTTCCCGGCGTTAAGAAGGCCAGCTGGTAAGTCACTACCAGCGTTTCAAGCATCAGTTTGGAACAGGGAAAACGCGCTAGTTAGGCTTTGCCGTTAAGGGCGGCGAAGAACCAAGAGCACGTGTTCATCAAGAACGAAGGAGAATCTGTATGAACCTTACAGACCCGATCGCAGATATGCTTACGCGCATCCGTAACGCTAACTCTGTGAACAAGGCCACGGTCTCCATGCCGAGCAGCAAGAAGCTCGTCGAGATCGCTCGTGTTCTGCACGAGGAGGGCTACATCGAGGGCTACGATGTCGAGGACACCGTTCCCCAGAAGACTCTGCACATCACGCTTAAGTATGGTCCCAAGAAGGCTAAGGTCATCAACGGCATCCGCCGCATTTCCAAGCCGGGCCTGCGTAAGTACACCGGCGTTGCCGACATGCCCCGCGTCCGCGGTGGCCTTGGTACCGCCATCATTTCCACCAGCCATGGCGTCATGACCGACCGCGATGCTCGCAAGCACAACGTCGGCGGCGAGATCATCGCTTACGTCTGGTAATTCGCTCGGTAGGTAGAAGGAAAGGAGATCACCGTGTCTCGTATCGGTAATAAGCCTGTCCAGATTCCCGCCGGAGTCGAAGTGGCAGTCAACGGCAACAACGTTGTCGTCAAGGGCCCCAAGGGCCAGCTCGAGCTCGATGTCTTTGAGAAGCTCGCTATCAACGTCGAGGACAACGTCCTCACCGTTTCCCGTCCCGACGACGAGCGTGAGACCCGTGCCCGCCACGGCCTCACCCGCGCCCTCATCCACAACATGGTTGTTGGCGTTTCCGAGGGCTTCGAGAAGAAGCTCGAGCTCGCCGGCGTCGGTTACCGCGTGCAGCAGAAGGGCAAGAACCTCGAGTTCTCCCTGGGCTTCTCGCACCCCGTGATCGTCGAGGCTCCCGAGGGCATCACCTTCGAGGTTCCCGACAACACCCACGTGAACGTCAAGGGTATCAACAAGCAGCAGGTCGGTCAGATCGCCGCTGAGATCCGCGGCCATCGTCCTCCCGAGCCTTACAAGGGCAAGGGTATCCACTACGTTGGCGAGCACATCCGCCGCAAGCTGGGTAAGGCCGCCAAGTAGTCGTAACCGACTCACTCGCATAAGACCAGCACCCCGTCAGGTGCTGGCAAGATCAACCTTTTTAGGAGTTTACGTATGAACAAGCATAAGGCGAAGCTGGAAGGCCTCAAGCGTCGTCAGCGTCGTGTTCGCGGCAAGGTCTCGGGTACCTCCGAGCGTCCGCGTCTTCGCGTGACCCGTACTAACGCCAACATCTATGCCCAGATCATCGACGACAGCAAGGGCTCCAGCCTGACGCTCGTCTCTGCCTCGACCCTCGAGGCCGAGTTCAAGGGCACCCACACCTCGAACAAGGAGGCTGCGGAGAAGGTCGGTCAGCTCGTTGGCAAGCGCGCCATCGAGGCCGGCATCACCAAGGTCGCCTTCGATCGCGGTGGCCGTATCTACCATGGCCGCGTCAAGGCCCTCGCCGACGGTGCTCGTGCCGCCGGTCTCGAGTTCTAGGAGGTATGTAGCACATGGCTCGTAATCAGAAGCAGCAGCGCGAGGCCTCCGAGTTCGAGGAGCGCGTCGTTTACATCAACCGCGTGTCGAAGACCGTCAAGGGTGGTCGTCGCATGAGCCTCGTCGCTCTCGTCGTCGTTGGCGACGGCAAGGGTAACGTCGGCGTTGGCATGGGCAAGTCCGCTGAGGTGCCCCTGGCCATCTCCAAGGCGTCTCTCGATGCCAAGAAGAACATGTTCCACGTGCCGGTGACCGAGCAGGGCACCATCCCGCACGAGGTTCTCGGCCACTTTGGTGCCGGCCGCATCATCATCAAGCCCGCTGTCGAGGGTACCGGCGTTATCGCCGGCGGCGCTGTGCGTCCCCTCTTTGAGCTTGCTGGCATCAAGAACGTCCTGTCCAAGTCCCTCGGTACCGACAACGGCCTCAACATCATCAAGGCTGCCGTCGAGGGCCTCAAGGAGCTCTCCAGCCCTGAGGACGTCGCGGCTCGCCGTGGCCTGACGGTCTCCGAGATGTTCGTCGGTAAGGAGAACTAAGCATGGCTGACACCATCAAGATCAAGCAGGTCCGCAGCACCAACGGTTGCAAGCAGGACCAGGTCCGTACTGTCCGTGCCCTCGGTCTCCACAGGATCCGCGAGGTTCGCGAGATTGCTGACAACGAGTCCGTCCGCGGCATGATCTTCAAGGTCAAGCACCTTGTCGAGATTGTAGAGGAGTAGCAAATGCAGCTTCACGATCTTACTCCCGCGCCCGGTTCCACCAAGAACCGCAAGCGCGTCGGCCGTGGCAATTCTTCGGGTCACGGCACCACTTCTGGCCGCGGTCAGAAGGGCCAGGGTTCCCGCTCTGGCGGCACCAAGGGTGCCGGCTTCGAGGGTGGCCAGACTCCGCTGGCTATGCGCCTGCCCAAGCTTCCGGGCTTCCGCAACCCCCGTCGTATCGAGTACACCGCTGTTAACGTTGAGCGTCTCGAGCGTAAGTTCGAGGATGGCGCTGTGATCGACGGTGGCGCTCTTAAGGCCGCTCGCATCACCAAGAGCGAGTTCGAGCCCGTCAAGGTGCTCGGCAATGGTGAGCTCACCAAGAAGTTCACGGTCAAGGTCGATAAGGTCAGCGCTTCTGCGCAGGCCAAGATCGAGGCCGCCGGCGGAAAGGTCGAGCTGCCGTGCTAAATGGTCTTAAGAATGCTTTCCGCATCAAAGAATTGCGCGAAAAGATTCTTTTTACCATAGCTATGCTCGTCGTGTACCGCATTGGTGCGCACGTTCCTGTGCCCGGCATTCCCTTCCAGGGGATGCTGGGCCTTTTCTCGACCGATAACAATTCGGTCGCCGCAGGTGCTATGGCCCTCCTGAATCTTTTCTCTGGCGGCGCGTTGAGCTATGTGTCGGTGTTTTCGCTGGGCATCATGCCTTACATCACCAGCTCGATCATCCTCCAGATGCTCCAGGCCGTCGTGCCTTCCCTGCATGAGCTTGCCCGCGAGGGCGAGGTCGGTCAGACCAAGATTACGCAGTATTCGCGTTACCTCACCTTGGCTCTGGCAATCCTCAACTCCGTGGGTTACCTCTTCCTCTTTAAGAGCTTCGGCATCAGCTTCAATGGCGCCGGCGCTCCCGAGATCATCTTCGACCTCATGATCGTCGGTACGCTCACCGCGGGCGCCATGCTGATCATGTGGATTGGTGAGCTCATCACCCAGCGCGGTATCGGCAATGGCATGTCGCTGATCATCTTCGCGAACATCATGGCCGGTCTGCCGCAGGCGATCTTTTCCAGCACCGAGGGCAATGCCGGTGGCATCATCACCATGGTGATCATCTGCGCCATCATCCTGCTGGTTATTCCGCTGATTGTTTTCCTTGAGCGCGGCCAGCGCCGCATCCCGGTCTCCTACGCCAAACGCGTCGTTGGCCGTCGCATGATGGGTGGCCAGACCACCTACCTGCCCATCAAGGTCAACACCGCGGGTGTCGTGCCGATCATCTTCGCTTCGGCGCTGCTGTACTTCCCGGCTCAGATTGCCGTGTTCTTCCCCGGCATCGGCTGGATTCAGGCAGTTGCCTCCGCGCTTTCGACCGGTTGGCTCAACTGGGTGCTTAACGTTGTCCTCATCGTGTTCTTCGCGTACTTCTACACCTCCATGGTGTTCAATCCCGATGACACGGCCGACAACCTTAAGAAGCAGGGCGGCTTTATTCCGGGCGTGCGTCCGGGTAGGGCTACCGCGGCCTACATCAAGAACGCGCTCAACAAGATTACGCTTCCCAGCGCTGTCTTTTTGGCGCTCATCGCCATCGTGCCTTCGATCATCTTCTCCTTCACGGGTAACCATCTGATCCAGGCATTTGGTGGCACGTCCATCCTCATCATGGTCGGCGTCGTGCTCGACACGGTCGATAAGCTCGAAGGCCAGATCAAGATGTATGATTACGATGGATTCTTTAAATAGGCTAGAGGAGGATTGCTCATGAACCTCGTATTGCTCGGAGCTCCGGGTGCCGGTAAGGGCACCGTCGCACAGGAGCTCGTCGCCGAGTTTGGCGTCGCTCACATTTCCACGGGCGACCTGCTGCGTGCTGCCGTCAAGGGTGGCACCGAGCTTGGTATTCAGGCTAAGAAGTACATGGACGCTGGCGAGCTCGTTCCCGACCAGCTCGTGATCGACCTTGTCAAGGAGCGTCTTGCCGCCGATGATGCCCAGCAGGGTTTCATCCTCGACGGCTTCCCGCGCAACACCGCCCAGGCCGTGACGCTCGATTCCGAGCTCTCCGCGATGGGTCGCGAGATCGACTGCGCCCTTCTGGTCGACGTGGCCCCCGAGGTCATTATCGATCGTCTGTCTTCGCGTCGCACCTGCCGCGCCTGCGGTTACACCGGCACCGCTGCCGATGCTACCTGCCCCAAGTGCGCCGGCGAGATGTATCAGCGCGACGACGACAAGCCCGAGACCATCAAGAACCGTCTCGACGTCTACGAGAAGTCCACGAGCCCGCTCGTCGACTACTATCGTGGCCAGGGTCTGCTCAAGTCGGTCAACGGTGACCAGGCTCGCGAGACCGTGTACGGGGATGTCAAAGAGGCCCTCGGTCTATGATCAAGATTAAGTCTGCAACGCAAATCGAGCAGATGAAGAAGGCAGGAGCGCTATCTAAGATGGCGCTCCGCCACGTTGGAGCCATGGTGCGCCCCGGCGTTTCGACTTTTGAGCTCGATCAGCTCGCGGAGCAGATTATCCGCATGCATGGCGGCACCCCTGCCTTTAAGGGATACGGCGGGTTCCCGGGGACTATTTGCGCATCGATCAACGATGCTGTGGTCCACGGTATTCCCAACCCCGACATGATCCTGCGCGATGGCGATATCATCTCCATCGATACGGGAGCCGTTGTCGACGGTTGGGTTGGCGATAACGCTTGGACGTTTTTCGTCGGCACCCCTACGCCTGAGGCCAAGGCCCTGTGCGAGGTTACGCGCGATTGCCTTAAGGCTGCCATCGAGCAGGCTGTTCCCGGTAACCATATCGGCGACGTCGGTTATGCCGTTCAGTCCCTCGCTGAGTCTCACGGTTACGGCGTGCTTCGCGACTATGTGGGCCATGGCATTGGCCGTGTGATGCACGAGGACCCCAACGTTCCTAACTATGGAAAGAAGGGGAGGGGCGTGCGCCTCCAGACCGGCATGGTCATTGCCATTGAGCCGATGGTTACGATGGGTTCCAACCATGTGAGCTCGGGCTCCGACGGTTGGATTGTTACGACCAACGATCACCTGCCCGCCGCGCACTACGAGAACACCGTCGCCATTACCAATGACGGTCCGGTGATTCTCACCACGGACGCGCAAGGTGCTTGGTGCTCCCTGCAGGGCGGAGAAATGTAAAAGTCGCCGCCCCCTGATGCCCAACCTCGCCTTTCAATTTCGAAGGCATGACCCCAAGGTCTATTCCTTCTCATTTCAAGGCGATCTTGGGCATCAGGGAACGGCTTTGTTTTACATTTCAAATGTAACAAGTTCCACGTAGTTGTGGAGCCATTACGAAGATATTACGATGCGTGCATACGTATTGTAGAATACTCAATCGCTGTCGTTTTCTAGAGAAAGATGATTGCTTGTGAAGAAGGAAGACGCAATTGAGCTCGAGGGTACGGTAAAGGAACCGCTGCCCAACGCCATGTTTAAGGTCGAGCTCGAGAACGGTCATTCGGTTCTGTGCAACATTTCTGGCAAGATCCGAATGAATTACATCCGTATTCTCCCCGGTGACAGGGTTGTCGTGGAGCTTTCCCCGTACGACCTGACCCGCGGCCGCATCACCTATCGCTACAAATAGCGGCACGCATACACGCACTCCATTTCCGACTGCAGGCTTAGCTCAACCTACGGTCGGATTGTGTGTGAAGACCAGCCATAGTTTTAAACGCCTGCGGCTGGGCGAGTAGATAGTAGGGAAGTAGTTTGAGCGCTACCGAAAGGAAGAACGATGAAGGTACGTCCTTCGGTCAAGAAAATGTGCGATAAGTGCAAAATCATTAGGCGCCATGGCAAGGTCCTCGTCATTTGCGAGAACCCCCGTCATAAGCAGCGTCAGGGTTAAGAGAGGAGACTACGTTGGCCCGTATTAATGGTGTCGACCTCCCGCGTGAGAAGCGCGTTGAGATCGGTCTGACCTACATTTACGGCATCGGCCGCACCACTGCGACGAAGATCTGCGTCGAGTGCAACGTTAACGTGGATACGCGCGTTAAGGACCTCACCGAGGATGAGGTTAACGCCATCCGCGATTATATCGATAAGAACCAGATCATGGTTGAGGGCGACCTCCGCCGTGAGCGCAACCAGAACGTCAAGCGCCTTATGGACATCGGCTGCAACCGCGGCCTTCGTCACCGCAAGGGCCTCCCGGTCCGCGGCCAGCGCACCCACACTAACGCTCGTACCCGCAAGGGCCCGAAGCGTCAGATCGGTGCTAAGAAGAAGAAATAAGGAGCGCTAGATAGATGGCTACTGCTAAGAAGAACGTTCGCGCTGCCCGTCTGAAGCGCGCGGACCGTAAGAACATTTCCGTGGGCCAGGCTCACATTCGTTCTACGTTCAACAACACGATCGTTTCGATCACCGATCCCCAGGGCAACGTCATTTCCTGGAAGTCGGCTGGCCAGGTGGGCTTCAAGGGCTCCCGTAAGTCCACGCCGTTCGCTGCCCAGATGGCTGCCGAGGCTGCTGCCAAGCAGGCCATGGAGCACGGTATGAAGAAGGTTTCCGTCTTCGTCAAGGGCCCCGGCTCCGGTCGTGAGACCGCCATCCGCTCCCTCCAGGCTGCTGGCCTCGAGGTCTCGAGCATCCAGGACAAGACCCCCATTCCGCACAACGGCTGCCGCCCCAAGAAGCGTCGCCGCGTGTAACTGAAAGGATCGTATCAATATGGCAATCGACAGGACTCCTGTTCTTAAGCGCTGCCGTCAGCTCGGGATCGATCCCGCTGAGCTCGGTTACAGCAGCAAGAAGGAATCTATCCGTCAGCCCAAGCGCCGTCGCAAGGAATCTGAGTACGGCATGCAGCTGCGCGAGAAGCAGAAGGTCAAGTTCATCTATGGCGTTCTGGAGAAGCAGTTCCACGGCTACTTCAACAAGGCCCGCAAGATGAACGGCGTCACCGGTGAGAACCTCATGATCATCCTTGAGTCTCGCCTTGACAACGTCGTCTTCCGTCTTGGCTTTGCCCGCACCCGCAAAGAGGCTCGTCAGTCCGTCCGTCACGGTCACTTCACCGTGAACGGCAAGCGCGTGGACATCCCGTCCTACCGCGTCAAGGCCGGCGACGTCGTCGCTGTCGGCGAGAAGTTCCGTGACCTCCTCCCCATCAAGGAGGCCCTGATTTCCTCCGAGCGCTTTGAGGTCCCTGGCTGGCTCGAGGTCGATATCGAGAAGCTGTCTGGTAACGTGCTCGCTCTGCCGACGCGTGAGCAGATCAGCGGTGATATCAACGAGCAGCTCATCGTCGAGCTCTACTCTAAGTAGTCCATCCGGGCTGCTGAGGCTGGAGGTAATACATGTCAGAATTCATTAGGCCTCAGGTTCAGGTCGAAGAGATCAACGAGACGTCTGCTCGTGTCTCCGTCGAGCCGCTCGAGCGTGGCTACGGCGATACGCTGGGTAACTCCCTTCGCCGCGTACTTCTGTCCTCGCTCGAGGGTGCCGCCGTCGAGGCTATTCAGATCGATGGTGCACGGCACGAGTTCATGACCATCCCTAACATGGTCGAGGATGTCACCGACATCGTCCTGAATGTCAAGGGTCTTGTCTTCAGGGCTCTCGGCACGACCGACGAGGCGACCGCCACCATTTCTGTTGACGGCCCCTGCGAGGTCACCGGTGCGGACTTCTTTATTCCGTCCGAGTTTGAGCTGGTCAACCCCGAGCAGCACATCGCTACGCTTACCGAGGGTGGCCATCTCACCATGAGCATGCGCATCGGCTATGGCCGCGGCTATGTCTCTGGCGAGGCTAACAAGCGCGACAACGATCCCATCGGTGTGATCCACGTCGACTCGCTGTACTCGCCGGTGTCCCGTTGCGCCAAGCTCGTTGAGGCTTGCCGTGTCGGTCAGCACACCGACTACGACCGCCTTGTCCTCGAGATCGAGACCAACGGCTCCATCGCTCCGCGCGACGCCGTGGTCCAGGCTGCCAATATCATCAACCAGCATATGGCTGCCTTTATGAACCTTGCCGAGACCCCCGAGGTCGAGGAGGAGGCTTCGATCTTCGCTCCCGAGGTCACCAACGACAACGCCGAGCTGGACAAGCAGATCGAGGATCTGGACCTTTCCGTCCGTTCCTACAACTGCCTTAAGCGCGCCAGCATTCACTCGGTCCGTCAACTCGTTGAGTTCTCGGAGAACGATCTGCTCAACATCCGTAACTTCGGTGTTAAGTCGATCGAGGAAGTGAAGGACAAGCTTGAGTCCATGGGCCTGAGCCTGAAGGCTTAATGCTTCGCATATTTGAGGAGAAACTAGACCATGCGTCACAACGTTAAGAAGGGCCTGAAGCTCGGCACCGATGCGAGCCACACCAAGGCCATGAAGAAGAGCCTTGCTAAGGCCCTCTTCGAGAACGACCGCATCAAGACCACCGAGACCCGCGCTAAGGCGCTGCGTTCGGTCGTCGATCCGATCATCACTTGGGCCAAGAAGGGCGACCTGCACTCTCGTCGTCTGGCTATCGCCAAGCTCGGCGATAAGCAGCTCGTTGCCGAGATCTTCGACAAGGCTGCTCAGGGCATGTGGCAGGACCGCAACGGCGGTTACACCCGCATCATGAAGCTCGGTAACCGCAAGGGCGACAACGCTCCCATCGTTATCATGGAGCTCGTCACCGAGCCTTGCACGCCTAAGGCCAAGAAGGCTGCTCCGGCCCCCAAGAAGGCCGCTGCTCCCAAGAAGGTCGAGGCTGTCGAGGAGACCGCTGCCGAGGAGGCTCCTGCTGAGGAGACCGCTGAGTAGACATTCCGTCTGCATAGGCTATATTCGAGGGGTACGTTCGCGTACCCCTCTTTTTTTGTCGCGATACCGTTGCTTGTTTGTTGGGAGCGCCCATGACTGCGCCGTCTGATTTCAATTCGATTTCCGAGCTTGACGCCACGCTCGTATTTCGCGTGGCCTATGATGGCTCATCGTATAGCGGATTTGCCGAGCAGCCGGGACAGACGACGGTTGCGGGTGAGCTACGTCGAGCCATCGAGACGCTGCTTCGCCGCCCGATCGATCTGACGTGCGCGGGGCGTACCGATGCCGGCGTGCATGCCGTGGCTCAGTACATCAGCGTGCCCGTAACGGACGCTGAGCTCGCTTGTACGCGCCGTAGGTGGCTGCGGGCTATGGATGCCCTGCTGCCCAAAGATATCGCCATTAACGAGGTCTACAAGGCCCGTAAAGGCTTTTCTGCGCGTTTTGACGCGCGTTCCCGTACGTATACATACCGCATTGCCGATCGAGATGCGCGCCCTGTGCTGTCCCGCGGTGCCGTGTGGTGGCATCGCTATCCCTTGGATGTTGAGGCTATGTCTGCTGCCTGCCCCGCACTGCTGGGCGAGCAGGACTTTAAAAGCTTTTGCAAGGTCGCTTCGGCCGTTGGCAAGCCCACGCATCGCTGCGTGATGCGTGCCGAATTTGGCCATGAGGTTGCGTTTGGCGAGGACATCCTGACGTTCACCATCGAGGGCAATGCGTTTCTGCATTCGATGGTCCGTTCGATCGTGGGCACGCTTGTCGAGATTGGCATGCATCGCCGTGAACCCGAGTGGATGCGCGAGGTTATCGATGCTTGCGACCGCACCGCTGCGGGCCCCACAGCTCCTGCCTGCGGCCTTACGTTTATGGGCGTGGATTACGATCCCGCCGAGCTTGTCGTGCTCGACTAGGGTAGGGCTCGACGTGTCGTGCGTCGACACCTGTCATCTGTGGGCTGCGCGTGTGCAACATCTGTTCTTGGCGTGCAACATGTTAGGCGGCTCGTTGCTTTTATAGCTCGGGTGTACCATGAACGACAGTTTGATTTGGTGCTATCGAGAGGATGGAAAACTTGGTTCGACGTGGCTCGCATCCGCGACTTTCGGTGATCCTTGTGGTAGAAGGTTCGCCCAGCTATGCGATGCGTGCGCTCGAGAGTATCCAGAACCAAGACCTCTACGATTTGCAGATTGTCGTTGTTTGCCGCGATGCTGCGCCCGGTGTGCGCCATTCGCTTCAAGTTGCTGCCGACAGGGACATCCATATTGATTTGATTGACGTCGAGGACGCGAAGCGTGGCGCTTGTCTTCGCGCCGGTTTTGATGCCTCGCGCGGCTCTCAAATCATCGCCATGAACGCCGATGAGTGGTTTGCTCCGCAGGCCCTTTCCAAGATGGTCGATATCGCGTGCGATACTGCGGCAGACATTGTGCTCCCCTCGGTGTCGCTCGATCGATACGATGCGCACCGCGAGCGTCATTCGCGCGTCTTGGATGCTGCCTCTATTGCCATAGAAGACGAGTCTTCTATGGTGACTGGGCTGCCCCAGTTGATTTTAGGCGGCCTAGTCGCTCAGACCTCTGGCGTGATGTATAGCCGTCCGCTGTTTGAGGCATGCCTGTCGCGCGGCAAGGCGTACCGTACGGTTGAGTTTATGGCTTATGCGCTCTCGCAGGCACGATTCGTGTCCGGCTGCGGCGACGCTTGTTTCCACGCGGTGGCACCTAAGCTTACAGATGCCTTTGATCCCACCATGTATGCCAGGATATCCGATGACACTCGAGCGCTCGACGAGCTTGCGGACTCACTCTCGGAAGCAGATAGCGGTGGTCGGCTCAAGCTGGCAAGCCAAAAGTTCTACTTTGCCGGACTGGTCGCCTGCATCGAGAATTTGTGTCTGAGCCCGCATGGAGTGTCGTCAATCGAGCGTTCCGCCCGCATGCGTGATATGCTCGAGGCGCCTCGAACCCGTCAGATGGTCGCCGCGCTCAAGGACAACCATCGGGGACTCGGTCTGTTGTTTGGGCCGATCGCCAGCGCCAAGCCTGCGCGCTGCGTGATGTGTACGCATCTGGCAGCTTTTCTTAACCGGACGGGCGCAAAAACCGCCTAAACGGCTCATTTCGAAACAAATTTGCATAGAATTGTTTCGAAATGCGTTCTTATACACAAAAGCCTTCAAATAGCGTTAAACTATTCAATCACTGATTGATTGTCTCCGCCATCTTTTGGAGAGAGGGTTTGTATGGCTAAAAAACGCAATGGGCGCCAGGATGCCATTAGAGATATTGTGCGCAATAAGGACGTCCGCACGCAGCGCGTGCTGGTCGATGAGCTCCGCGCTATGGGCTTTGATTGCACGCAGGCGACTGTCTCTCGCGATATTGCCGATATGGGGCTGCGTAAGCTCCCTGAGGGCATCTATGTTCTGGCAGAGGACCTGCACCTGCAGCGTATGGTTTCCGAGCTCGTAACGGGCGTTCTGCGCACCGATAATCTGGTTATGATCAAGGCTCAGCCTGGCACGGCTTCCGGCATCGCCGCCGCTGTTGATGCGGCAGAGCTGCCCGATGTGCTTGGCTCGCTTGCCGGCAACGATACGATTTTGGTTATTGCCCAGACGGCCGAGGACGGCGAGCGTCTTGAGGCGCTGATCAATAAGTTGAGCAATTCTCGCAAGTAGGTGTGCGGGTCGTGCGCTCGGCATTGTGTGCGCTGACATAGTGGCTTGTAAGGGGCATCGACGTTGGTCGGTACCCCTTTTTGTTTGCCGGTATAAAGACCGCCCACCAGGTCGCTTCAAACTAAAAGGCCCCGAGCAGTTCAATAAGCTGCTCGGGGCCTTGTTGGCTTTAGTCGCGTACTTCTTAGCCGACCGTATCGTCAGGCGTGGGCGAGGGGTCGGGAGTGGGCGTAGGCGTAGGCGTAGGCGTAGGCGTAGGCGTGCCGCCATCGCCGCCGGTCGAACCACCAGTGGAGCCACCCGTCGAGCCACCGGTCGTACCGGTGCCGCCGGTGGTGTCGCCGCCCGTGGTCTCGGTGGTCGTGGTCGTCGTGGTAGTCGTTGTGGTGGTTTCCTCTTCCTCTTCGTCCTTGTCCTTGTCGTCGTTCTCCGACTTCTTGGTGTTGTTGGTGCCGTAGAACTTCCAGACGCTGTTGTTCTTGTAGGTGGGCGCCGTTCCGGTCGCAAACTCCTCGCGCTCGGTACCGGTCAGAACGGTGTTCATAAACCGCTTAAAGACAGGCAGGTTGGTGCTGTCGCCCAGCAGGTCCGTGCCGTACTTTTGGATGGGGATCTCGCCCGCGGAATAGCCGGTCCACAGGGCGCACGCCAGCTGCGGGGTATAGCCGCAGAACCACAGGTTGGTGGTGTTGTCGGTGGTGCCCGTCTTGCCGGCATAGGGCTGGTTGACACTCAGAGCGCCGGCAGCACCCGTACCGCTGCCCTTCATGACGCCGGACAGAACATCGGTGACCGCGGCGGCCTCGCCCTCGGTAAGCACCTGTGAGGGATTGTCGGTGTGCTGGTACAGCACCGAACCGGTACGAGAGTCAATCTCGGTGATGGCGATCGGCTGGCGATAGTAGCCGCCGTTGGCAAACGTCGCGTAGGCGGCGGCCATCTCGAGCGGCGAGATCGAGCCGGTGCCGAGGGTCATGACGGGAACGTCCTCGATGTTGTCCTTGGCGGGGTCGATGCCGAGCTTTTTGACGAGCGAGATGATCTTGCTGTTACCGACGGCTTCCGCCACCTGGATGTAGCCGGTGTTGGAGGAGTATGCCGTCGCCTGCTTAAGCGTGATGTTGCCATAGCTCTGGTTGGCGTAATTTTGGACCTCGGTCGTGGTGCCCTTGGCCTTGAGCGGCGAGTTGCAGTTGAGGGTGACGTTGGGGTTCATGCCGTTTTGGATGGCAGTTGCCAGCGTAAAGGCCTTAAAGGTGGAGCCGACGGGACGCTTGGCCGTGGCATGGTTTACGTGGTTCTCGTCGGCGTTGTAGTCGTAGCCGCCCACCATGCACTTGATGTAGCCGGTCTTGGGGTCGACGACGACCATGCCCATGTCCAGGCCGTCAAGCGAGAGCGTGTCGAGCTGCTCGCGGACGGCATTCTCTGCCACCTGCTGCATCGTGGGGTCGATGGTGGTCTTGACGGTCAGGCCGCCCTTAAAGAGCACGTCGGTCGAGAACTCCTGCTCCAGCAGCTGCTTGACGTAGGAGACAAAGTAGGGCTGCGAGTATACGTCGACGCCGCTGCCCGAGATTTCGGTCACATTGAGGGTGATGGGTTCGGCCTGTGCGGCATCGTGCTCCTCCTGGGTGATGTGGCCCAGGCGCAACATGTTGTCGAGGACCTTGTTGCGACGGGACAGCGCCAGGTCGGGGTTGACCGTGGGGTCGTACTGCGAGGGCGAGTTGGGAAGGCCGATCAACAGCGCGGCCTCGCTCAGGGTGAGGTCGGCGGCGCTCTTGGACAGATAGGTCTCGGCTGCGGCCTCGATGCCGTAGGCGCCGTGGCCGTAATAGATGGTGTTGAGGTACATCATGAGGATCTCGTCTTTGGAGTACATGTCCTCCATCTTGATGGCGATGTAGGCCTCGCGCACCTTACGCTCAATGGTCGAGTCGAATTGCTCCTCCTGCAGGATGGTGTTGCGCACAAGCTGCTGGGTGATAGTCGAGGCGCCTTCGTGCCCGCCACCGAGGGTTGCCACCGCAGCACGCGCGATACCCCACAGGTCGATACCGCCGTGCTCGTAGAAGCGCTCGTCCTCGACGTCAACGGTGCCCTGCAGCACGTAGGGGGAGACCTCGTCCTTGGTGATAGACTTGCGGTTTTGCGTGTAGAAGCTCGCGATCTTGTTGCCGTTGCAGTCGACGATCTCGGTGGGCTCGCTCACCAGATACGCGTTGGCGTCGGTGTAGTCGGGCAGATCGGACAGCCAGCGGTTGACGTTGCCGACCATGCCGATGCCAAATGCCACGCCCGCAATCAGCAGAAAGCCCAAAAACGAGAGCAGGATTATGGGCAGAGCATGCGTCTTTGAACGGCTGCGTCCCTGTCGTTGGCGAGGACCCATATATTGACCTCCAGGTATGTCGTGCCGGACGGTGGATGTGCCGTCGGGGCAGGATGGACATAAGTTATTACACGATAAACCAAACGGGGCGCGCGAGGCCTCGTGTATGCTGGAAGACGGCATTTTTCAGAGTGAATGCATACCTTGGTAAGGAGTTTGTCGATGGCGATTCGGACGATGGGGCCGAGCGGACAATACGAGACTGGATTGGATGCTGCCGGTGCGGCGCTGCCCGAGCTGCTGGCGCCGGCGGGCGGA
Source organism: uncultured Collinsella sp. (assembly GCA_900546085.1). Taxonomy (GTDB): domain Bacteria; phylum Actinomycetota; class Coriobacteriia; order Coriobacteriales; family Coriobacteriaceae; genus Collinsella. The sequence continues at coordinate 15,640 of URBS01000027.1, forward strand.
CTCGACCAGATGCTTGCGGCCATCGCCGCGGGTGCCGATGCCATCTATGCGGGGTTGGGCGGCTTTAACGCCCGTGTGAGCGCCCATGGCTTTACGGATAACGAGTTTGCGCGCGGCTGCGCCGTGGCGCATGCCCATGGCGTGCGTGTGTACGTAACGCTCAACGTGTTCGTGTTTGACGATGAGTTGTCCGACGCGGTGGCGTTGGGAGCTCATGCACTGGAGCTGGGCGCCGATGCTCTGATTGTCGCCGATGCCGGGTTGGCCTGCGCGCTGCGCGCGGCGATTCCCGGGGTCGAGATTCACCTGTCCACGCAGGCGGGCGCTCATAGCGAGGGTGCCGTGCGGCTTGCCGCCGATGAGTTGGGGGTCGAGCGCGTGACGACGGCGCGCGAGCTGACGGTCGACGAGATTGCGGCGCTCTGTGCCACGGGCGTGCCCATCGAGGTATTCTGCCACGGTGCGATTTGCATCGGCTATTCGGGGGCGTGCGAGTTCTCGGCCCTGCGGCGTGGGCGCTCGGCGATGCGCGGCGACTGCACGCAGCCGTGCCGTCTGGCGTACGACCTAGTGGACGAGGCGGGGCAGAGTGTTGTTGCCGTCGAGGGAGACCGCCGGCTTTGTCCGCGTGACTATCTGGGTATCGCGCACCTGCCCGAGCTTGTTGCCGCCGGCGTGGCATCGCTCAAGATCGAGGGACGCATGAAGAATCCCGATTACGTATTCAACGTGGTGAGGGTGTGGCGTCGGGCACTCGATATGCTGTGCGACGGCGCGTGGGACTCCGGTGCCGTGGAAGAGCTTGAACGCGAGCTGGGAAGGTCGTTTAACCGTGGGTTTACCGATGCTTACCTGCGGGGTCGTTCGGGTGCCGAGCTCATGAGCTTTGAGCGCGCGATCAACCAGGGCGTGCGCGTGGGCCACTTGGTGGCGGTGGGTCACGAAGAGGTGACGGTTGAGCTTGATGCCGCCGTGGCGGCGGGCGATACGCTCGAAATCCGATTTTACCCGGGTGCCGACGCGCGTCCCGATGTGCCCAAGCGCTGGCCACAGGTGCCTTGCCCCGTGGATGCCGCTGCGGGAGAGCGCATCGTCGTGCATTGCAAACGTAAGGTGGACGCGGGCTGCGAGGTCTATCTGATTCGCAGCGCCGGCGTGTTGGATCAGACGGCGGCGGTGTTGGAGCGCATGCGGGCCGAGGCGGATGCGATTGCGCCCGTTGCGCGTGCCGTTGAGGTGCTGCCCTTTGAGGGCGTTACGGTGGATGGCGGTGCGTCGACGGAGTTGGTGGAGTGCGCGGTTCCCGCTCGCATGGTTTTTGCTTGGCAGCTGATGGATGCCGACCCGCGCGGAGAACTCGATTTGTCCGACGCTGTTGTGGTGCTTGACGAGGTGTGCCGCACGTGTGACGCTGACTGGACCCGCTCACTGATGCAGCGTGCCGGGCGCGTTGTCTGCCGCAACCTGGGACAGGTGGTGATCGCTCGCGAGCTGGGCGTGACGTTTGACGTGGCGGCGCCGGTGTTCTGCGCGAATCGGGCCACGCTTACCTGGCTGCGCGGACTCGGTGCGGGGCGGGTGTACTTGCCGGCCGAGTTGCTCGGCAATGATGCGGAGCGTATTGCCGAACTGGCTGCTGAACCCGGCGTCTGGGGTCCGGTCGACGCCGACCGTCCCGAGCTTATGGTGTGCGAGCACTGCCTGCTGACCGCCGAGGGCGTCTGCGCTACCGATGCGACGGGACAGGTCCGTTGCCGCGACTGCTTGCGCCGTCGGCAGGTACGCTATCTGGTCGAGCGTGACGGTACACGTTTGCCAGTTGCCATTGACGCATGCGGCAGGACGAGGATTTTCCTGTCGTAGGTGCCGCGTCGCGTCAGTTTGTTATCATATGAGAGTTTATGGACTTCCAGCACCGCCGTATCCGGTGAGGGTGCTATAGCAAAAGGAGGATACCCAATGCTGTCTGTTGACGAGCAAATGCGTATCATCACCTCGGGCGCCGCGCAGATCGTTCCCGAGGCCGACCTTCGCAAGAAGCTTGAGAAGGGCGAGCCCCTCAACATCAAGCTCGGCGTCGACCCCACCAGCCCCGACCTGCACCTGGGCCATGCCGTGCCGCTGCGCAAGATGCGCCAGTTCCAGGACCTGGGCCACAACGTCACCCTCATCATCGGCAACGGCACCGCGCTGATCGGCGATCCCTCGGGCAAGAACTCCACGCGTCCGCAGCTTTCGCAGGAGCAGATCGAGGCCAACGCCGAGACCTACGTGAGCCAGGCCATGAAGATCCTGGACCCCGAGAAGACCACCATCGTGCACAACGGCGACTGGATCCTTTCGATGGATCTGGCCGGCCTGCTGCAGGTGTGCTCCAAGTTCACCGTTGCCCGCATTCTTGAGCGCGACGACTTTACCAAGCGCTACCAGTCTCAGACGCCGATCGCCCTGCATGAGTTCCTGTATCCCGTGATGCAGGCTTTCGACTCTGTGCAGATCAAGGCCGACGTGGAGATGGGCGGCACCGATCAGCTCTTCAACCTGCTCGCCGGCCGCGAGCTCATGGAGAAGATGGGTATGGAGCCGCAGATTGCGCTCACCATGCCGCTGCTCGAGGGCACCGACGGCGTGCGCAAGATGTCCAAGTCCTATGGTAACTACATCGGCCTGACCGACGCTCCCAAGGACATGTTCGGCAAGACCATGTCCATCCCCGACGAGATGATCGGCAAGTACTATCGTCTGGCCAGCTCGCTCACCCCTGCCGAGGTCGACAAGATCGACGCCGCCCTGGCCGATGGCTCCGCCGACCCCTACGAGCTCAAGCGCGCTCTGGGCCGCGACCTGTGCGACACCTACCACGGTGCCGGCGCCGGCGACGAGGCTCAGGCCGAGTTCGACCGCGTGTTCAAGGAGGGCCAGCTCGCCGACTTCCCCGAGAAGCATGCCGAGCTGACTGTCAATGACGAGGGCCAGATTTACCTCGCCGGCCTGCTCAAGGACCTGGGTCTTTCGGCCAGCGCCGGCCAGGCCCGCCGCGATATCGACGGCGGCGGCGTCAAAATCAACGGCAAGGCCGTGGCTCCCAAGAGCTACAACATCGATCCGAGCGCCCTCAAGCTGGGCGATACCCTCTCCGTGGGCAAGCGCAAGGGCTTCAAGTTGGTCTAACGAGCGAGTTGACCTCACAAGTGCAACAAGGCCGCAGCCGGGATTTCCGGCCGCGGCCTTTTAGTTACGCGGTTTTACGAAACCGCGTAACGGCTCGACGCTGCAAACCCGCCAGAGCGGCAATCTGCCTTTTAACTTCGGCGGCATGACCTGAACTGCACCCCAAAACTTGGACGGCTTAAATAAGAACTACGCCGCAAGGGGCT
>URBS01000028.1 GCA_900546085.1 uncultured Collinsella sp.
CATACGAGATAAGCTAGTGACTGGAGTTCAGACGTGTGCTCTTCCGATCTATATGTACCATCACTACCTCGACGACATCAAGCTTTTTGGCGAGATGGGCTTTAAGTGCTACCGCATGTCCATCAACTGGAGCCGTATCTTCCCCAACGGCGACGAGGCCGAGCCCAACCAGGCCGGCATCGAGTTCTACCGCCGCGTGTTCCAGGCCTGTCAGGAGCAGGGCATCGAGCCCATGGTCACCCTCAGCCACTATGAGCTGCCCTATGGCCTGTCCAAAAACTACGGCGGCTGGAAGAACCCCAAGCTCATCGATTTCTATCTCAACTACGCCCGCACCGTCATGACCGAGTACAAGGGGCTGGTGCGCTACTGGCTCACCTTTAACGAGATCAATTGCCTGCTCATGGGCGGTTTTGGCGGCGTGATGGGCGGCGGCATGGTGCCCGAGGCAACTGACACGCCCATGGCCTTTGGCAACTGCGACTGGGACGATCCACAGGCGCGCTTCGATGCCCTGCACCACCAGTTCCTGGCGAGCGCCAAGTGTGTCACCATGGGCCATCAGATCGATCCCCAGAACAAGATCGGCTGCATGATCGCCGGCAACGCCTGCTACCCGCACACGTGCAATCCGGCCGACGTCCTGGCGGCGCAAAAGCAACAGCGCGAGATGAACTTCTACTGCGGCGACGTGCAGGTGCGCGGTGCGTATCCCTCGTGGGCGCCCAGCGTGTGGCGCCGCGAAGGCGTGCACGTGGAGGTCTCGCCCGAGGACGCCGCCACGCTGGCCGCCGGCAAGGTCGACTTCTACAGCTTTAGCTACTACATGAGCGCCACGGCCACGGCCGACCCGGTGCTGCTGGAGCAAGGCAACATCTTTGGTGGTGCCGGCAACGAGTATCTTAAGAAGAGCGATTGGGGTTGGGCGATTGATCCCGAGGGCCTGCGCTACTACCTGGAGGAGGTCTACGACCGCTACCAGGTGCCGCTGATGATCGTCGAGAACGGCCTGGGCGCCGTGGACGAGGTCGAGGCGGACGGTTCGATCCACGACGGCTACCGCATCGATTACCTGCGTGAGCATATCAAGCAGATGGAGATTGCCATCGAGGACGGCGTGGACCTGATGGGCTACACCATGTGGGGCTGCATCGATTTGGTGAGCGCCTCGACCGGTGAGATGAAGAAGCGCTACGGCTTTATCTACGTCGACAAGGACAACGACGGCAACGGCACGCTCGCCCGCAGCCGCAAGGACAGCTTCTTCTGGTACAAGAAGGTCATCGAGTCCAACGGCGCCGACCTGGCCTAGCCAAGTCTCAACCAGCGTAAACGCCGCAACCGCCACAAAGGGGCCAGGCACCTTTGTGGTGGTTTTTGCTTTGGTAGATGTGTGGGACATGCCTTACAATCTACCAAGTAGTTCATGACGGGCGAAAAAAGGAGAGAAGGGTCCTGATGCGTCCTTAATGTTTCATGCGGACTGATTGATTTGATAGACGGTGGCGAATGCCCACCGCCCGTATTCGTATGAAACAAGGAGTCTCCATGCTCGCCTCTCTTTTTTCAAAGCCTCAATCATCGCTGTCCGTGCAGGCCAAGCGCCTGGTGGCGATGCGCTTTCTCGTCTACACCGGGTTTCAGACCAGTTATTTTATCGGCGTCATCGGAACGCTCACCTATGCGGACGACGCTTCGGTCGTCGCGACATCGCTGGCCGTCCTGTTCATGAACGTTTTCGTGATCCTGGGATCCTTTGCGGGTGGAGCGGCGCTCGACGCATGGGGTCCGCGCCGCCATTTCTTGCTGAGCATCGTCGGCACACTCGCAACTGGCACGGCGATCATCGCTTTTGGTAGCGCGACCGGCATCGTCCTGCTCGGCGCGGTGTTTCTGGGCTTTGTGATGGGATTCGCCCAGCCCATCGCCACGTCCTATCCGGCCTACCTCACCGACGATCCTGTCGAGCTCAAAGACATCAACTCCGCCATCGCCATGTTTTCAAACGTGAGTATCATCGTTGGCCCCACGCTGGGCGGCTTTGTCGCGGCGGCTGCGTCGTCGCGCGCGGTGTTTGTGCTCATGATGCTCTTTACCGTGCTGGCGCTCGTCGCCGGTTGGGGCTTTAGGCCGCAGACCAGCCATGTCGCCGGGCATGCGGATGCCGATTCGGCAGAGGAAGGGGAGCGTGCGGGACAAAGCTCCAACCCCAGCGCATCCTCCCGTGCCACCTTCGCAGCCAGCATCAAGACAGTCTTCACCAACAGCGTTCTCGCCCTGCTGTTTTGCATCATCTTCCTCTCGAACTTTGGCTACGGTGCCTTCGATCCGCTCGAGTCGTTTTTCTATCGCGATGTTCTGCACGTTGGCGTTGAGTGGATGGGCTGGCTCTCGTCTGCCTGCGGTGTCGGCGCGGTGCTGGGTGCCGTGCTCGCGCTCCGCTTGCCGCCGCACCTGGTCAACCTTAAAACGCTGCTCGTGGCGCTTATGTCCGTGGGCCTGGGAAGTCTGCTCTATGTGGGGACACCGTACGTGGGCGTGGCCCTTGTCGGCCAGATTGCACTGGGCATAGCTTGGGGTGTCGTCAACCCGCTCCACAACACCATTGTGCAGACGACGGCTCCGCTCGAGCAGCTTGGTCGCGTCAATTCGGTCATGGGCTTTGGCAATATGTTCGCTGGTGTGGCCCCTCTGGCGATTGCCCCGTGGCTGGCGGCAACATTTGGCGTACAACGGACACTCGTGGGGGCAGGCATGGTCGTGACGGCGGTCCCTGCGGCGTTGCTGCTGTTTGGTCGCAGGCATTTTGATCGTGCCGCAAGGCAGTAAAACCATCACAACATTCGATGAAAATCGCGATTTTGCCGAAAAACATCGAATGTTGTGATGGTTTGGCCCGCAAACGTCATTTCCACCACAAAGGAGCCAGGCACCTTTGTGGTGGTTTTTGCTTTAACGGGCCGCGCCTGCGCCTTGGTATACCATGTACGCCGTTTGCGAATATACCCCACACCGCCGCACAACCCAGAAAGGCCCCCATGGACACTACCTTCAGCCACATCAAAGCCGTGTTCTGCGATATCGACGGCACACTGCTCACGAGCCAGCACACGGTGTCCCCGCGCACCGTGGCGGCGATCCGCGCCCTGCGCGAGCGCGGTGTGCTCTTTGGCCTGTGCACCGGGCGCGACGCCCACGCGACCGAGGCCATGTACGAGCTCTGGGGCATCGAAGGCCTGGTGGACGTGCTCGTGGGTTGCGGTGGCGCCGAGGTCATCGACCGTGCGCACGACATCAACGAGCTGAGCTATCCGCTGCCGGGCGAGACCATCGCGCGCATCTGCAAGCACATGGCGGACCTTCCGGCAACGCCCGTCTGCCCCCGAGACGGCGTGTTCTACGTGCCCGAGAGCAATGCGTGCGTCGAGCACCTGTCGCGCGTCGACGGCGTGCCCTACCAGGTGGTCGATTTTGCCGAGTTCTTGCGCGGGCCGCAGCCCAAGGTGATGTTTACCATGGCACCCGAGGTAATGCCGCGGGTGATTGAGCGGGCGTCGACGTTTGCCGATGACACTGTTAAGGCGGCAGCTCTGCAAACCACGCAGCGGCTCTACGAATTCATGGATCCGCGCGTGTCCAAGACTCGCGGCCTTGTGCGCGTGGCGGAGCTCAACGACATGGAGCTCCAGAACATCTGCGTGTTTGGCGATGCCGATAACGACACCTGCATGGTGGCCGACGCCGGCGTGGGCGTTGCCATGGCAAACGGCAGCGCCGCCACCCGCGCCGCCGCCGATTTTGTAACCGCCAGCAACGACAATGACGGCATTGCGGTCTTTATCGAGGAACATCTTCTGTAGCGCCTGGGGGCAGCCACAAAGAGGGCAGAGCGCCTTTGTGGTGGTTTTCCAAGCGTTCCAACAGTCGATTGTTGGAACGCTTTTTTGTAGCGAGGAGATTTGCAGCCGGTAACATGCGATGTCATTCAAGTGTCGATGTATGAACATGTCGGCACACACTGGTTGTGTAGTAATTGACCAATTAGCTCAAAACTAATATTTGCAGGTAGATATACTGCCATTCACGGCGCAATTTTGACCGTTCACAGATTGAGCGGGTTAAAACAAAATGTTGTACAAACAATGATAAAGTGTCATTTATCTAGATTTGCTAACGAGTTTACCAGCGTCTTTCCGAAATTTAACCCTCGAAAAACAATGCATAGTTTGAATAATTGTCAAGAAGTTAAGGCAACGTAAAGCAAAACTGACATTGTTAGGCTTGCGTTGTTTAAACAAAGAGTAATAATATGCATATCGAGCGCGAGCAATTATAGGTTGCGCGCCCAAGTTTGATGGTGAAAGAGCAAGATCGCGGTCTCTTGGGGAGGAGACATCGATGAAAGCGAATTCGGATAAATCTAAGCAGAGTAATAAAGCGACGCGCCGTGTGCTGGCAGGCGTTTTGTGCGGAGCCTCCGTTTTGAGCCTGGTACTGTCGCTCGTCATGCCTCCGATCTCGCAGGCCATTGCCAACGATGCCCAGACGGTTTCTACCGAGGAAACTGTGATGGGGGGGGGTTCCTCAAGTGAGTCTACTGATGTAGGCAACACCAACAACGGGGATACCGAAAACCAGAATAGTGACGATGCTGCGGGCGACGACGAAATCCAGCAGGAGGAGCAGCCCAAGGACGAGTCGCAGGCAGAAGAAAATGAAGCGATCGACGATGGCGCTGGTTCGTCAGCCGAGGAGGCTGTGGCGAGCGAAGAGACAGCCACGGACATCAAGAATGCCGGTGACTTGCAGGGAAAGCTTCTAGGCGTTGAGGAAAATCAAACCGCCAGCTTTACGCTTGCGGCTGATATTGACTTTCCTGGTGAAATCACACTTAACAAAGGCGGCAGCAATATCACCCTTGACCTAAGTGGTCATAAGATTAAGCACTCGAGCGCCGACAAGCCGTTATTCAATGTTGCCGGTGGTGCGTCACTTACAATTAGGGATTCTGCACAGGTGGGTGAGACGGTCAGCGAGGGCCAGCAGCTAGCTGATCAGGGGCAGAGCCTGAATGCCGATAATTATGACAAGAATGCCGCCAAGTATGGCAAGAATGCCGAACTGACTTACGATAACGATAACATTCCATCTAATCTTACCTACTACGTGACCGAATCGTCCCCGAGCGGAACAGGCACAACCGAGACACTTGTCAAACATGACGTTGAGATTAAAGGCGCCATCGTGGCGTGCGGCGGCAACGCAAATCTAAAGCTCATCAATCTATATAACAACAACGGCAAGGGCGGCACGTTTAACCTTGTGAGCGGCGTGATCACGCAAAAACAAGGCGGCAGCGTTAGCAGCTTGGTCTATGCCGAGAACGGCTCTACCGTCAACATGCGCGGCGGCTATGTGTGTGGAGCTTCTGGCTCGGGTGCGGGCGGCGGAATTGAAATACACGGTAATTCGACCCTCGAGGTTTCCGGTGGCGTAATTGCCGGCAACAGTGCTCCTAGTGGCGGTGGTGTGTATGCTAAAGACTCCACGGTCAACATAACTAATGGCGTAATCTCCGGCAACAGCACGCTTGCTACTGGTGTTGGTTTCGGCGGCGGCATCATGGCCGAAGGCGGCAGCGTTACTGTTTCTGGTGGCTACATTACTAACAATAAATATGCCAATTACTGTGGTAACGATGGTAATGGCGATCATGGCGGTGCTGGACTTGCCGCTAAAAACGGTACTCATGTCACCATTTCGGGCGGCCAGATCACGGGCAACTATTCTGAGGAAGCCGGCGGCGGCGTCTATGTGACCGACATCGAACACCAAGGGGCGAGCTCGCGCAAGACAATGGCATGGCTCAACATTACGGGGGGAACTATTGCCTCTAACGTGAGTTTTCGCTCTGAGGGTGCCGGCATTCGCGTGGGCCAGATGGTTGACGCGATGATAAAAGGAACGTCAAATTCAAATCCAGTCTATATCACTAATAACCACTGCATGTCTCGCTTTGACTGGGGTGGAGGCGGCATCTTCGTCCAGGGCGATTCTAAGGTCGCGTCTAATGCTGGTAGGCTATTTGTCTATAACTCCTATATAAGCAGCAATGAGGCCGGTGGCTACGGTGGCGGCGTTGCGGTTTGCCCGACGGGTAAGACTTTGGTGACAGGCACCGACGGCACGGCGATTTTCGGTAATACTTCTGCCGGAAATGAGCAAAACGCGAACGACTACGAATCCGTGAGTAATACAGGCAATAACGGCACCCCCCATCTTTCCGGCGGTGGTCACGGTAAGGACCAGGACTCCGACGCCTACAATGCCGAAGTGTTTCGCGAAAACGGCCACGCGGACTTCTTCCTTGCGGCGGAGGGTCATACGACTCCGATCGCGGCGGTGATTGGCAAAATGCTTGGCGGCGGCGATGCTAAGTATCGGGGAAGCTTAGAGCTCCAGAAAGCCATTACTATCCCCGCTAACGGTGGCGTGCAGGTATATAAAAGCATCGGCCTGAGTTCGGATGTTAAGGCTCAAGACCCCGAGGCGATCAATGCGCGAAAGGCTGCGCTAGAGGCGGGCGCGACGTTTATCACGGGCAATTATTCCTGGAACCATGGCGGCGGCATCATGTCGAACGGCGACCTGTACATGGGCGCGCCTGAGGACACGTATGTCTATCCGAGCCTCAAGCTCAAGGCGACCAAGAAGCTGGAAGGCCGCAAGCTCAATGATGGGGAGTTCTCCTTTACGGTGTATCGCAAGGATTCAGACGACCCTTTGGCTGGCACGACAGCTGGCACGACATTCAATCGCGACGTTTGCACCGAGGTTGGAACAGCAGCAAATGATGCAGAAGGCAGCATTACGTTTGACCTTGGTGAACAATTCGCATCGAGTGGCGCGGGTAACGAAATCACATACTACTTGGTCGAAGACCCCGGTGGTGATTCTGGCATCACGTACGACTCCAGCGTGTATAAGATTGTGGTGACGGCCGAAGATACCAAGACCTTGCTCATGTCTGTTCCGAGTAAAGAAAACTCAAGCCAACTGAAGGATCTTTACATCCATAACTACACGATTAAAAACGTCGGTGTAACCAAGTACGAATTCCGCGAGTCGTCTGGGAAGTGGGAGAACGTAAAAGCGAGGAGCAAGGTGCAGAAGAGTGGAGACTATTATCCAATTATCTGTGAGGGTGACTCCACGACTTTCACTAACAAGTTCACTCCGTACGACTCGAAGGGCTCCTGGACGCCTATGGCGACTAAGGTCGTTGAGGGTGGCGAGATGAAGGAGTTCACGCTCCAGCTTGCGACCGACACAGATTTTACGGATATCGTTAGCAGCAAGTCCACCACTGCCGACGGCGACAAGTCCCAGACCCTGAGCTTCGACAAGATTGATTACAAACTCGATCAACTCGACCAGCTCGCGTCTGGCCCCGCTGGCCGTGGTGCTTCCAAGACCTTCACGTACTACGTGCGCGAGAAAGACGACGGTTCGCTGTTCTCGCACTATACGTACGACAAGTCGGTCTATCAGATTACGGTTAACGCGACTGACGACTCTAACCACCATATCGACGTCACTGCGACCTACAAGCAGATTCAGGATCGTGATGGCAAGCCAGTGACCAACGACACGGGCCGCGAACTCACTGAAAGTTCCACCCCCACCTTCACCAACACCTACTCCACCTCTTTGCCCCTTTCTGGTATGTCGGGCGTCACTCTGACGTACCTTGCCGGCGCGGTGGTGCTTTGCGCTGCTGCGGCCTGGATGCACATTCGTCGCAAGGCGAATGCGAAGGGAGGTAAGCGTCGTGAATAAGAAAGTTTGCTCCTTCCCGATCTTGTTTGCGCTGCTTACCCTCCTGATCGGCACCTGCGCGGTTGTGTTCCCCGCATCCGCGCAGGCCGCGCCGACCTCGACCGGTTCCATCACGGTGAGCGGCACCGTGGCGCGCAGCTACGACGCCTACCAGATCTTTAGCGCCAACGTCGTCGACGGCGACAGCGACGCCAAGATCGCCACCGACCTCGCCTGGGCAAGCGACGCCGTGCGCGACGCCGCGCTGCCTGTGCTGCACAGCGCCGGCATGCCCAATTCCCAGACCACCGCGCAGGAAGCTGCCGAGTGGCTCAACACCGATTCCCACCTTACGAGCGCGCTGAGCGCGCAGCTCGCTCGTTCCCTCCAGAGCTCTGGCACCGAGCTCGCGGCCCTCAACGCGGGCACGGCGGCCGAGCTGCCCTGCGGCTACTGGCTCATCGTCGCCGACGACGACGCCATCGCCCAGGGCGAGGCCGGCACCGCGCCGATCATGGCCCTGGTGGGCGGCAGCGCCGTCACCGTCAAGCCCAAGGCCGCGACCCCCAAGGTGGCCAAGCACGTGCTGGAGGACAGCACCGCCGCATGGCAGAAGGCCGCCGACGCCACGGTCGCCGACGACCTGTACTGGCGCCTCTCTGCCACGGTCCCGGCGGGGCTCACGGCCTACGACACCTACGCGGTGCGGTTCGTCGACACCATGAGCGCGGGGCTCGACCCCTCCAAGGTGGCCGCGAGCATGCGCGTGTACGTGGCGGCGGGCGCGGACGGTGGCTTCGACGCCGTCCGAGCCGACACCGAGCCCGCGAAGGGCTGGACCGACATCACGGCCCAGTGCGCCACCAAGGTAGCGGTTGACGGAACCTTCACCGTGCGTACCGGCGACCTCATCGCCGCGCTCGGCGGGGCCGACGCCTTCACCGCGGGCGCCCGCGTGGTCGCCGTGTACAACGCGCCGCTCAACAGCGCGTGCAACCACGGCATCGCGAAGGGCAACCCCAACGAGGTCTACCTGCGTTACCCGCGCTCTCCCTTTGCCGACCAGTTCAGCGATGCCGGCTTCACTCGCACGCCGAGCGATGATGCGTGCGCCTACACCTGGGATCTCGCGCTCACCAAGCGCGGCAGCGACGGCGACAAGCCGCTTGCCGGGGCGGTCCTGAGCATCGCCGACGACCGCGGCCGCACGCTAGCGGCCGATGGCACGTGGGATGCGGAGGGCAAGGCCACCGTCACCACGGGCGAGGACGGCCGCGTGACCGTCTCGGGCGTGGACTCGGGCAAGCTGGAGGTCCGCGAGCTTAAGGCGCCCAAGGGCTACACCGCCTTTGAGGGCACGTGCTGCGTGACGGTCAAGGCCGAGGGCCTGGATGTCGACCAGGTGGCGGCCGCCAAGCCTAAGCTCACCATTACGGCCGAGTCGCCCCTGCGCGCCGACAGCGCGGACGGGTCGACGGGCAGCCTGGAGGCGTCGCTCATCAACACGCCCGCCGGCACGCCCCCTAGCATCTTCACCGGAGGCTTTATGCCCTCGACTGGCGATATGGCAATGTACGCCGTGGCCGCCGCAGCGGTCGCTGGGGCTGCGCTCATCGTGGTCGCGCTCCTGGTCAAGCGGGGAGGCGGCAGCCATAAAGAGTAGCTGGCAGCCCCACCGAGAGCGGGGCGAGACGTAACGAAGCAGATGCTAAGACACAGACAGATGATGATCGATCAAATGAGAATCAAACGGAAAACGGAGGAAAAGAAGATGAGCATGAGCAAGAACATCGCACGCCTGGCAGTAACCGCCGGCCTCACAGCAGCGCTGAGCTTCGGCGGCGTCATGGCTCCGGTGACCATGGCGTTTGCTTCAGATGCGGCGGCTGCCACGACCAATAGCATCACCATCAATAAGAACACTGAGAACGGCGATGTGAAGTACAAGGCATACCAGATCTTTAAGGCCGATGTCGTGGACAAGAACGGGAAGAAGGTCGCGTCCAACGTCGATTGGGCCGACGGACTATCTGACACTGCTAGGAATGGCATCATTGCCGCCATAAGGAGTGACGAGAAAGGCGGCGAGCTTCCCGGGATTCCCTCTGCACAGGACGTCGCCGACTGGATGGCCACATATCTCCAGGATGCTTCTCAGATTGTGAACAATGGTGATTTGCTCGATACGATTGCTAGCTGTGTCAAGGACACTACTCCTGTCACGCCAAGGGGAGCTTCTACCGCTGCTTTCGCCGCGGACATCTCAGTATCATTTGATAACTCTGGCTACTATCTCTTCCTGACGGACGTTGACTCTATCGGCACTGCGGATAGCTATTCCGGCAAAAAGCAGACTGGCACTTCGCCGATCTTCGCTGTTGTGGGCGGCAATGCTGTTGAGGTTACCGAGAAGACCGGTATTCCTACGGTTACAAAGAAGATTAAGGACGACAAGCTCGGCAGCGATTGGGCCGACAAGGCTGACTCACAGGTTGGCCAGGTTGTTCACTATCAGCTGACCGGCACCGTTGCCGAAAATGTTGCCTCGTTCGGCACCTATTACTACGAGTTCCACGACGAACTCTCTGCCGGTCTAATTGCCGATGAAAATTCGGTCAAGGTTACGGTTTATGCGAATGACCACGATACGACCGGAACTGAGGTTCAACTTCCTGATGGCGCGGTTAATTACGATACGACTGGAAACAATAATCTTCTGACGGTTAAGTTTGAAAATCTGAAGACTGTGACCGCTAAGGATGACTCCCCTGCAATTGTCATTACCAAAGACTCCAAGGTCGTCGTCACTTACACCGCAAAACTCAATCCCGCGAAGGCTGAGAAGGTTACCGTTGGCAGCACGGGCAACGACAACGAAGTTAAGCTCATCTATTCCAACAATCCCATGAGCGGAGGAAAGGGTGAGTCTGTGCCCGACACCGTCCGTGACTACACCTACGCGCTTGAGCTTATCAAGCAGGATGCTGATTCTGATGCTACTAAAATTGACAATGTAGAGTTCACCATCCAGGCAACCGATCCTGACGATGCTGGCTCCAAGGGTATGTATGTCGGCAGCGATGGCGTTCTTGTCGATAAGGCCTATAAGTTCAAAACAGCGAATGGCGGCAAGATTAATGTCAAGGGTCTCGATGCTGGTACCTACACGGTGCACGAGGTCGAGGGCAGCAACCCTGGCTACAATACGCTGGACGACTTTACCTTCAAAATCACGTCTGAGGGTCTTGATAAAGACGAGGGTGTGGCGCTCGACGAAAAAACAGCTGTAAATACGCTGAAGGTTACTGTGCAGAAGAGTGACTCCGCCACTATGGTTACCCCGTCAGTCGAGGACGGTACCGTCACCCTTACCGTCAAGAACAAGAAGGGCTCCAACCTCCCGCTGACCGGTCTCAACGGCGTGACCTTCACTTGGATCGCTGGTGGCGCGGTGCTGTGCATCGGCGTGGCGCACCTCATCCGCAGCCGTAAGCAGGCTGAGGAGTCCGAGCAGGAGTAACGCTCGCTCACCCATCCCTTTGGCAGGTGGGATGTGATGGCCATGAGACTTGCGGACACTTTTCTCGTCCATCCACGTTCTTGCTTTGCCATTCATTTTTCGGGGCAGACTCCGCACTGGAGTCTGCCCTGTTTTTTTGGGACAACGAAGCCAGCCTCCACCGTCCGATGCGGGTACGTTCGTCATCGCGTTTCTTGACTCGTATGAGGTTCGGATTAAGGTCCGTAGGCGCACGCGCGGTGCGGACGGTGGACGGCATTTGCGCCGCAAGCGCAAATAAGAATGCCCGGGGGGTCGGATCCCGGGCATTTAACTAAAGCTGAAAACTAGGCTACCCGCGCTCCTAAGTACTTACGCGGGGTGCGTCGTTTTCTATTGACATTGTATCCCGAATCGCCCAGCCGATTCGGGACATTTTGAAAACTCAAATGCTGGCCCATGCATGAAAGGAAGCTCGTTAATTCCGAAAATTATGTATAATTCCAATATAAACTGGAATCAAACGAAAACGATGGAAATGAACGAAGCGCTAATCTACCTACAAGAAGCACTAGGCCTCTCCGCCAAGACCAAAACTTGGCCTGGATCCGCACGCTTGCCGCTGCATCTGCGGGCGATTGAGGTCCGCGCTGTTGACGCAAACGGTTTTTCGTTTTTGCTTGCAAGTTTGCCTACTGGCGTCGGGCTTCCCGAGGCTAAGAGAGTCTATAGTCAGCTAGCCTTGCGCGCGGAGACTCCTGTTGCCGTTTCGTTTCCTGATGCCGATGCACGTCAGCGCAAAGCATTGGTCGCACAAGGGATTCCGTTTGTCTGCCCAGGTAGACAGGCTTTTCTTCCATTTATGGGGACGGCCTGCACGGAGAGGGGCAGTGTCCGGTTTCACAATCACGCGACCAAGATGTCACCCAACGCGCAGGCTGCCGCAATCTGGGGAGCAGCCCAGGAGCCATATCGTCCCTATGACCTTTGTCGTGCGCTTGGGATCTCGGCAAGCCGTGCGAGTGAGGCCATAACCGAGCTTGTTGACAGGGGACTCGCGAGGCGTGAGCGTTGCGAGCGACGTGTCGTCGTGTTCCCTGTTGCCGTTGATCTTCTGCTTAGCGAGCACATGGCAGAGCTCTCCTCGCCTGTCTCGAAGGTCTTTTTTGCAAGGAAGACGCCGCAGATCGACTATCTTGTTGACGCCGGGGAGACGGCGCTCGCCGCGCGTTCGATGCTCGCTGCGCCGGGCATGGAACAAAAGGCCGTCTTAAGAAGTACATGGCGTCAACTGAGCGACCTCGAAGTCGCAGACGGGGAGTTGCCGGATAACGAGACGGCGATGATCCAAGTGTGGCGCTATGCGCCTGTGTTTGCCGACTCCTCCTGCGTCGATGACATTTCGCTTGCGCTATCTTTGGCGGCAATCGACGATGAGCGAATTCAGCTCGAAGTCGATCGCATGTTTGGAAAGGAATATCCATGGCAAGAAGCGCTGTAGAAGGTCTCCAAGAATTTCAGCAGCATATGCAAGAAGCTGCAGGATCGTATGCTCTTATCGGCGGCACGGCATGCGACATTTTGCTCGCGGAGGCGGGACTTCCGTTTAGGATGACTCACGATTTTGATGTGGTAATTGTCGCCGATGACCGGTTGCCTCAGACGGCAGAAGCTATATGGACTTTGGTGCGTGATGGCGGCTACCGCTGCGGCTGGGGTGAAGGCAAAGGCTCATGTTTTTATCGGTTTACAGAGCCTAAGAGGCCGGGTTACCCCCATATGATCGAACTCTTCGCGAAGTGCCCCGACTTTCTAAAGGGTCGTGAGGGGATTGATGTGGCGCCAATTCACGTTGATGAAAACATAAGCAGTCTTTCGGCAATTTTGTTGGACGATGCTTACTACAGCTTGTTCCTTCAGGGAATTCGGACCGTAGACGGCGTTTCGGTCCTGGGTACGGAATACATTGTCCCGTTCAAAGCGAAGGCGTATCTCGACCTAAAAGCTAGAAGGGAGGCGGGGGAGAACGTTGATTCGAAGAAGGTAAAAAAGCATAAACGCGATGCGCTGAGGCTTGCTCAGCTGCTTGGCGAGTCGGAAGGTGTCGACCCGGGCGAAGAACTGAAGGACGATATGCTTGCGTTTGTTAAAGATTGCGAGGTGGGCGACGTCAATCTGAAACAGATCGGGGTTGCGGGCGTAACGATGGCGCAGTTGCTCGAGACGATGAAAGCAACATATGGCTTGATTGGTTGAGTGGGGTTACGTGGCCCGAACGGTGCAGCCTAGCTGCGTTGTCCGGCGCATGAGCTTGCTAATCGGCTATTATTTGTTTAGACAACCCGAGCTGTAGAGGAGTGACCGGCGATGGTGCAGGGCGCCAAACATATGAAGAGCAATAACGCCGCGGACAACGGCGGCTCAAGCCCTCAGCCCAAACCTCAACCAAAGCCCAAGCGCCGTCGCAAGCGGCTGCCGCGCTGGGCCGACCGGCTCATCACCATCGTCATCATCCTTATCGGCGTGGGCCTTATGACTTGGCCGTGGATCTTGGACCGGCTCGAGGCCTCGGGCGTGTTTAACCAGATCAGCACGGTGTCCAGCACCGTGGACGCGCTGTCTGCCGAGGAGCGCGAGCGCATCCTGCTCCAGGCGCGCTCCTTTAACGAGCAGCTGGCGGGCGAGGCCACCGAGCTTCCCGCCGACCAGATCGAGCCCTACGCCCAGCAGCTCATCTTTGACCGCGACCCCATGATGAGCTGGGTCGAGATCCCCTCAATCGACGTGAGCATGCCCATCTACCACGGTACGAGCGAAGAAGTCCTTATGGCGGGCGTCGGCCACCTGGAGGGCACGAGCCTGCCGGTGGGCGGCACCTCGACGCACTGCGTGCTCACCGCGCACTCGGGCATGCGCAACCTGAGCATGTTCGACGACATCCACTCGCTGGAGCCCGGCGACCTGGTGCTGCTGCACACCATGAACAAGACGCTCGCCTACAAGATGGTGGACTCCGAGGTCGTGCTGCCCGAGGAGATGGAGTCGCTGACTATCGAGCCCGGCGCCGACAAAGTGACGCTCGTCACCTGCACGCCCTACGGTGTAAACGACCATCGCCTGCTGGTGCATTGCGTGCGTACCAAGTACAGCAAGAAGGACGTCGACAAGCAAAAGTCGCTGGCCGGCCGCCACTGGGGCAAGCGTGAGTTTGCCGTGCTCATCGTGGTCGTAGCCATTGTGCTGTTGCTGCTGGACATCGTGATCCACGCGGTCCGCAAACGCCGCAAGGCCAAGGCCTCGGCATAAGACATTCTCCAGAACCACCACAATGGGGGCAGGCACCTTTGTGGTGGTTGGGACTTCCAAACCATCACAACATTCGATGAAAATTTCGATTTTGACGAAAGGCGTCGAATGTTGTGATGGTTTTCGTTGTGGGCGAGACGGTTTTCGCTATGGACGGTGCGGTTTCGCTGAAGAACCGCCGGCCCGCAGCCTGCCAACCGCCGTCCCACGTTACGTTTTCGCTGCATTTGGGTAAAGCACCTGCTCCAAGCGGCGTTGCCTTGTATACTAGAGCGGTTTATCTGTTATGCGGAAGGGAGCGCCTATGGCACTCAGCGAGAAAGACGTGCGCGGCATCGCCGAGTACGCAAAGATCGCACTGACCGATGACGAGCTCACCCAGATGACGTCCTACATGAACGACGCCGTCCAGATGCTCGAGCCCGTCTTGCAATATGACTTGCCCGACGTGGAGCCCACGTTCCATCCCATCGGAAGCCTGTCCAACGTGATGGGTGATGACCTGCGCGAGCCCGAGCGCGACCTGCCGCTCGACGTTGCGCTCGAAAACGCCGGCAGCGCGCGCGAGCGTTACTTCCGCGTGCCGTCCATTTTGGGAGAGGGGGAGAGCGAGTAATGGCGCAGAGCTTCGATTCCCTTACCGCCGCCCAGATCGCCGCGGGCGTTGCCGCCGGCGACTTTACCGCTACCGAGGTGGCTCAGGCCTCCCTTGCCGCCATCGAGGCGCGCGAGGGCGGGGTCCAGGCATTCCTGCAGGTGGCGCCCGAGCTCGCGCTCGAGGCCGCTGCACGCGTGGATGCCGACCGTGCCGCAGGCAAGCCGCTGCCCCCGCTTGCGGGCGTGCCGCTGGCCATCAAGGACAACATGAACCTTGTGGGCACGCGCACCACCTGCGCTTCCCGCATGCTCGAGAACTACCAGAGCGTTTACACCGCCACCTGCGTCCAGCGCATGCTCGATGCCGGCTGCCTGCCCATGGGCAAGGCCAACATGGATGAGTTTGCTTTTGGCAGCTCCACTGAGAGCTCAGCGTTCCACCGCACCAACAACCCTTGGGATACCGAGCGCGTGCCCGGCGGCTCCTCGGGCGGCTCCGCTGCCGCCGTCGCCGCGGGCGAGGTCGCGCTCTCGCTGGGCTCGGACACCGGCGGCTCCATTCGCCAGCCGGCGTCGCTGTGCGGCGTGGTGGGCTTTAAGCCCACGTATGGCGCCGTGAGCCGTTACGGCGTGGTTGCCTTCGGCTCGTCGCTCGACCAGGTGGGCCCCTTTGGCCGCACGGTCGAGGATGTCGCGCTGGCCATGAACGCGCTTACCGGTGCGGGCCACGATCCGTACGACTGTACCAGCCAGGATTGCGCCGTCGACTTTACCGAGCACCTCAACGACAGCATCGAGGGCAAGCGCGTGGGCATCATCCCTGCGTTTATGGAGGCCAAGGGCCTGACGCCCGAGGTCAAGGCCGCTGTTCAGCGCGCCGCCCAGGAGCTGCAGAACCAGGGCGCCGAGCTGGTCGAGGTCGACCTGCCGCACCTGGACGCCGCCATCGCCGCCTACTACGTCATCGGCCCGGCCGAGGCGTTCTCCAACCTGGCACGTTTCGACGGCATTCGCTACGGCTATCAGGAGGAGGGCTGCGCCAACCTGTCCGACCAGAGCTCGCTGTCGCGCGCCCACGGCTTTGGCGCCGAGGCCAAGCGCCGTCAGATGCTCGGCGCCTACCTGCTGAGCTCGGGCGTGTACGACAAGTACTACTACGCTGCGCAAAAGGCCCGCACGCTCATCACGCAGGACTACGACGCCGCGTATGCCAAGGTGGACACCATCCTCATGCCCGCCTCGCCGCGCACGGCCTTTAAGTTTGGCGAGATCAGCGACCCCACGCAGATGTACCTCTCCGATCTGTACACCATCTCGCTCAACATATGCGGCAACGGCGGTATCTCGGTGCCGCTGGGCCTGGGCGAGGATACTCAGCTGCCCGTTTCTGCCCAGCTGGTTGGTCCGGCGTTTAAGGACCGTCAGCTGCTCACGTTTGCCCGCGCCCTGGAGCGCGGCTTTGCCGATGCCGTCACGGGTGCGCCCGCGCTTTCCGTCGCGCCCGATTTTGCCGGGAAGGGAGGCGAGCTGTAATGAAGGAGCTTTCCGAGGTCCTGCAGGATTGGGAGGCCGTGATCGGCCTGGAGATCCACACCGAGCTCACCGCACTCGACACCAAGATGTTCTGCAACTGTAAGCTCAGCCACGATGACGAGCCCAACGCCAACGTGTGCCCGGTGTGCCTGGGCCTGCCCGGCGCCCTGCCGGTGCCCAATAAGCGCGCCATCGAGAGCATCGTCAAGGCCGGTCTCGCCACCAACTGCGAGATCCAGCGCCACTCGATGTTCTACCGCAAGCACTACTTCTATCCCGACATGGCCAAGAACTTCCAGACCACGCAGGGTCCGGTCGCCTTTGCCATGTATGGTCACCTGGACCTGGACGTGACCGGTCGCGGTGCCGCCGAGCGCCCCGACTGCGCGTTTGGCGAGGCCGAGGCCCAGAGCCTGGCGAGCGCCTCGGCCAACGCCGAGGGCCTGTCCACGTCCATGACGTCGACCATGCGCGAGGGCAATCAGCGTGCCGGCCATCTGGCCAGCTACGATGCATCCAACCTGCAGATGCCCGAGCGTCGCGAGGACGGTTCCTACACGGTGCCCATTCGCATTCTGCGCATCCACATGGAGGAGGACGCCGCCAAGATGGTGCACGTGGGCGGTGCCGAGGGCCGCATTACCGCCGCTGCCGAGTCGCTCGTCGACTACAACCGCTGCGGCACGCCGCTGATCGAGCTCGTCACCGAGCCCGACCTGCGCACGCCCGAGGAGGCTCGCCTGTTTATGGAGAAGCTCCGTCGCATCTTTGTGACGCTGGGCATTTCCGACTGCTCCATGGAGAAGGGTTCCATGCGCTGCGACGGCAACGTGTCGCTGCGCCGCCGCGGCGAGACCAAGCTGGGCACCAAGACCGAGCTCAAGAACCTCAACTCGTTTAAGAGCCTGCACGACGGCCTTGCCTACGAGATCTGCCGCCAGGCCGAGGTGCTCGAGGAGGGCGGCATCATCTATCAGGAGACCCGCCACTGGGAGCCCAGCCGCAAGCGAACCGTGGTCATGCGCGTCAAGGAGACGGCCGACGACTACCGCCTGTTCCCCGATCCCGACCTGGCGCCGTTCGATCTGGACGACGAGTTTATCGATCGCTGCCGTGGCGAGATTCCCGAGCTGCCCGATGCCAAGTGCGACCGTTTTGAGGCCGACTTTGGCATTAAGGCGGCCGACGCCGAGCAGATTGCCGGCGACCCGGAGTTTGCCGACTTCTTTGAGGCCGCCGCTGCCGGTATGGCTGGCAAGGAGGCCCAGACGGTCGCAAACCTGCTGGTGAACGAGATGATCGCCTACCTTAAGGGCGCGGGTGTGTCGCTGGCCGAGTCCGGTATCGCGCCGGCTCAGGTGGCAGCGCTGGCCAAGCTGCTGGCGACCGATGCCATCAGCTCCAACCAGGCACACGAGGTCTTTGAGGCCATGGCCCAGACCGGCGACGATCCCAACAAGATCGTCGACGAGCGCGGCATGCGTCAGGTGAGCGATGCCGGTGCTTTGCAGCCGATCGTGGACGAGGTGCTGGCAAACTGTGCCGATCAGGCGCAGCAGTATCGTGACGGCAACCAGAAGGTTATCGGCTTTTTGGTGGGCCAGTGCATGAAGGCGAGCCGCGGCAAGGGCAACCCGAAGCTCTTCAACGAGTTGCTGAGAACGTCGCTCTCGTAAACGGGAACCGAGGGGCCGGGCGCAGGGCCTTGCCTCTCAATTTCGGACAGTCCTGACTCACGACGGAGGCGCCACT
>URBS01000029.1 GCA_900546085.1 uncultured Collinsella sp.
GATGCATTGACCACAATGCGAAATACACCGGACAGCTCCGCGACCCGCTGGGCGCTAAAGCCATAGTCCAAACGAAGGTATTCCAACCCCAGATCGCGCAGGTCCTCGATGCGCTCAAGCCCGAGCAAATCGCACGTGCGCGGCCCCACATCGGCAATGAGCGCAATGCCGCGGGCGGAAAGCAGCGACAGCACATGACGGACCTTATCGGTATACGCCGCTCCCCCATCCTCGGGAATATGCAGCGAGGTGAACGCATAGCGCGCACCCGCCGCGGCACCGTGTTCAATCGTCCGCTCAATATCCTGCAGAGGGTTGGAAAGATAAATCGAAATACCCGTTTTCACGCTTCAACACTCCTTTAAAAAAGGCCGGCGGAGCAGTTAGCCCCGCCGGCACAACCATAGCATCAAGAAATCTGCCGCGCGCCGCGAGCCCTGAGCAACACGGCTCGCGATATCAAACTACTCGCCAAAGAACTCGTTGATCTTCTGCTCGTCGACGCCAAAGAACCACGTCAGGACAAAGCCGGCGGCATAGGCAAGCAGCATAGCGGCAACGTAGCCGAGCTGCTGACCAGGAACGACGATCAGCAGGCCAAACAGACCGGAAACGCCCTGAGAAACCGTGCCGATGTGAAGCAGCGCCGCGAGCGCGCCGCCAAATCCGGCACCCAGGCAGGCCGTTACAAACGGACGAACGAGCGGCAGCGTAACGGCATACATCAGAGGCTCGCCCACACCGAGGATTCCAACGGGAATGGACTCTGCGACGTACTTCTTGAGCTTGGCGTTCTTGGTCTTAAAGTACAGCGCCAAACCGGCACCGACCTGGCCGCCGCCAGCCATCATAAGGATGGGGAGCAGGTAATTGATGCCCTTGGTAGCGCCGTCGGGATCGTTGAGCATAGCGTGGATCGGCGTGAGCGCCTGATGCAGGCCGACGGAAACCAGCGGCAAGAAGCCTGCCGACAGGATATAGCCGCCCAGGACGCCCAGCTTCTCGAAGATAAAGGTCAAAACGCTAAAGATGGCAGTCGTCAGCCATGCGCCAACCGGCTGGATGACGAGCATCAGAGCAAAGGCGCCGATGATGAGCACCAGCAGCGGGGACAAGAATGTGTCGAGTGCGTTGGGCATAACCTTGCGAATCTGACGCTCCATCCAGGCAAAAAATGCGCCAGCGATAAGAGCCGCGATCATGCCGCCCGCTGCGGGGTTGTACTGCGCATTGGTGAGCGGCAGCAGAATGGCAGTGGCAGGATCGGCCGCGCCAGGCGCAAGCAGGGGCATGGCACTGTTGGCGATACACATCATGCCGGCGATGCCGCCCAGCGCAGCGGAGCCACCAAACTCACGTGCCGCGTTATAGCCCACCAAGATGGGCAGATAGGCAAACAGGGCCCAGCCCATGGAGCGAATGCCCTGGTACCACCACTCGCCTGCAAGCGCGCCTGCCGTCGAGACGTTAATGACGTTGCAGATACCGTTGATGAGGCCAGCCGCAATGATGCCGGGAAGCAGGGCAACGAAGACATTGGAAATCTTCTTGAGGAAGGCCTGAACCGGCTTGGACTCGTACTTGGCCTTCTGCGCGGCCTTGTTTGTGGCCGCAGCGTCAACCACGCTCTCGTCGGCAACGCCTTTCGCAAGGCCGGTGAGCTTGGAGAACTCCTCGAGCACCTTATTCACCTTGCCCGGACCCAGCACGATCTGCATCGTGTCGTCCTCGACCAGGCCCATCACGCCGTCGAGTGCCTTAATGCCCTCCGCGTCGACGCTGCCCGCGTCTTTGACGGTCACGCGCAGGCGCGTCATGCACGCCGCGTTTGCCAACACGTTGTCTTTACCGCCCAAAAGGTCCAGCAGCTTTTGAGCCAGCTCTTTGTTCGTCATAACTCCTCCTTGTATTGGGTATCTCGTCTGGATGTCATATCAGCTCACGCCGCGCACCTATTGGGCATCGGCATTGCTCTTCTCATGGCCACTCACCGCAGCACGGACATGGCCTCGCGCTCGCTCAAGAGCTACCGCAGCCTGCTCGACATCGCAGTCCAGCAGTACCGAGACAATAGCGGTTTTTACGTGGCCGCCGGCATCTGCAAGCGCCTGAATAGCGCGCTCGCGCGTGCAGCCGGTCGCCTCCATCACGATGTTCTGGCCGCGCACCACCAACTTCTCGTTCGTCTGCTGCACATCGACCATCAGGTTTTGGTATACCTTGCCGATCTTGACCATGGCACCGGTCGAAATCATGTTGAGAATGAGCTTTTGAACCGTTCCCGCCTTGAGCCTCGTTGAGCCGGTCAGCACCTCGGGACCGGGCACGGGTTCAATGGCAAGATCTGCGCTCTCCCCGATCTTCGACCCTTGGTTGCAGGCAATTGCAATGGTCTTGCACCCAGTTGCCTTGGCGTACACAAGGCCGCCCACCACATAGGGAGTACGACCGCTTGCCGCCAGGCCAACGACAAGATCCTTGTCCGAGAGTCCACGCTCCCGCAGGTCGCTCGCGCCAAGTTCCTCGCTGTCTTCGGCACCTTCGACAGCCTTGATAAACGCCGTCTCGCCTCCGGCAATGAGCCCGACAATCAGATCGGGTGACACGCCAAACGTGGGCGGACACTCCGAAGCGTCGAGTACGCCCAGACGACCGCTGGTGCCTGCGCCCATGTAAAAGACGCGCCCGCCGCGCTCGAGTGCCTCAGCAGCCCAGTCGATTGCTGTGGCAACCTGGGGCAACACCTTCGTGACCGACTGGACGGCACGAAGATCCTCATCATTCATCGTCGTGACGATTTGCAGCGATGTCATCGTATCGAGGTCCATTGAACTTTGATTACGCTGTTCGGTCGTGAATTTTGTTAAATCGAGCATTTCATTCACCTCATCTTTCCTGTTTCTCGATGTAGTTTTGCTTAATGACATGCGTCGCCCGTTCGTAGTCGCTGGCAACGTAAGCAGCGTACAGGGCATCGACAACCATAAGCTGGGCCATACGCGAAGCCATGGCACCGCTGCGGACCAAGGGTTCACTCGCAGCGACGCCGAGCACGGCATCGGCCATGGTGGCAAGCTTGGATGATCCATCTACTTTGGTCACGGCCACAACGGGACAGTTGTGACGTTGGGCCTCGGCGGCGCAGTCCAGCACCTCTTGCGTCAAGCCCGAGTAGCTAAAGGCGATTGCCATATCGCCCTCATGCATGTTCTTGGCACACAAGAGCTGATCATGCCAGTCGTCGTACAGATGGCACTCTTTGTCGACACGCATGAGCTTTTGCGCCAGATCGTGCGCGACCAAACGAGAGGCACCGATACCGAACAGATTGACCGCGCGTGCCCGCTTAAGATAGGCCGCACATCGCTCCAAGACGGTGTAATCGAGCGTTCGCGCCGTCGCTTCGATCGTGCGCACGTTGCTTTTCATCACCTTCCCCACGATACGTTCGACGCTGTCATCCATGGAGATGTCCTCGAGGGCAACGTCTTTCTTGTCACCCAAGAGCGCCAGCTCGGCAATCAGTTCGCGCTGGAACTCCTTGTAGCCCGCAAAACCCAAGCGCTTGCAAAAGCGCAAAATGCTCGAGGGCGAGGAGAACGTGGCATCGGCAAGACCGCGGACGGACAGCCCGACCACCTCGTGCGGATGAGCGCTTACATATGCGATGACATTGCGTTCCGCCGGGCTCGCGCTGAGCTCACGCTCGCGAAGCCGCAAAAGCAATCCGTTTGCCATCTCAAACACCTCCGTTGAGAAGAATTAAAGACCAACGAACGATTCGTACCGAATACAAACAGCTTTTACGGTACATTGTGCCGCATCGTGGCGCACAAAGGGCGAGCGTTCTACCGCTCGCCCCTCAAATCCGACCGCTCGGAAATACGCGCGACACAAAATAATTCAACAAGATCGCATTATCAAAAACGGGCTTGTTACCGGCTAGCGCCTCGCATGGGCGCCGATCGGCCGAGTCGCATAGCGCACCAACGCCGCTGCCAGCAATACCAACAGCATGGCGGTGACATAGCCCGCAGCATCGAATCCTAAATCGATAACGTCGAAATGCCTGCCGGGAACAAAGATCTTATGTACCTGATCGCCAACGGAGCAGACGGCGCAAAAGAGCAACACGGGCACGCAACGGGAGAATACGCTCCACGGACGCCTGGAAAAGCAAACCACGACCACCGAGGCGAACAATCCGACGAAGAAAAACTCTACGGTATGGGCAACGCGACGGACGTTCGTGCCCACCCACATGCGAATGGAAGCAAGTCGGCCAGACCGGACATTCGAAGCAGCCGAATCGGTGCCCCCGGTCATCCCGTTCTCGGCCTGAGCTTCATCCGCGACATCGGCAGCCTGTACGCCCGTAGCCTGACCCTCCACCACACGCGCGGTGGACTCGCTCAGCAACGACGTCTCCACCGCATTTTGCTCCGTCAGCACCCAGATGCCCGCCAGCGTTGCAGTAAACAGAACGATCGCGGTCCATCCGATTATTTGTTTTACGCGCGCCAAGGGCCTACCTCCTTTTTTGAATATCAGCGAGTGTAGCCCCAAATGACATCGCCATCGTATCAAAATTTGAATCGCAACAGGAAGCGACAAAGCGACGCAAACCCCTACCCCGCCTCGCGCATCCAGCGATCAAACGTCCCCACGCACACGCCCAGGCACTTTGCTGCCTGGCTGCGGGTAATATCGCCCGCCTCATAGCTATCCCGTACCAGATCAAACTGAGGAGGGCACGGCTTGCGAGGTCGACCGAAACGGACCCCTCGCGCCCGCGCCGCTGCAATTCCCTCCGCTTGGCGCCGATGGATATTCTCGCGCTCCACCTGCGCCACGTAGCTCAGCAGTTGCAGCACAATATCGGCAATCAGGGTATTAGTCACATCCGGCGTGCCGCTTGCCCTGGCGCGCGTGTCAAGCAATGGCATGTCCAACACCACAATGGCAACCCCGAGCTCCTTGGTAATGCGACGCCATTCCTCAAGAATCTCGGAGTAATTACGACCAAGTCGGTCGATAGAAAGCACCACCAGCACGTCCCCGTCTCCCAGGACGTGCAGCAGCTCGCGATAGCGTGGTCGATCGAAGTCCTTGCCGCTCGCATGGTCGGCATAAATATTCGCCGAGCCCACGCCATAGGCGCCCAGCGCATCCAGCTGCCGATTAAGGTTCTGATCGCGCGAACTCACCCGCGCATAACCGTACACCGTCGCCATCTCATCCCCGCTTTCTTGTAAACCTGCCAAAAAGGGACAGGTTTATTTTGGTAGGTTTTACCTCTCAAATAGCAGGTAAGCGGGCGGCCGAGCAGACGGCAAGGTAGCCATGATCCAGATGCGGAGGGCGGCCCCGAAAGACCGCCCTCCGCTCTCCCGCCATGAGTCGAGATTTGGCTAATGGATAAGCTTAAAGTCCAAGTGCCCACGCGTGGTATTGACGCGCGAGACCTCGATAATCACGCGCTGACCCAGTTCATAGCGAGTCCCCGTGTCGGCACCTGTGAGCGTGAGCGCATCCTCGTCGAACTCGAACCACTCGTTGCCCAGGCTCTTGATCGAAACCAAGCCTTCGACCTGCGTCAGGTCCAAGCGCACAAAGAGGCCCATGCTGCTAACCCACGAGACGGTTCCGGCATAGCGCTCGCCCAGACGGTCCTCATAGTACTGGGCAATCTTGATCTTTTGCGTCGCATGGCTAGCGGCATCTGCCGCGCGCTCGGCATCGCTGCATGCGCGGCAGATCTGCGGCAGAATGCGCGGCAGCGACTCGCGCCCCTTGCCGATCAGCCGCGGCGTACGGACCAGGGCGTCCTTGCCGCCGAGCTGCTCATAGGCCAACTGCAGTTTGAGCACGCGGTGCACCACCAGATCGGGGTAGCGACGGATGGGACTCGTAAAGTGACAGTAGCACGGCGCGGCGAGCGCAAAGTGGCCCTCGTTGCGCGGCTTGTACAGTGCGCGCTGCATGCTGCGCAGAAGCAGCGTGTTGACGAGCGGTGCGTTGGCCGTACCGGCGGCAGCATCAACTGCAGCCTGTAGCTCATCGGGACTCCCCAGGGCGATACCGGCAGCACGGCGATCGTCGATGATGCCTAGCTGCGCCAGCGCAACTGCGGCACCGTGCAGGCTATCGGGGCTCGGATCCTCATGCACGCGATAGCAGGCCTCGATATCACGGTCTGCCAGCCACTCTGCAACGCACTCGTTGGCGAGTAGCATGGCTTCCTCGATAAGCGACGTGGCACACGAACGCTCGCGCGCCACAATCTGCACGGGTACTCCGTCCTCATCCAATAGAGCGCGAATCTCGGCCGTGTCAAAATCGACTGAGCCGCGGGCACGACGAATACGACGGCGAAGTTCGGCGAGTTCGTTGGCGGCGACAAGGAAATCGCCGAGGTCGACGTTATAGCCGCGAGCAGTTTCCTCGCACGCAAGACCGCGCTCAAGCGCCTCCTCGCGCGAGGCCTCAGCAGCCGCAACATCCTCAGCGGCGCCTTCCAGCACCGAATACTCAACCGCGCCGGCACGCACCAGCAGCGCCTCGGCGCCGTCATAGTCCATACGCACACGCGAGCGAATCACGCTGGGGTAAGGATCGTAATGCCGCACGCGACCCTGCGCATCGAGCTCAATGTCAACGGTAAACGCAAGACGGTCCTCGTCAGGGCGAAGCGAGCATAGGTCACAGGACAGGCGTTCGGGCAGCATGGGAAGCACGCGATCGGCCAGATACACCGATGTTGTACGATGGCGAGCCTCAAGATCGATATGCCCGTCCCAAGCCACATAGTGAGAAACGTCAGCGATATGCACACCCAGCTTGTAGCCACCCTCGGGCGTGCGCTCAAGCGAAATGGCATCGTCAAAGTCGCGCGCGTCGACCGGGTCGATCGTGATGACAAAGCGGTCGCGCAGATCGCGACGGAGCGGGTCCTTAAGCGCCGCGGACACATCGAGCGAAAGCCCCTCGGCCTCGTCCAGCGCGGCCTCGGGATAGCTATCGGTATAGCCGTAACGCGCCATCACGTATTGAACGCCCAAATCGGGCGCGTCATCTCCGCCAATGCGGCGTTCGATCGTCACGGTGCCCGATTCCAGGCGCGTCGGGTAGGTCAAAATGCGCGCGACAACGGCATCACCCGGGTGGACGCCCAGACGATCCGCCGAGGTATCCTCGGGCAGAATGAAGAAGTCGGCCTTCAGGCGCGAATCGAGCGGCTCGATCACACCGAGCGGACCAGCGGTCTGGTACGTACCCACCACGCTTATGGCTGCGCGCTCAACCACGCCTTCGATCACGGCGCGCCGCTCACCGTGCGGGCTGTTCTTAATGCTCACGGCAACGGTATCGCCATCCATGATCTCGCGCTTACCGCGGCCCATAACCTTGTAGTCGCCGCTCTCGGTTATGACATA
Source organism: uncultured Collinsella sp. (assembly GCA_900546085.1). Taxonomy (GTDB): domain Bacteria; phylum Actinomycetota; class Coriobacteriia; order Coriobacteriales; family Coriobacteriaceae; genus Collinsella. The sequence goes on from URBS01000029.1 coordinate 7,437, forward strand.
GGCGCCATGCTCATGGAGCTGCACGCGCCCGGTCAGGCTCGGACGGCGTTCGCTGCGCACCGGCCCACGCTTATTGCGAGCACCGCGCTTATGCTTGTTATTGCGCCCCATGGCGCCTCCTTGCTATCGATGACGAACTCCAAAGAGTCTACCCAAATGATTCGCTTTCCTGCCGTCCCCTAGAGATCAAAAAACGGGCCGCCCCATAAGAGACGACCCGTTGGAAGGGATGAATTCCAGGCATGCCTACACGCGCAGGTAGCGGCGCATGGCTATGGCAGAACCAAAGAGACCGATAATCACACCGACCAGAATCAGCGCAGCATAGGTCACCAGGTAGTACTGCATCGGCAGGGCAAACGACATCCAGCCGATGCTCTCCTGCAAACGCGGAATCATCAGATTGCGCAGCAGCTCCAGAACGCCGATGGAAAGCAGCGAGCCCAAAATGGCCTGCAGTACGCCCTCGGTGATAAACGGGCCGCGAATGAAGCCGTTGCTGGCGCCGACCAGACGCATAATCGCAATCTCACGACGACGCGCCGTGATGGACAGGCGAATCGTGTTGTTGATGAAGATGAATGCGATAAAGGTCAAAAGGCCAACGAGCACCACGGCGGCGATGCGGATGTAGTTGGTCACCTGGAACAGGCGGCTCACTTCCTCTTGGCCGTACAGCACGCTCGCGTTGACGTCGCCGTCATCCGCGATCTTCTGGAAGTCGGCGTTCTTCTTGAGCTTCTGGGCCGTGCTCTCGACCTTGGACGGATCGTCCATCTCAATTGCAAACGAAGCCGGCAGCGGGTTCTGGCCATCGAGCGCGCTCATGGTGGCGTCGGCGTTGCCCGACATCTTGCTCGTATACTCGGCCAGCGCGTCGTCCTTGTCCTTGTACGTCACGGACTTGACGTTGCTCCACGTCTTGAGCTCAGCCTCAAAGGCCTGAACATCTGCCTGGTCGGCGTCATCGCTAATAAAGGCGTTGATGACGACCTGATCCTCGACGGTGCCGATCACGGAGTTCAGCATCGCGGAGCCCATGATGAACAGGCCGATGATAAACAGCGAAAGGAAGATCGTGATGACGGCGCCGAGCGAGGTAGTCCAGTTACGGAAGAAGTGACTGATTGCCTCTTTGAAGGAGTAGCCCACGTTAGTTGGTGCCATAGTTGCCGTAACCTCCCCTCTCCTGGTCGCGGATAACGTGGCCGCCCTCGAGGGCGATCACGCGACGGTGCATGCTATCGACCATCTCGCGGTCGTGCGTGGCGACGATCACGGTGGTGCCGGTGCGGTTAATACGCTCGAGCAGCTTCATGATGCCCAGCGAGATCGCCGGGTCGAGGTTACCCGTGGGCTCGTCGCAGATCAGCAGCGGCGGACGGTTGACCATAGCGCGGGCGACGGCGACGCGCTGCTGCTCGCCACCGGAAAGCTGGTCGGGCAGCGAGTCCATCTGATCGGCCAGACCGACCAGACGCAGCACCTCCGGCACCTGGCTGCGAATGACGCCCTTGGGCTTGCCGATGCACTGCAGGGCAAACGCCACGTTTTCGTAGGCGGTCTTTTGCGGCAGAAGCTTAAAGTCCTGGAACACGGCGCCAATCTGGCGGCGCAGGAACGGAACCTTGCGGTTCTTGATCTTCATGAGGTCCTGACCGGCAACCAAGATGCGGCCGCTCGTCGGCTTGACGTCGCGGTTGAGCGTCGACAGCAGCGTGGTCTTACCCGAGCCGGAATGACCGACCAGGAAGACGAACTCGCCCGGATAGATCTCGATGTTGATGTCGTCGAGTGCAGGCTTGTTGGGCTGTGCCGGATAGATCTTGGTGACATGCTCCATAAGGATGACGGGCTCGACACCGGCCTGCTTGGCCATCTTCTTGCGGCTGGCTTGCGGATCGATGGGCGCAAACACCGACGTAAAATCGGGGTTGTTGAGCGCGTTATCGAGGCTTGCGACCTCGGCGGCCTGATCGCTCTCGACCACCGGGGCAGCAGGCTGCGTGGGATCGGGAATAGCGGCAAAGAGACCGGACTGCGCAGGCTGAGGAACCGGCGTCGCAGGGGCCATGGGGTCGGGAATGCCGGCCATGGTAGGCTGCGGCGTGGCGGCGCCAGCCTGAGGCTGCTCCACGCGAGCGGTCACGGCCTGAACGGGCTCAAAACCCGCCGTGCCGGAAAGCGCGACATCGCTGGTGGGATTGTAGGCAAAGGGATCGGATGCCGGCTGTGCCTGATCTGCCGGCTGAGCGGGGGCCTGAGCAACAGGCTGGCCCTCTGAATCCGGAGTGGCGAAACGACTGCCCTGGACGCCCGTCTGCGTCTTGGGGGCATCATCGCCCGCACCGGAGGTACGGAAGTGGTTACCCACTGGTGCTCCTTATCGTCGTGCGTTTAAACTACATGAGCGCTTTGTATTTTAGCAGCATTAGCTTTGCTGCACATAAGAAGCATGGCGGGCTTTGGGATCCCACCGGCCGGGCACAGGGTTACTCTCCAAATCGTCCTCGGACATGTCGGAGCCCCCGCTGCGCGCTTCGCGCGGCAGGGGCTCCTCCGTCCTGCGGAAAGATTTGGAGAGTAACCCTGTGTCCGGCCTGCGGCTACTATGGGGCCGACGCACCAACTTGAGATGCTGCACATACAAAGTTGGAAGGGTCTGAATTGCACTTTGTTGGGATGGGCCCGTTTCCCCAATGGGAACTTTGCTTGGCAGGACTCTAATTTAAATTCAGCATAAACAGGGGCGCCCTCTTTGAGGACGCCCCTGTTCTGGCTTGTTTGCGGTTGTCGACGCGATACTTTGCCTCGTCTTGCCTTATGCCAAGAACTCCTTGGTGGTCGCCACGATGTTGTCGGCGTCCAGGCCATACTTGTGCAAGAGCTCGGCACCCGGGCCGGACTCGCCGAAGGTGTCGTTGACGCCAATCTTCTTGAGCGGCGTCGGGCACTGTTCACACAGGACGTCGGCAACGGCGCTGCCCAGGCCACCGATCACAGAGTGCTCCTCGACGGTCACGACGTGGCCGGTCTTGGTGGCGCTCTTGACGATCAGGTCGGCATCGATGGGCTTGATGGTGTGCATGTTGATGACCTCGGCGTCGATACCCTCGGCAGCGAGCTGCTCGGCGGCCTCGAGAGCCTCGCCGACCATCAGGCCGCAGGCGATGATGGTCGCATCGGCGCCCTCGCGCATGACAATGCCCTTACCCAACTCGAACTTGTAGGTCTCGGGGTCGTTGATAACCGGCGAGGCCAAACGGGCGAAGCGCATGTACACCGGACCGTCGCACTCGTAGGCGGCGCGCGTCACGGCGCGGGCCTCCACGTCGTCGGCGGGAACAATTACGGTCATGCCGGGGATGACGCGCATGAGGGCGATATCCTCGCAGCACTGGTGCGTGGCGCCGTCCTCGCCCACCGAGATGCCGGCGTGCGTGGCACCGATCTTAACGTTGAGGTGCGGGTAGCCGATGGAGTTGCGGACCTGCTCAAAGGCGCGACCGGCAGCGAACATGGCAAAGGTACTCGCGAAGGCAACACGACCAGTGGTCGCGATACCGGCGGCGACGCCCATCAGGTTGCTCTCGGCGATACCCACGTCGAAGAAGCGGTCGGGGCAAGCGGCCTTAAACTTACCGGTCTGCGTGGCGGCGGCCAGGTCGGCGTCGAGGACCACAAAGTCATCGTGCTCGTTGGCGAGCTCGACGAGGGCCTCGCCGTAGCTTACACGCGTGGCGATTTTCTTGACGTCTGCCATCCTAGAGCTCCTCTCCGGCGGCCGTGAGCTCTGCCATGGCCTGCTCAAACTGTTCATCGTTGGGGGCCTTGCCGTGCCAACCAACCTGGTTCTCCATAAAGGACACGCCCTTGCCCTTTGTGGTCTCGGCGATAATGGCGGTCGGCTGCCCCTTGGTGGCGCGAGCCTCGGCAAAGGCGGCGCGGATCTGGTCGAAGTCGTTGCCGTCGGCGAGCTCAACCACGTGGAACTTGAACGCGCGGAACTTGTCGGCGAGCGGCATGGGGTCGTTGACCTCCTCGACGGGACCGTCAATCTGAAGGCCGTTGTGGTCGACGATCACGCAGAGGTTATCGAGCTGCTGGTTGCCGGCAAACATGGCGGCCTCCCAGACCTGGCCCTCCTCGCTCTCGCCATCACCCAGCAGGGCGTACGTGCGATAAGTATCGCCCCAGTGCTTGGCGGCAACGGCCATGCCCACGGCGGCGGAAATGCCCTGGCCGAGCGAGCCGGTGGACATGTCGACGCCCGGGGTGTCGTTCATGTTGGGGTGACCCTGCAGGTGGCTGCCGATATGGCGCAGCGTCTTGAGGTCCTCTTTGGGGAAGAACCCGCGCTCGGCGAGCACGGCGTACAGGCCCGGAGCGCAATGGCCCTTGGAGAGCACAAAACGGTCGCGATCGGCCTTGCGGGGATCGGACGGGTCGACGTTCATTTCCTCAAAGTACAGATAGGTCATGATGTCGGCAGCACCGAGCGAACCGCCCGGATGGCCGGACTTGGCAGCGTGCACGCCGGTGACGATGCCCTTCCTTACCTCATTGGCAACCTTTTTGAGCTCTTCGTCGCTCATTGTGCCTTCCTTTCATCCTCTTTAGACAAGATGCGCACGGCACCGAAGGTAATCCCAACACAGCCGCAATGCACGTACGTCATTCATTATGCTGGAAACTGATGGCTTTACCAGAGTTTTTATCATTATTTGAACAATTTAGCAGGCAGAACCGCTGATGAAACGGTTTATCAATGTGAACGTCTTTTGGATGGAACGCGGTCGCCCCTACGCGCTAATGTCCTTGAATCCCTCGCCGAAGGCTTCCGTAACGTCAGCGACCGTCACAATGGCGTGAGGATCGCGCTCGCGCACGATCGTCTTGAGGGTATTGAGCTCTCGACGGCTCACGATGACCATGATCACCGGCTTCTCGGCACCCGAATACATGCCAGTCGCCTTAAACTTGGTACAACCACGACCCAGGCCATACATAATATCGGCAGCGATATCAGGGAACTTGTCCGAGATGATGAGTACCATACGGCGTTTGTTGCCACCATCGACCACGGCATCGATCACGTAGCCGCTAATGACCATCGAAAGGCCTGCATATAGTGCATTTTCGATTGAAAAGACCGGAGCCGACAGCGCACATACGGCAACATCGATCGCCATGACGGTCGAGCCCACGGGCAGCGAGGTATTACGCGAGATGATTTGGCCAATCGTGTCCGAGCCGCCGGTGTTGGCGCCGGCGCGCAGCACCATGCCATAACCGATGCCCGTGATGATGCCGCCCCACATAGCGGGCAGCATCAGATCGGCATGTGCCAGCGGCGCCACAAACGGAGCGAACAGGTCGGTGAAAAAGCCCAGCAGCACAAAGCCTGTCGCCGTCTGCACCACGTAGAACATGCCGCCCTCGCGCATAACGACCAGCAGCAGCAAGGCGTTCATCACGATCGTCTGAATACCAACGGGAAGCGATAGACCGCGCGATGCGCCGACCGCCTGGATAATGGTGGCAAGGCCCGTAACGCCACCGGCAGCAAGGCCGTTAGGAATCAAAAACAGGTCGGTCGCAATAGCGGCCAGAGCGCACCCCAACATAATCTGGGGCAGGTCGTGAAAGAAGTTCATCGAAAGAATGCGCTTAATGTCCAGACGATATGCCATGCTGCCTCCCTCAAAAAAGCGCACCCCATCGGATGCGCTTTGAACTTCTTCTTGTATTCGATTCTACCGATTCGCCGGACAAAAACCACCCCTGCGCAGGGTTTATTCCGAATACAAACCCGTCCAACCGTTGGGCTTAGCATCGGCTTGAAGCCGCCCGATGTTTTAGATCTCCGAGCCTTCTGCATCGGCGTTGCCGGTGGCCCAGCGATGATAGCCAATAACAAACGGGTCCAGGTCGCCATCGTCAAGAACTGCCTCGACGTTGCTGGTCTCAACGCCCGTGCGTAGGTCCTTAACCATCTGATACGGGTAGAGCACGTAGCTGCGGATCTGGTTGCCAAAACCAATCGTGGTTTTGGGTCCGCGAATCTCATCGAGCGCCTCGGCGCGCTTCTCGAGCTCAATCTCGTACAGGCGAGCCTTGAGGATCTGCATGCACGCGGCCTTGTTCTGGATCTGGCTGCGCTCGTTTTGGCAGGTAACCACAATGCCGCTGGGGAAATGCGTCACGCGCACGGCGGAGTCGGTGGTGTTAACGCCCTGACCGCCCGGGCCGCTCGCGTGGTACACGTCCACGCGGATGTCATCGGGACTGATTTCGATGTCGATATCATCGGGTAGCACGGGGATGACCTCGACGCCGGCAAACGTGGTCTGGCGGCGCTTCTTGTCGTCGGTGGGGCTAATGCGAACCAAGCGGTGGACGCCGGCCTCGGCGCGCAGCATGCCAAATGCGTCCTTGCCCTCGACGGTAAAGGTCGCGCGGTCGATGCCGATGACCTCGGCTGCGGGACAGTCGTTGATGGTGACCTTCCAGCCGCGACGCTGGCAGTACTTCATGTACATCTTAAAGAGCATGAAGGTCCAGTCCTGGGCCTCCAGACCACCCTGTCCGGGCTTGATGGTCACAATGGCATCGCCGTGATCGAACTCACCGGTAAACCAGCTCGAAAGCTCAAGCTCATCGATGACACGTGCCAGGCGCTCAGCCGTGGCTGTAGCCTCCTCACGAAGGGCGGCGGCGTCGGGGTCATCCCCCATCTCCTCGGCAAGCTCCAGCGCCGCGCGGGCGTCAGATAGCTCGCCGCGCGCGTTGTCCACGGCAGCGATATCTTCCTTGGTGCGCGCGATTTCCTCCATGGCGGCACGGGCGGCGTCGGCGTCATCCCAAAAGCCGGGGGCCACGCTTTTGGCCTCGAGCTCGGTCACGCGCGTGCGCTTTTCGTCCAAGTGGAGATACGACTCGACCTCACCGAGCCGGTCCGCAAACGCGTCCAGCTCGGCGGGCGTTACCTCTAAAGCCTCAGCCATTAACGATTCCTGCCGTGGCAGTACTTAAACTTCTTGCCGCTACCGCAGGGGCACGGGTCGTTGCGGCCCACGTTGACGTACGGATCGTCGCTCTCGGACTTGCGATAGGTGGTCACCTTGCCACCGTTGTTGACGGCAGCCGGACCACCCTGGACAGCCGTGCGGGCCTGCATCTGCGCCTGCTTGCGCAGCACCGAGTCGCCGTTGTCACCATCGACCTCGGCAGGACCGGAGAAGTGCGCACCCTCGAGCGCGGGCTCCTCCTTGTGCTCCACGACACGCGGGGCAGCCTTGATCTCGATGCGCAGAACCGTGCGCAGGTAATCCTCGTACATGGTGTCGACGAGTATCTGGAACGCGCCGTAGGCCTCGGTCTTGTACTCGACCAGCGGGTCGCGCTGGCCAAAGCCGCGCAGGCCGATGCCGGTCTTGAGGTAGTCCATCTCCTGCAGGTAGTTCATCCAGCGGGTATCGATGACGCGCAGCATGACCTGGGTGTTGAGCTCGCGCATCAGGTCCTCGCCCAAGCGCTCGGCCTTCATGTTGTAGCACTTCTCTACGTAAGCCAGGACATCGGCAGCCAGGGCCTCATAATCCTCGTCGGGGAACTTCGGCGTATCGATGTGGCCGGTGAGCTCCACAACCCACTTGCGCAGGCCCTCCAGATCGCGCTCGCCATCGTGACTGTCCTTGGTGCAGAACTCCTGCACGCAGCGGTACACGGTGTCGTGCATGACCTCGGTGATGTGGTCGGTCAGGTCCTTGCCGTCCAGAATCTTATTGCGCTCAGCGTAGATGACCTGGCGTTGCTTGTTCATGACGTCGTCGTACTCAAGGACGCTCTTACGCATGGAGAAGTTGATGCTCTCGACCTTGTGCTGGGCGCTCTCGACAGCCTTGGAGATGATCTTGTGCTGGATGGGCATATCGTCGCCCATGTCAGCCGTGACCATCATCTTGGAGACGCGGTCCATCTTGTCGCCGCCAAACAGACGCATCAGATCGTCCTCGAGCGACAGGTAGAACTGGGTCTCGCCCGGATCGCCCTGACGGCCGGAACGGCCGCGCAGCTGGTTGTCGATACGGCGGGACTCGTGGCGCTCGGTGCCGATAACGGTCAGGCCGCCGGCGGCAAGAACGCGCTCGCGCTCGGCCTTGCAGGTCTCCTTGGCCTCGGCGTTAAACTGCTCAAGCTGCTCGGGCGTTACGTCCTCCATGGTCAGGCCCTCGTACTCCAGGCGCTCGCGCACCAGCTCGTCGGGGTTACCGCCCAGCAAGATGTCGGTACCGCGGCCGGCCATGTTGGTAGCGATGGTCACGGCGCCATAGCGACCAGCCTGGGCAACGATATGGGCCTCGCGCTCGTGGTGCTTGGCGTTGAGGACCTCGTGCGCGATGCCGCGCTTGGTAAGGGCGGCCGACAGTTTCTCGGAGCTTTCGATGGAGACGGTGCCCACCAGGACCGGCTGGCCCTTGGCATGACGTCGCTCGACGTCGTCGGCAACGGCGTTGTATTTGGCCTGGATGGTGCGGTACACCAGGTCCTCGTGGTCAACACGCTGCACGGGCTTGTTGGAGGGGATGACCTCGACGGGTAGCTTGTAGATCTCGCGGAACTCGGCATCCTCGGTGAGTGCCGTACCGGTCATACCGGAGAGCTTGTCATACAGACGGAAATAGTTCTGCAGGGTGATGGTTGCCAGCGTCTGGTTCTCCTCGCGCACGAGCACGCCCTCTTTGGCCTCGATAGCCTGGTGCAGGCCCTCGGAGTAACGGCGGCCTTCCATAATGCGGCCGGTGAACTCGTCGACGATCTTGACCTCGCCGTTGGTGACCACATACTGCTTGTCGCGGTGGAACATGTACTGGGCCTTCAGCGCCTGCTGCAGGTGGTTGACCAGCTGGCCGGAGAGATCGGCATAGATGTCATCGATACCCAGGCGGCGCTCGATCTTCTTAAGACCGCGCTCGGTGGCAGCGATGGTGTGCTTGGCCTCGTCCATGACGTAGTCGCCCGTGGGTTCAACATCCTCGGTGGCGGTAAGCATATCGTGCGACACGTCCTCGCCGCGCTCAAGGCCACGCACGGCACGCGCGAAGTCCTTGTAGGTACTGGCGGACTTGGTGCCAGCGCCCGAGATGATCAGCGGGGTGCGAGCCTCATCGATCAGGATGGAGTCAACCTCGTCGACGATGGCGTAGTTGTGGCCGCGCTGCACGCGCTGCTCGGGACGGGTAACCATGTTGTCGCGCAGGTAATCAAAGCCGAACTCGGAGTTGGTGCCATAGGTGACGTCGGCCTGGTAGGCCGGGCGCTTGAGCTCGAGCGGCATGTTGTTCTGGAGCAGACCGACGGTCATGCCCAGGTACTTATAGATGCGGCCCATCCACTCGGAGTCGCGCTTGGCCAGGTAATCATTGACAGTAACGACGTGCACGCCCTTGCCGGCAATAGCGTTGAGATAGCCGGCCAACGTGGAGACGAGGGTCTTACCTTCGCCGGTCTTCATCTCGGCGATATGCCCCTCGTGCAGTGCCATGGCGCCAATGAGCTGCACGTCAAAGTGACGCATGCCCGTGATGCGCTTGGAAGCCTCACGCACGGTGGCAAAAGCCTCGGGGAGCATGTCGTCGAGCGACTCGCCGTTGGCGTAACGCTCACGGAACTTATCGGTCTGGGCGCGGAGTTCCTCCTCGGTCATCTTCTCAAACTGGGGCTCAAGACCGTTGATCTGGTCAACGATCTTGTAGTAGCGCTTAAGGTCCTTATCGGATCCAAAGGACAGCAGCTTTGACATGAATCCCATGTGGTTTTCCTTTTTTGGCCATCGCCCACGCCATGCAGCCTTGGGCGAGTTAAACACAGATAATTGTACTTTAGCCAAACAGGGCGCGCCCTATACGGTCGACCTCGACCGCCACGTAATAACTACGACCAACCTGCCAAAAAGGGACAGGTTTATTTTGGCAGGTTTTATCTGGACAAACGCCGCATCTCTACCATTTGGTGCAAACGAGCCTGTCCCCTTCGCACCAATTTGGCGCCATGGGGACAGGTCCGTTTGCACCAATAAAAAGAAAAGGGCCGCGCACCCAAATGGATGCACGGCCCTTATGCCATGAATGCGAGCGATTCCGCGGCGAGCTATTTACTCAGCAGCCTCGGTGGTCTCGGCCTCGGCAGCGGCCTCCTCGACGGGAGCCTCTGCGGGAGCCTCTGCGGGAGCCTCGGCGGCCTGCTTGGCAGCCTCCTCGGCGAACTTAGCAGCACGCTTAGCCTTCTCGGCAGCCTTAGCCTCAGCGGCGGCCTTGCGAGCGGCCTCGGCCTCAGCAGCCTTGGCGGCCTTGGCAGCCTTGGCCTCCTCAGCCTTCTTGAGCTGGGCGGCAGCGGCGCCACCGAACTTGTCGGCGAAGCGCTGGACGCGTCCACCGGTGTCGACGAACTTCTGCTGGCCGGTGTAGAACGGGTGGCACTCGTTGCAAAGCTCAACCTTCATCTCGGACACGGTAGCGTGCGTCTTGAAGGTGTTGCCGCAGGAGCACGTCACCGTGCACTCGACATACTGGGGATGGATACCCTGCTTCATGGTAGGACTCCTTATTGGTCAGGCGCTGGTTACCGATCAGCGCATAAGGCGTCTTGGTTTCCGACCAAGACAACAAACTCGGCTATGATACCACGGCGCCGCGTGTCCCACAAAAGGTTCACGGTCTTTTCGGAACGACACGAATCTGACCCATCGAAACACATCTCCACCGTTCCTTCAACTGGGAAAATGCCGTCCCCGGGGCCTGAGAAGGGCCCCGGGGACGTTCGACTGACTGCGGGAACGGCCTTTCCGCTCAATGTGTTCGGCTGAGATCGGAAATCAACCAAACTGAACTAGGTTCAGTTGACATGGTTAAAAACGAGGGG
>URBS01000030.1 GCA_900546085.1 uncultured Collinsella sp.
GGACTTGCAGCGACGGACCTCGGGACGCTCTTACACCACGTCTGCGCGCGCCACCCGAATAAATCTCATTAAGATCTTCTTTTATTAACGAAAATAATGTAGCTACAACGGTAACAGTACTCATATTTGCCGTTTTTTGGCCACAGTCCTTCGGAGGGTCCTCGAAAATAGTCCCGAGCCGGCACTTGGGGACGTTCCTATAATGCCGGCACTTAGGAGCGTCCCCAAGTGCCGACACCGCGTCTGCCTGCGGCGGCCGCGCCCCGCTGCGTCGCTTCGCTCCTTGCGTGCTGCGCTGGAAAACGCTTCGCGTTTCCTCAGCTCCGCACCCTTGCGGGTTCGAATCCCTCCACTTGCCCACGAAAAAGCGCTTCAGGTCCATAAGGGCCTGGAGCGCTATATTCTTTGGGGCTGGGACGGAGGGATTCGAACCCCCAACAGCCGGCACCAAAAACCGGAGTTCTACCGTTGAACTACGTCCCAATGTTTGGTGTTGCCCAAAAGCAACTCGTCTAGTTTACCTAATCTGCGAGGGCATCGCAAACGCCATCGAGAAGGCGGACGGCGAGGGTCTGCGCGTCGCTTACGGTAAAGGTGCCGTTGTAACGCGTCATGCCGGTGAGCTCGATGCGAATTCGTGCCGGCTTTTGCTGTGCGGCGACATTGGCGGTACGGATGCGCTGGGCCAGGTTGTGGCACTCGGCGAGGGCGATCGTGGCGCGCGGGGCGGCATCTGCAGGCAACTCGCCGCTTGCGATCTCGAGCACCAGGTCGACATCGGTCGGAACCTCGGAATCGCAAAGCATCATGCCGCTGCTGTCGGTCGTCGCCGTGGCGATGTTCCACATGCGCGATGCTACGCTGCGCGCGATAGGGTCCTCGCCGATGACGGCAATCTGGAAACGCTCGAGCACGTTGGCGGCGCGCGCAAAACCGATGCGGGACTCGGCTTCGGTGACCGAGGGCTTGCCCTCCCACACATGGTGTAGGCGGTTGATGTAGGCGTAGGTGTCCTGGAAGGCCATGCCGTCGGCAAACAGGCCGACATTTTCCTGGAACTGCTGCAGGGCGGCCTCGGTATGCGGACCAAAGTAGCCGTCGTCTTCGCCACAGGCAAAGCCCAAAACGTTGAGAGCGCGCTGCAGGTCCTTGACGTCGGCGCCGTGAAAATTGGGCATGCGAAGGTAGAGCGTGCGGTCGCCCAACTTGTATGAAGCGTCTACAAGGGCGCTCCAGCAGGGGATATCGACAGCATAACCGGCCGCAAGGCCGCTATCGAGCCTAAACGTGCCAACGGCCTGCTCGGTGGTGGTGCCAAAGCGCTTGTCGGCGACCTCGTCGGCATCGATGGTGTAACCGAGCTGCAGAAGGCGGGACTGAACATCCTCGACGGCTGCTCCCTGCATGCCCGTGGTAATAGGTTCCATGAACGAACCCCTTTCGGCGTACGATTCGTACTATTTTGAGCGCGTGTCGGATAGACAACGCGAGACAATGCATAAACATGCACTCAACAGTGTAGCAACTTGTACCCAAACGCGCTGCCCACAGGTTTTGTGACCCCCGCTAGTTGAGGCGCTCCACAAAGAAATCTGCCATGGAGAGGAACAGTTCGCGTGCGTGCGGGTCAAGCTCAACGTTCTCGATGGCAGCCTTGGCTTTTGCGGTCAGGTCCAGCGCGTAGGCGTGAGCATATTCGATGGAGCCGGTCTGCTGGAAGATCTCCACGGCGCGCGCGAGCTGCGCGGGGTCCTCGGTGCCCGAGGAAAGGATTGCCTCGACCTCGTCGTGATGGCGCTCATCAGACAGGGCGTGCACGGCAACGAGCGTGCGTTTACCCTCGGTGATGTCGGTGCGGAAGTCCTTGTTGGCGGCCTCTTTGGTGCCGACCAAGTTGAGCAGGTCGTCCTGAATCTGAAAGGCAAGGCCGGTGTGCAGGCCAAAGGCGCGTAGCGCCTCGACCTGCTCTTCGCTGCCGCCGCCGATAATGGCTCCGGCGGCAAGCGGCGTGGCTCCGCTGTAATACGCGGTCTTGTGCGTCGCCATGTCCAGGTAGTCATCAACCGAGATATCAAAGCGCTCGTCACGGACCCAACCCAGGTCAAGCGCTTGACCCTCGATGGTGCGGACGATCATCTCGGTAAGCTCGTGGAGCACACGCAGCTTCACGTCGGACTCGAGCGTGGGATCGTCGAGAACCGTCTTGGTGACCATGGTGAGCGCCAGGTCGCCACAATTGATGGCGAGCCCCGTGCCCTCGGTAAGGTGCATGCAGGGCTTGCCTCGACGAAGCTGTCCGTTGTCGGCGATGTCGTCGTGAATCAGCGCGCCTGACTGGAAATGCTCGATAGCTGCCGCGGCGCTGCGGGCGCTCTCAAAGCTACCGCCCACTGCGGTTGCGGCGAGCATGCAGATAAGCGGGCGGTGGCGCTTGCCGGCGTTGGCCGTAAAAGCCGAGAGCGGCGCGTACAGGTAGCGTTCGATATCGGCAGAGGTCGCCTGTCCGTCAAAGAACGTGGCCAGATAGTCATTAATCTGGTCAAAGTGCTGGGCTAAAAAGCTGGTAAACGGACTGGACACGGGTTCTCGCATTCTTTGATAGGTTGCATCGTTGCATTATGCAGACAACATATTGCCACATTAGGGCGTCGAGCGCGGCGGTTGAAGACGATTGGTCCATGCGGCCGCAAGTGCGGTAGGGGCTTGGCTAGATAAGCCCAAAGTGTTCGAGCGCGGTGACGACGCCGTCGTGGTCGATGCTGTCGGTGACATAGTCGGCCTTTTCCTTGAGGAAGTCCGGCGCGTTGCCCATGGCGATGCCAACGTCGACGGCGTTCATCAGCGAGACGTCATTGCTGGCGTCGCCGATGCCGTATACGGTTCCGTGGTGGGGATCGAGGGCGTCGAGTACGGACTGGATACCCTCGCGCTTGGTGCATTCGCGAGGCGAAATCTCGGTCACTTCGAGCTCGAGCTCGTTAAAGCAGAGCAGCGGCTCAAACGCTTGATCCTGAGCGATGCGGTTGGCAAGCGACGTGGACATTAAGATCTTGTAGGCGCTGTAATGTTGCAGCTGCGTAATTGCATCGCCCACGGTGCGGGCGTATCCCGGGGCGTCGGGCGCATCGGCACTCATGCGAACGACGCCATTGAGTCCCTCAAAACGAATCACTTCGTCCGATTGCTCAAGAATGGGAGCAAGGCGCTGCAGCATGCCGGGCGTCATCGCCAAATCGCGAATCACGTGTCCCTCAAGTTCGACATAGCCACCCGCGAGGCAGACGATGCCGGTCCAGGGCAGCTCGAGTAGCTTTGGATGGATGCAGCTCAGCGTGCGCCCTGTGCAGATAAACGCCATATTGCCCTTGGCGACAAAATCACGGATGGCTTGCGAGACCGCTTCATTGGGATAGGGGGAGAGGTCTCGCTCGCTCTCGGGAAGCTCTTGTGCCACTCGAGGGTCTTGCCAGGCGAGTGTTCCGTCGATATCGAAGAAGCAGATATCGCCGCGCTTATGGGCTGCGCTGGCGACAGGGGAGGCCGAGGTGGTGGGCACAAATCCCGGCTCGAGGCCCATGATCTGGTCAAAATGCTCTTTAACGCGGGGAACGGAGATGCCAATAATCACCTGGGCGGTCTTGCCCGTAATGATGAGGCCCTTGGCGCCCGCCGCGACGAAGGCTGCGTTGTCTGCGACAACGGAAGGTTCTGCGACCTCAACGCGCAGACGCGTGGCGCAATTGGTCGCTCCTACAATATTGCTAACGCCACCCAAGAGCGCAACGACTTGCTCAGCAAGCAGATGATCTTGGGATGATTGGTTGTCGGTGCCGTTTTGGGCCGCGCCTTCTTTGGCAGAGCTTTTTCCCGTCAGACGTGCGAGCGCCGCATCGCTGGCGATATGATCCTCGCGGCCTGGGGTTTTTAGGTCGAAAGCCAGAATGAGGCCCCGGAAGACCAGAAAAAAGACAGCGCTAAACATCAGACCGATACCGAGCGCCAAAAGGTAGGAGCCGGCATGCATTCGCATGAGTGGGATGAAGTTGAAGGCCGTCATTTCCATGAGACCGCCCGAGAAGATGCCGACGATGCCAAAGAAGTTCATGGTCATGGCAAGGCAGGAGGACAGGACGGCGTAGAGCAAAAAGAGTCCGGGATAGGTGAACATAAAGAGAAACTCGAGCGGCTCGGTGACGCCGCAGACCACCGAGGCGACGATGGCGGGCAAAAGGATGACCTTAAGGCCGGCGCGGCGTTCGGGTTTGGCGGTGAAATAGAATGCTGCCGCGATGGCGGGAAGGCCAAAGAGCTTGCCCCAGCCGGTGGCGGTAAAACCTGCCCAGGGCGCAAGTTCATTTAAAGGGCGCGTGCTATGGGAGAGAATGGGGAGCAGGTTGGTCCACGTGGCGTAAATACCGTCGTGAATGACCAGATTGTCGTAATAGATGGGCATATAGAGCAGATGGTGCAGCCCCATGGGCTCGAGCGCTCGCTCCAAAAACACAAAGATGCCCACGCCGAAGGGGCCGACGCCCGCAAGTGCGTGGCGCAGCGTTTCGGTCACAGCGTATGCGAAAGGCACGATGGCGGCCGAGATGGCGGCAAGGGCAAACACGGCAAAAAAGCTGATGAGGTAGACCAGCGAGGAACCCGAGAAGGTGCCGAGCCAATCGGGAACCTTGGCATCGTAGAAGCGGTCATGGATCGCGACGACGGTTGCCGACACCGCCAGCGGGCCGATAATGCCGGTGTCGAGCGTCTTGATGCCGTCGATGACGGTGATGCCGCTAGCGGAGGTCAAAAACGACGGGTACTTAAGCCCAAGGTTGTCTCCGCTCAGCTTAATGATCTCGCTCAAAAAGAAACAGTAGGCAAAATAGGCTACGAGCGCCTCGAGGCAGCAGCGTGCCGGTTGCTTTTGGGCAAGGCCGATAGGCAGCGCTACGGCAAAAAGGAGTGGAAGGCGCTTAAAGACCGTCCACGAGCCGCGCTGAATGATAGTCCAGAAAACGTACCAGGGGGTTCCGTATACGGCGAGGTCGCCGACGATATCCACGGTCGTTGCGAGGGCGGAGATGCCGACCATGAGGCCTGATATAGAAAACAGCATGGCGGGCGCGAACATTGCCCCGCCAAAGCGTTGGATTTTCTGCAGCATAATATGCCTTCCGGATGCAACATGCTGTGCGAGCAAGAACGTTTAAACAATGAACTCATTGTAGAGGACTGGCTGCTTGCCGCATTGACGGTTTTGATTCGGTCCGATTTGGGTTTCGGGGGAACCGTCGACGGTAAATAATCCGTACTTTACCGATAATCGGTTTAAACAACTTTAAGAAATGCTATCGTGCCTAGCCATACATATTCATTAGAGGTGAAGTTATGCCAAAAGCGATTTACGAAGGAATCTACCGCGAGATCCGTTCGCGCATCATTAACGGGACCTATGCGTTTCAGGAGATGCTGCCAACCGAAGCCGAGCTGACCGCGGAGTTTGGCTGCACGCGCAATACCGTTCGACGCGCCTTGAGCATGCTGGCCGACCAGATGTTTGTGCAGCCTATACACGGCAAGGGCGTGCGCGTTATTTGGCTTAAGGGCGAAACCGACATGCTGGGCGCACTCGAAGAGGTTGAGTCGTTTGGCGAGTTCGCAAAACGCAACAATGCCGTCGCATCGACCGAGGTCAAGTCTTTTGATCATTTGATTTGCACTGAGCAACTGTCGCGCCGCCTTGGCTTTAAGGTGGGCGAGGAGCTGATTCGCGTCGTGCGTGTCCGAAGCCTCAACGGCAGCGCGCGCCAGGTGGACCACGGCTACTTTTTGGAGTCGATCGCCAAGGGCCTGACCCCCGAGATTGCGGCAAGCTCTATCTACGACTATCTGGAGCACAAGCGTGGCGTCAAAGTGATGGCGAGCCGCCGTACGGTGAGCGTCGAGCTTGCCAACGATGAGGACTGCAGCTACTTGGACCTTGGCAAGTACAACTGCGTCGCCGTCATGGAGAGCCAGTCGTACACCTCGGACGGCATCTTATTTGAGGTGACGCACGCTCGCACACACCCCGAGATCTTCCACTACCGCGTTAACTCCAAGCGATAGCCGGCTAGCTCGCAGCCTGACGAGACTCATGTCCTCAAAGAGAAAACGCCCGGTCAAACCGACGATGCATCGGCTTGACCGGGCGTTTTCTCTGCATTCGATAACAAGTAATTGTTTATACAAAACTTGTCAAGTATCAAGTTGAAATTACCGTTCACCGAAGTTTTTCTACCGCTCTAGTAATACTTGTTCAAACAACTAGCCAAATAGCGTATTGTACAAATCAGCAAAAGGGGCAAAGTCCCCGAGCCAATCTCCGAAGGCGGCGGCAAAGGGTGCCGCCACGGTGTGAAAGGGTGGATTGTAATGAAGAACGAAATGAGCAGAAGGCAGTTCCTGGGCTTCGCTGGCTCCGCGGCTGCGGTTCTTGGTCTGGGTCTCGTGGGCTGTGGTGGTTCTGCCGGCTCCGGCTCCTCTGCTTCTGGTGACGCTGCCGAGGTCTACTTCCTCCAATTTAAGCCTGAGGTCGACAAGGAGTGGAAGGAGATCGCCAAGGCGTACAAGAAGGAGAAGGGCGTCGAGGTCAAGATCGTGACCGCCGCCTCCAACACCTACGAGGAGAAGCTCAAGTCCGAGATGTCCAAGAGCTCCGCTCCGACGCTGTTCCAGGTCAACGGCCCCACCGGCCTTAAGAACTGGAAGGACTACTGCGCCGATCTTTCCGACACCAAGCTCCGCGGTGAGCTCATCGACGACTCCCTGGCGCTGCAGTCCGACGGCAAGGATCTGGGTATCGACTGGGTTCAGGAGAGCTACGGCATCATCTACAACAAGGAGCTCCTCGAGAAGGCCGGCTACAAGGCCGAGGACATCAACTCCTTCGACAAGCTGAAGGCTTGCGCCGATGACATCCAGGCCCGCAAGGACGAGCTCGGCGTTGACGGTGCCTTCACTTCCGCCGGCATGGATGACTCCTCCAGCTGGCGCTACACCACGCACCTCGCCAACCTCCCGCTCTACTACGAGTTCGAGAAGGAGCACAATCAGGAGGACGACGAGATCAAGGGCGAGTATCTCGACAACTTTAAGCAGATCTTCGACCTGTATATCACCGACTCCACCTGCGATCCTTCGCAGCTCGCCTCCAAGACCGGTGACGACGCCACCAACGAGTTCGCAACCGGCAAGGCCGTCTTCTACCAGAACGGCTCTTGGGCCTACGCCGACCTCACCAAGGCCGGTATGACCGACGACCAGCTCGGCATGCTGCCGATCTACATCGGCGTCGACGGCGAGGAGAACCAGGGCCTGTGCTCCGGCGGCGAGAACTACTGGTGCGTCAGCTCCCAGGCTTCCGAGGATGCCCAGAAGGCCACCGAGGACTTCATGTATTGGTGCGTCACTTCTGACACCGCCACCAGCATCATCGCTGACAAGATGGGTCTGACCGCCCCGTTCAAGAGCGCTAAGGAGACCACCAACGTCTTCTCGCAGCAGGCCGTTGCTATGGCCAAGGACGGCAAGAAGACCGTCGCTTGGGACTTCGTTTACATCCCCTCCGAGGAGTGGAAGAAGAACCTCAAGCAGGCTCTCATCGCTTATGCTGCCGACAACACCAAGTGGGACGGCGTCAAGAACGCCTTCGTCGATGGCTGGAAGACCGAGAAGGCTGCTTCCGAGTAAGCAGTTGCTGCCCAAGCTATCTGATTAGCGACAGGGGGCGGGCAGACGTAGGTTTGCCCGCCCCCTGCATATTGAAAGGACCCTTCTATGGGCAAAGCACTCAAGCGCTGGTGGCCGCTCTTTATGCTGCCCACGTGCCTGGCGTTTATGATCGGGTTCGTGATTCCCTTTATCCAGGGTTTCTATCTCTCGTTCTGCCAGTTTATTACCATCAATAACGCGCACTTTGTCGGTATCGAGAACTACGTGCGCGCGCTGTCCGATCCGCAGTTCTCCACGTCGTTCTTCTTTACCGTGGCGTTTGCCTTCCTGTCGACGGTGCTCATCAACGTGATCGCGCTGGCCATCGCGCAGGCGCTCACCCGCAAAGCGCTCAAGGGCACCAACATCTTCCGTACGATCTTCTTTATGCCTAACCTGATCGGCGGCATCGTGCTGGGCTACATTTGGCAGATTCTGATCAACTGCCTGCTCTCCAACGTGGGCGCCCAGCTCATCGCCCTTAACTCTGCTGCTGGCTTCTGGGGCCTTATCATCCTGACCCTGTGGCAGCAGGTCGGCTACATGATGATCATCTACATCGCCGGTCTGCAGTCCATCCCGTCTGACTACATCGAGGCCGCCAAGGTCGATGGCGCTACGGCATGGCAGACGTTTTGGAAGGTTAAGATCCCCAACCTGATGCCGACCATCACCATCTGCCTGTTCCTGTCCATCACCAACGGCTTTAAGCTGTTCGACCAGAACCTCGCCCTTACCGGTGGCGCCCCGGCGCACTCCACCGAGATGCTCGCCCTGAACATCTACAACACGTTCTATTCGCGTGCTGGCATCGCATGGCAGGGCATCGGTCAGGCCAAGGCAGTTATCTTCTGCATCCTGGTTGTCGCTATTTCTATGATCCAGCTTAAGGCCACGAGGTCCAAGGAGGTGCAGCAGTAATGAAACGCGATAAGGCTATCAACCGCGCGCTCTCGATCTTCTTTACGATCCTGTCGCTCGCATGGATCTACCCCGTGCTCATGATTGCGCTCAATTCCTTTAAGAAAGCGACCGCAATCAGCACCACCACGGCGTTCGATCTGCTCACGCCCGAGACGTTCAACGGCCTCGCAAACTACGTGCACGCTCTGAACGAGCAGGGCTTTGCCTCGGCGTTTATGTACTCGCTCATCATCACGGTCACGTCGGTCGTGCTGATTCTGGTGTGCTGCTCCATGTGCGCTTGGTACGTGGTGCGCGTCAACAGCAAGATCTCGAACTTCTTCTATTACCTGTTCGTCTTCTCGATGGTCGTACCGTTCCAGATGCTCATGTTCACGCTGTCCAACCTCGCGGACCGCATCGGCTTTAACACGCCGTTTAACATCTGCTTCATCTACCTTGGTTTTGGCGCGGGCCTCGCGGTCTTTATGTTCGCCGGCTTCGTCAAGAACATCCCGCTCGAGATTGAGGAAGCGGCCATGATCGACGGCTGCAACCCGGTCCAGGTGTTCTTTAAGATCGTCCTTCCCATTATGAAGCCCACCTATCTTTCGGTCGGCATCCTTGAGACCATGTGGGTCTGGAACGACTATCTGCTGCCCTACCTTACGCTCGACTCCACCAAGTACAAGACCATTCCTATCTTGATCCAGTACTTCCGTGGCGGCTATGGCCACGTCGAGCTCGGCCCCATGATGGCATGCATCATGATGGTCGTCATCCCCATCGTCATCATGTACATCTTCTGCCAGAAGTACATCATTGACGGCGTTGTGGCAGGTGCCGTCAAGGGCTGATGCCGTAACTGTTTTGCAAGTTTTGGCGGCGCCTCTCAGCGCGGCGCCGCGTATCGAAAGGTAAAGACATGGCCGAGATCGTTCTCAAACATGTTCAGAAGGTGTATCCCAACAACGAGTCAAAAAAGAAGGGCTTCTTTGGCAAAAAGAAGAAAACCGAGGAGAAGAAGCACAACCTCAAGGTTACCGAGGACGGTGTGCTCGCTGTAGAGGACTTCAACCTCACCGTTCACGACCAGGAGTTCATCGTCCTCGTTGGCCCTTCTGGCTGCGGTAAGTCCACGACGATGCGCATGGTCGCCGGCCTGGAGGATATCACCTCGGGCGACGTGCTCATCGACGGCAAGCGCGTCAACGACGTCGCTCCCAAGGACCGCGACATCGCCATGGTGTTCCAGAGCTATGCTCTGTACCCCAATATGACGGTGTACGAGAACATGGCGTTTACGCTCGAGCTCAAGAAGGTCCCCAAGGACGAGATCGACCGCAAGGTTCGCTCCGCTGCCGAGATCCTGGGTATTACCGAGTATCTTGACCGTAAGCCCAAGGCACTCTCCGGCGGCCAGCGTCAGCGTGTCGCCATCGGCCGCGCCATCGTACGTGACCCCAAGGTCTTTCTGATGGACGAGCCCCTGTCCAACCTGGATGCTAAGCTTCGTAACCAGATGCGCGCCGAGCTCATTAAGCTGCGTCATGAGATCAAGGGCACGTTCATTTATGTTACTCACGACCAGACCGAGGCTATGACCCTCGGTGACCGTATCGTGGTCATGAAGGATGGCGTCGTCCAGCAGATCGCCACCCCGCAGGAGGTCTTCAACCATCCCGCGAACATCTTCGTCGCCGGCTTTATCGGCGTGCCGCAGATGAACTTCTTCGATGCCCAGCTGGTGCGCTCGGGCAACGGCTTTACCGTCAAGACCGAGGATATGAACGTGGCGCTCGCCCCCGAGACCTGCGCTCAGCTTGCTCTCAACTGGGACGGCGGCGACGTGAAGGAGATCACGGCCGGCGTGCGTCCCGAGCAGATTCTGCTTGCCGACAAGGGCGAGGAGGGTGCGCTCCAGGGCACCGTCGAGGTGACCGAGCTCATGGGCTCGACCGAGCATGTCCACGTGACTGCTCCCGACGGCCAGTTTGTCCTGATCATTCCCGTCGTCGACCTCGAGGCCAAGGGCGCGCTCAAGGCGGGCGACCCCATCTGGTTCAAGTTTGAGAAGAACGCGACCCACCTCTTCGATAAGGTCTCTGGCAAGAACCTTATCTAGGCCCGGTGCAACCAGGCCCTTCCTTTGGGCGACTGCGGCTTTGCCATCCTTTTGCCGCGGTCACATATAAGGCTCCCCTCCCGTCCACTGGGCGAGAGGGGAGCCTTTCTTTGTGTTGGGACTGTCTGACCGGTCGTTTGTCTCGATCTGTAACGGATAGGGCCGATTTCGGACGTTAGATGTTACAGATCGAGACGGTTCCGCTGAGCTAACCATTTCATCTAAATCTGTAACACCAAAGGCGAATTACACCTGCTAGATGTTACAGATTGAGATAAACCCAAGGGGAGGGGCCGGTATGTCTCAATCTGTAACGGCTGGGACCGTTTTGGTTGAGTAATTGCTACGGATCGAGATTGTTTGGCCGAGTCGGATCACAGGGTAACGTGCGGGCACAAAAAACGGAGCCGTGTTGCCACGACTCCGTTTCTCAAGAGGATGGGTAAGGGGAATGAGCTAGCTCAGGTGCCAGATCTCGTCGTTGTACTGGGAGATCGTACGGTCGGACGAGAAGGTGCCGGCGTTGGCGATATTGATGAGCGCCTTGCGCATCCAGGCGTCCTGGTCCTCGTAGTCGGCCAGCACGCGCTCCTTGGTCTGGATGTACTCCTCAATGTCGAGCAGGGCCATAAACCAGTCCTTGCCCTTAATGTCGTCGTGCAGGCGCTGCAGGCGCTCGGCGTTGCCGGTTGCCATAAAGGCCGGGTTGGTGATGAAGTCCACCAGCAGTTTAATGCCGGGCTTGCGGTAGAGCGCACCGGCGTTGTAGGTGCCGTCGGCGTAGAGCTGCTCGACCTGTTTGGACGAGGCACCAAAGGTATAGATGTTCTCGTCGCCCACGAGCTCGGCAATCTCCACGTTGGCACCGTCGAGCGTGCACAGGGTTAGGGCGCCGTTGAGCATGAACTTCATGTTGGAGGTGCCGCTCGCCTCCTTGGAGGCCAGGCTGATCTGCTCGGAGATGTCAGCGGCGGGGATCACGCGCTCGGCGGCGGTGACGTTGTAGTTCTCGATCATGACAACCTGCAGGTAGGGAGCCACGTCGGGGTCGTTTGCAATCCACTGCGACAGCGTCAGGATCAGATGGATGATGTCCTGCGCGATAGTGTAGGCAGGCGCCGCCTTGCCGCCAAAGATGATGGTGACAGGGTGCTTAGGCCTGTTGCCGTTCTTGATATCGAAGTACTTCCAGATGATGTAGAGCGCGAGCATCTGCTGACGCTTGTACTCGTGGATGCGCTTGACCTGGACGTCGATGATGGCGTTGGAGGGAATGGTCACGCCCTGCTCGAGCGCCATGAACTGGCGCATGATGGCCTTGGCCTCGACCTTGGTGGCGGCCAGGCGCTCAAGAACGTCCTTGTCGTCGGCGAACTTGGCGAGTTTGCTCAGATCGCCGGTGCTGCGCCAGTCGGTGCCGATCACATCGTCGAGCAGGCTGGCGAGCGCGGGGTTGGCCCCATGGATCCAGCGGCGGAAGGTGATGCCGTTGGTCTTGTTGGAGAACTTCTCGGGATAGATCTCGTAGAACGGATGAAGCTCGGTGTCCTCCAGGATCTTGGTGTGGAGGGCGGCTACGCCGTTGATGGAGAAGCCAAAATGGATGTCCATGTGGGCCATGTGGACGGTGTCGTATTCGTCGATGATGGCGACGCGCGGGTCATCGTGCTCGGCCTTCGCGATCTCATCGAGCTTAACGATAATGTCGGCGATGGCAGGGGAGACCTTCTGCAGGCTGGCGAGCGGCCACTTCTCGAGCGCCTCGGCAAGAATCGTGTGGTTAGTGTAGGCGACCATGGAGCGTACGATGGTCACGGCCTCGTCAAACTCGATGTCATGCTCGGTGGTGAGCAAGCGAATGAGCTCGGGGATGACCATGGTGGGGTGCGTGTCGTTAATTTGGACCACGGCGTAGTCGGCCAGATCGTGCAGGTTGCTGCCGCGCTCGATGGCCTCGTCGATCAGGAGCTGGGCGGCGTTGCTCACCATGAAGTATTCCTGGTAGATGCGAAGCAGGCGGCCCTGCTCGTCGGAATCGTCGGGGTAGAGGAACAAGGTGAGGTTCTTGGCGATCTCGGTCTTGTCGAAGTCGATGGAGCTGCCGGGGACCAGGCCGTCGTCGACGCTCGCCAGGTCGAACAGGCGCAGACGGTTCTTGGTGGGCTGGCCGTAACCGGGCACGTCGATGTTGACGAGCTTGGAGGTAACGGCAAAATCGCCGAACTCGACGGTGTAGGAGCGGTCGTCGTCGACTAGGATGTCCTGCTCACCGAGCCACTCGTCGGGGACGGCCTTCTGCTGGTTGTCGACAAAGCGCTGACGGAACAGGCCGTAGTGATAGTTGAGGCCCACGCCATCGCCGGTCAAGCCCAGCGTGGCGATGGAATCCAGGAAGCACGCGGCCAGGCGGCCCAGGCCGCCGTTGCCGAGCGACGGCTCGACCTCGAATTCCTCGATCTTGTTGAGGTCGTGGCCTGCGGCGGTGAGCTGGTCCTTAACTTCGTCGTAGATGCCGAGGTCGATCATGTTGTTGATGAGCAGCTTGCCGATCAAAAATTCGGCGGAAATGTAATAGAGCTTTTTCTTGCCGTTGTTGAGCGGGCAGGTGGCGGAGCGCTCCTGCACGAGTTTGACCAGCAGCTTGTAAATGCGACGGTCGTCGAGCTGCTCGAGCGAGGTGCCAAAAGACTGCTCGGCGAGTTCCATGAGGTTAATTTGGGGCATGTTTTCTCCTGTGATGGGTTGTTTCATGTCTGCAATTCATAAGAAGCCCGCGCGAGGGGATTGGGGTGGCCTCGCGCGGGAAAAGCAAGCGCGTCCGCACGGTGGGGAGGGGTCGGGCGTGGTAGCTCCTATTGAGGAAGCTCGATTTCGGCTTCCGACGGGATGCGGAAGTAGGTCTCGGTCCAGTCGGTGAGTTTGTGCTCGAGCTCGCGGGTGATGGCGCCGTCGAGCATGCGCCAGGTCCAGTTGCCGCCCAGCGTGGCAGGGGTGTTGATGCGCGCCTCGTTGCCCAAGTTGAGCAGGTCCTGCATGGTGTAGATGCACGTGTCGCTCACGCTGGCGGCGATGGTGCGATTGAGTGCATCTGCCATGGGTTCGCCGGCCTGCTGATGGGTGTACAGGGCTGCCTGCTCGCGCTGACGCGGGGTGGCCGTTCCCTCAAACCAACCGCGCGCCGTCTCGTTATCGTGGGTGCCCACATAGGCGACGGTGTTGGCGATGTAGTTATGCGGCAGGTAGTACGAGTTGGTGCCCTCAAAGGCAAACTGCAGGATCTTCATGCCGGGGAAGCCCGAGTTGTCGCGCATGTCGATGACGCCGGGGGTGAGGAAGCCCAGGTCCTCGGCGATGATGGGCAGCGTGCCGAGCTTTTCCTCGAGCGTCTTGAAGAACTTGAGGCCGGGACCCTGCGTCCACGAACCGTAGGACGAATCGGGCGAGGAGAACGGCACCTCCCAATAGGCCTCGAAGCCGCGGAAGTGATCCAGGCGGATGACGTCGTACATGTCGAGGGCGGCGCGAATGCGGCCCTCCCACCAGGAGAAGCCGTCGGACTCCATGGCGTCCCAGTCGTAGATGGGGTTGCCCCAGTACTGGCCGGTGGCCGAGAACTGGTCGGGCGGCGTGCCAGCGACGCTCACGGGATTGCCGGCGGTGTCGATCTTAAAGAGCTCAGGCGTCGCCCACATCTCGACGGAGTCACGCGAGACATAGATGGGCAGGTCGCCGATGATGAGAATGTCGCGCTCGTTGGCATAGGCCTTGAGGCGGCTCCACTGGCGATCGAAGAAGTACTGCGTCATCTGGTGGTAGAGCATACGCGCCGGATGGTCGGCGCAGACCTTGGCGGAAGCCTCGCCGCGGGTGCGGAGTTCCGCGGGCCACTCCCAAAACGCCTTGAGACCGCACTCCTCTTTGACGGTCATGAACTCACAGTAGGGGATGAGCCAGTCCTCGTTGGCCTGGATAAAGTCATCGAAATCGGCCGGCTTGTCGGCAGCAAAGCGCTCGGCGGCGCGGTCGAGAATCTGACGGCGGCCACCAAAGATGGCACCGTAGTCGACATTGCTGGGGTCGGATCCCAGATACACGCCATCGATATCGCGCTGCTCCAGATACCCTGCCTCGATAAGCTCGGCAAAGTCGATAAAGTTGGGGTTGCCTGCGCGGGCCGAGAACGACTGATAGGGCGAATCGCCATAGCTGGTCGTCGTAAGGGGCAGAATCTGCCAGTAATGTTGTTTGCACGAGGCGAGAAAATCGACGAAGTCGTAGGCATTCCAGCCAAAGCCGCCGATTCCGTATGGTCCGGGCAGAGATGAGACGGGCATGAGGACGCCGCTTGCACGCTCCATGAATGCGCTCACCAACCTTCTTGTTGTGGGGTCGGCCTGCCGATGGGTGTGCAGTCCGCCTCCGATGTTCTGATTCGATACGCCTATTGTAAAACATGTTGTTTAAACATGTACAGGAAAGATAAAAAAGTTGGTCGATTTTCGGCGAATGGCTACATGCCATGAAAAAAGCCCCGACCTCACAACGTGAGATCGGGGCAAGAACGGTATGTAGGTTTTTGCTACTCGGCGTCGGCGAAGCCGTTGGGGTTGTGGCTCTGCCAATTCCAGCTGTCGCGGCACATGTCCGCGATATCGTACTGGGCCTTCCAGCCCATCATGCGCTCGGCCTTGGAGGCATCGCACCAGTTGGCGGCGATGTCGCCGGCGCGGCGCTCGCGGATCACATAGGGCAGCTCCTTGCCGCAGGCCTTGGAGAAGGCAGCGACGACCTCGAGTACCGAGGTGCCGGTGCCGGTGCCCAGGTTAAAGATCTCGACGCCGGTCTTGCCGTTCATCCAGTTAAGGGCGGCAACGTGACCAGAGGCCAGATCGCACACGTGGATGTAGTCGCGCACGCCGGTGCCGTCGGGGGTGGGGTAGTCGTTGCCAAAGACCTGAACGGCCTCGAGCTTGCCCACGGCGACCTGGGCGACATAGGGCACCAGGTTGTTGGGGATGCCCTTGGGGTCCTCGCCGATCAGGCCCGACGGATGAGCGCCGATGGGGTTGAAGTAACGGAGCAGCACGACGTCCCACTCGGGGTCGGCGGTGTGGACGTCCATAAGGATCTGCTCGATCATCCACTTGGTCCAGCCATAGGGGTTGGTTGCGGGCTTCTTGGGGTCTTCCTCGGTGACGGGCGGGTTGTCCGGGTCGCCGTAGACGGTCGAGGAGCTCGAGAAGATGATGGACTTGCAGCCATGGTTGCGCATGACGTCGATGAGCACCAGGGTGTTCTCGATGTTGTTGTGGTAGTACTCGACGGGCTTGCTCACCGACTCGCCGACGGCCTTAAAGCCGGCAAAGTGGATGACGCGGTCGATCTGATGGGTATCGAAGATCTTGTTCATCGCATCGCGGTCGAGCACGTTGGCCTCGTAGAAGGTGAGGTTCTTGGCGGCCTCGTCGCCCACGATGGTCTTGACGCGGTCGACGGCGACGGCGCTGGAGTTGGAGAGATCATCGACGATGACGACCTGGTAGCCACCCTCGAGCAGCTGAACGACGGTGTGCGAGCCGATAAAGCCGGCGCCACCGGTAACGAGGACGCAGGTGTCTTTGGGGTCGAGTGCTTTGGACATGTAGTCTCCTATCGAATCAGGAACACTTCTAGAGGGGAGTATAGCGCAGGCGAGGACGCCCAAATGGTGCACTGTAGGAAAAGCAGAGGATTATGTTAACGTACTCATATAAGAGCTTGCTCAATTGTTACCTCAAATTTGACAATTGCTTACGAGCCGCCGACCTTGTGGTTTCCTGCCGTTCGTGGAAATCGTTGGGACGCGCCATATGTGCGCTAATATGTATGAGTTGAGCGACATATAAATAAGCATGTAACGGAGTACATATGTCACCAAACAGCGATTCCATCCTTTCCCAGGAGCTCTCGCGCCGCACTGCCCTCAAGGCCTTGTTCGGCGCCGCTTCTGCGGCAGTTCTTTTTGGCCTGCCCACTCGCGCCCATGCGGCGGAGGCTTCCAAAGAAACCACCGATAAATTGAATGCCGCCCAGGCCCAACTCGACGAGGTTCAGGCCCAGCTCGACAGCATCGCAAATGAGTATGCGGCGCTGGCCAACAAGAATGCCCAGACCCTCAACGACATCGAGAATGTCCAGGGCAAGATTGACGACACGCAGGCCCAGATCGATGAAAAGAAGGCCGAGCTCAAGAAGAAGCGCAACGACCTTTCCGATCGCGTGGCCGCCAGTTACAAGTCCGGCGGCACGAACATCCTGTCGCTGCTGCTGGCCTCTGGCTCGTTTGAGGAACTCGTCGCCAACGCGCATTACGTTGAGAAGATCAACAAGAGCGACCGCGATGCCATCGAGGATATCCAGACGATTCAGGCTGAGCTCGACGCGCAGAAGACCGAGCTCGAAGCACAAAAGGCCAACCTGGAGAAACTCAAGGACCAGCAGACGGCTCAGATGCAGGATATGCAGGCCAAGCAGCAAGAGGTCCAGACCGTGCTGAACGGTCTTTCCGACGACGTCAAGGAGCTCATGGCTCAGCGCGATTCCGAGATTCTCGCTGCCGCCCAGGCCGAGGAGGCCGCTAGGAAGGCCGCCGCTGCCGCGGCCGCCGCGAACAAGAACAATTCCTACTCGGGTGGTTCGAGCTCGGGCGGTGGATCGTATGCGCCCGGAACTCCGCAGCAGAATGCCGGCTCGGGCAAGCAGCAGGCCGTCGTCAACGCGTGCTACTCCACGCCTTCGCCGGGTCAGAACTGGTGCGCGGCGTGGGTTACCAATGTCTTCCGTAACGCCGGCGTTGGCTACTTTGGCGGCAACGCCTGCGACATGTTCAACGCCTGGTGCTATAGCTCCGACCGCTCGGCGCTGCAGGTGGGCATGATCGTGGCCGACTCCTCGCATAGCGGCACGGGTGCTCCGGGCCTTATCTACGGTCATGTGGGTATCTATGTTGGCGGCGGCATCGTAATGAGCAACGAGGGCGCCATTACGTCTAAGTCGCTTGATTCGTTCATTAGCTTTTATGGTACTGGCTCTGGCGTGCGTTGGGGCTGGCTTGGCGGTATTGTGCTGTCGTAAAGCCGACTGGGCCGCGTGCCCGCCCGCAATATATTTGATTGATCGCGAGTTCCACACGCAAAGAAGGCCACTTAATGTGGCCTTCGTCTTGCGTAGGACTGCCCGAGCAGGCAATCAAATATATTGCGGGCGGGCACG